>JANOJB010000306.1:0-26808 GCA_031407985.1 Pseudomonadota bacterium | reverse complement strand
TCCTCCGTCGGGGCGGGACATTCCGCCACGGTAACGCCGGGGTAGCTAATCACCGCCGGATCCAAAAAGCCAGCGCGGCAAGTTAAGACGATGGGACGATCGGGCGCGCGCCGGCGCTTTCCGCCGCGGCCGCAAGAACTTCAAAGGATTGGCATCCGACGATCCGCTGGTCGCCGATGATGAACGTTGGGATGCCCGTGACTCCCTGGTCGCGCGCGCCGGTCTGTCTCTCGTCAACCCGCGCCAAATAGGTCGGATCGTCTGCGGCGCCGAGAGCGACATCGGGATCAAGCCCGGCGGTGGTGGCCAGGGCTCGCAGATCGCCGTCGTTTTCCAAATCCCTGCCTTGGCGCCAGTGTGCCTCGAAGGCCGCGGCGCGAAACGCCTCCAGGTATCCCTGCTCGCGCGCCAGTTCGGCCATCGCCAGCGCGCGGCGGCTGTTCTGTATGCGGTCGGGGGGATTGAAGTTCGCGACGCCGAACCGCGCGCCAAACCGCCGTGTCCGTTCGTGCAAAGAGGGCAGATCGACGCCCGGGAACAGGGTCGACAGCGGCAGGCCGCCCGGCGGGGTGCGCGGGTGCAGTTCGAATCCGTGCCAGTCCAGGATCAGGTCGTACGATGCCAGCAGGCGTGGCACCGTGCTTTGTTCGGCGATGAAACAGAACGGGCAAACGAAGTCGGTGTAAAGGCGCATGGTCGGCGGCATCGGGAGAATTCTAGCCGACCGGTGCGGCGGTCGACCGGGAAGCGGATGCGGTCGTGTAAGCACGAACCAGTGCCGCGTCAGGTCTCCGAAGGGATCTCTGGGAGCGGGCACCATAGGGCGACAACACGACAACTCCGGAGACCGCCCATGAAAGCATTTCGCCTCGCCCTCGCCTTGTCCTCTGCTCTGTTACTCGTCACCTGCGGTGGCGGCGCGTCCAGCGATCCCGTCGCGGTGTGCAACCAGGTGTGCCAGCGATTCACCTCGCTCTGCGATCCGGACGCGGGCGCGGCAGGTACGATGAACTGCCAAACCATGCAGTGCCGGATGGTCAATCAGACGACTTGCACATATTCGAACATGAGCGCGATCACCACAGCGGTGAACGTGTGCCTGGCAAAGACCACCTGCAGGGATCTCCAGACCTGCCTGAGCACGACGATTCCCGCTGGCGTCGGATGCGACGCTGGTTTCGGCGGATGATTCGCGCGCAAGTAAGGGGGGCTAGGGCGGGTTAGGGCGGCTCGGTGCCCCAGACCTTGTTCCCGTTGTGGTACAGGGTCACGCGGTTCCAGTCGGCGAACGCCGTTTTGGTGGCGTCGAAGGAATAGTCGTTGGTTCGGTTGACCACGGCCCACGAGTCGTAGTGGAACGAAAACTGGATGTCCGCGGTCTGGGCTCCGGCCGCCAGGGTTGGGGCGCCGGAGATAAACCCGATCTCCACGTAGCGGTTGGCCCCCGTGCGGGCAGGAGTGACGGTCACGTACGATAGTGTGACGTTGGGGCAGCCGCCGATGTTCCAGGCCGAGTTGCAGACCGGTGGCGCGGTCGGGACCTGGGAATCGGCGTCGAACCAGTAACGGATTTTGAGTTGAGACAGGGGGACGGCGGTCGCCCCGATGCTGACGATGTTGAGGGCCTGATCGGACCATTGCGTGTTGCCGGGGCCCCCATTCTTGTACTGCACCTTCCAGCACGTCTGGCACCCCAGGGCCGAGCAGATCAGGGCCTGGCAGTTCGCGCTGGTGCAGTCGCTGTTGGCCGCGCAGATCTTCCCATTGGCGCACGTAGTGGCCGGCGCGCAGGACCCGCCGCAGTCGACGTCGGTTTCGCTGCCGTTTTTCATTACGTCGAGACAGGTTGGCGTGGTGCAGACGCGGTTGGTGGCGTGACAGTAAAGCGGGCTGGAACAATCCGTGGTGGCGGCGCAGACGCCCCCGCCACCGCAGCGCGGGCACGCGTTCGCACCGCCGCAGTCGATCGCGGTCTCGACGCCGTTCTTGACGCCGTCGGTGCAGGATGGCGCGGCGCAAACGCTGGCGACGCACGACCCGCTGACGCAGTCGGTTCCGGTTCCGCAGCCCTGGCCCGTGGGGCAACGTACGCACGTGCTGGTGCCGCCGCAATTGACGCCCGATTCAAGTCCGTTCTTGACGGTGTCGGTGCACGAAGGCACGGCGCAAGTTCCAGCCGTGCAGACGCCGCTTAGACAATTGGCGGCTGCCGTTCCGCACAGGCGGCCGTCCGCGCATTTCTTCGTCGGTGCGCACGATCCACCACAGTCGACGTCGGTTTCGCTGCCGTTGCGGATGCTGTCGCCGCAAGACGGCGCCGTGCAGGTCAAACTGGGCCCACAGTTCAAGCTGACACAATCGCCGGCGATTGCGCAGGTCTGTCCATCGGCGCACCGGCGGGGGGTGGCCGCCGTCGCGCAGGTGCCGCCACAGTCGATGGAGGTTTCCGTGCCGTTCCTGACCGTGTCCAAACAAGTAGGCGCCACGCACAATCCCGCCGTACACACACCACTGACGCAGTTGGCGGCGACGGTGCCGCACATTCTTCCGACCGCGCAGGCGGGGCAACTGGCGCCGCCGCAGTCGACGTCGGTCTCGGTTCCGTTTCGGGTGCCGTCCGTGCACGCGGCGGACGCGCATTCGTTCATGACGCATACGCCGCTGGTGCAGTCGACGCCCATGGCGCAGGTTTCTCCGTCCGTGCATTTGCGCGGGCTGGCCGCGGTGGCGCAGGCGCCGCCGCAGTCGACGTCGGTTTCCGTGCCGTTCTTGACCGTGTCCAGGCACGTGGGCATCGCGCAGGTTGTCGCCGGGCACACGCCACTGACGCAGTTCTGGCCGTTGGCAGCGCACATCCTTCCGTCGATACACAGCGGGCACGTCCCGCCGCCGCAGTCCACGTCGGATTCGTAGCCGTTGCGGACCACGTCCGTGCAGTTGCCCAGCTGGCAGACACCGCCCGTGCAGACACCGCTGAAACAGTTGGCGCCGCTGGTTCCGCACAGCTTGCCGTCAAGGCACTTGGTGGTGGGGGCGCACGAGCCGCCACAGTCGAGATCGGTCTCGGTCCCGTTCCTGATCATGTCCGTGCAGGATGGCGGCGTGCAGGTTCCATTGGCGCCGCAGACGCCGCTGACGCAGTCGCCGCCACCGCCACAGCCCAGGCCATTGGCGCATTTGCGGACGGGGGACGCCGTCGCGGCCGCGCAGGAGCCGCCGCAATCAACGGCGGTTTCGGTGCCGTTCCTGGTCATGTCGGTGCATGACGGCGCGGCGCAGGTGCGGGCCGCCGCCGGACAGACGCCGCTGACGCAATCGGTTCCCACAAGGCAGGTCTTGCCGGCCACGCAGACCGGGCATGCGGCGCCGCCGCAGTCGATGTCGACCTCGGTGCCGTTCTTGATTCCGTCGGTGCAACTGGGCGCCTGACACCGCCCGCCCATGCAGTTCGCGCTGGCGCAGTCGGTGGGGGCCGTGCACACCCTGGCCGGGGCGCAGCGGGGACAGGCAGCGCTGGTGCCGCCGCAATCGATGTCGGTTTCGGTGCCGTTTTTGACAGTGTCCGTGCAACTGGCTGTCGCGCAGACGCCGCCGACGCAGACCAGGCTTAGGCAGTCGCCGCCGCCCGTGCACTTCTTGGCGGGGGCGCAGCCCACGCAGGGGCCGCCGCAGTCGATATCGGTTTCCGTGCTGTTCTTGACGGCGTCGGTACACGACGGCGTCGCACATCTTCCGGCCGTGCAGACACCGCTGGTGCAGTTCGCGGCCGCGGTGCAGACCTTGCCATCCAGGCAGGAACCGCAGTCGCTGCCGCCGCAATCGACGTCGGTCTCGGTTCCATTCTTGACCATGTCGGCGCAACTGGCGCTTTGGCAGACGCCGGTGGTGCAGACGGCCCCGGCGCAGTCGGCTCCCATCACGCAAACCCTGCCGTTCGCGCATTTCGTGGTGCACGACCCACCGCAGTCAATGTCCGTCTCGGTTCCGTTCTTCACCGTGTCGCTGCAGCTTGAGGCTCCGCATAGACCGGCCGCCGTACAGATCCCGTCCATGCAATCGCGCGGCACCGAACAGGGCTGGCCGGCGGGGCACACCGGGCACGTGCCACCGCAGTCGATGCCGGTCTCGGTTTGGTTCTTCACCGTGTCCATGCAACTGGCGCCCGTGCAGATTCCGTTGCTGCACAGTCCGCTGGTGCAATCGCGGGCGATCGCGCAGCCGCCCTGGGGAGGGCAGGCTCCACATTGTGGGCCTCCACAGTCGACGTCGGTTTCGGCGCCGTTGGTCATGCGGTCGGTGCACGAAGGGACTTCGCAGGTTCCGCCCGTACAAATTCCGCTGGCGCAGTCCAGGACCACGCGACAGTTCTTGCCCTGGCCGCAGGGACCGCACGCGGTGCCGCCGCAGTCGATGTCGGTTTCCAGGCCGTCCTTCAGCTGGTTGGCGCAGCTGACTGTCTGGCAGAAGCCTCCCGTACAGGTTCCCGCCGCGCAGTCTTCCGGGACCACGCATGCCCGCCCGTTCGCGCATTTGTCGCAGGCACCACCACCGCAATCGATGTCGGTTTCGAGGCCGGTCTTCAAATTGTCGGCGCAGCCCGGCACGGCCGGTCCATCGGGCACGGGGCTAGCGGTGTCAATGGCGGCATTGGCATCCATGCCGGGGTTGATTGGTCCGACGCCAGTGTCGGCACGGGTGTAGATTGCGCTGCTTTTTCCGGTACAGGCACCGGCCACGACGGCAAACGCACACAACAACAATGCCAGCAGCGAATGGCTACCTGCCGACGGTGAACTGACCCGGACCGAATTTGATGAATTCGTCCGGGGGATAAACGATTTCATCACCACTACATTACGGGCAGCTGGCCTCCGGCGGGCATCATTTTTTTTCGACCGGAGCACTGTGTGGCGCCGGGGTGTTTGACGGGGGATGGCTGCATGCGTTGCGCGGGGTACGCACTTGAGCCGCTGCCTGGGGCCGTGATGGTTCTCTGTGTTGCGCGACGATGTTGCGCAGCCGGTGATCCCTCAAATGTTCGCGTCTTCGCGCCCGACGGGAGCATCTTGCGGTACTTTTATTGGCGCCCCGGCTCGCTGGGAGTCACTTCCCTCTTGCCGCACAGTTTGGAGGCTTTCATGCGATGTGATCGTGTTCTGGTCGGTTTGTGTTTTTGGGGAGTGCTGGGATGCGGCTCTGGAGGAGTGTCCAGCGGTCCCGGTGGAACCAACCCAGGTTCCGGCGGTTCGACCGGTTCGAATACCGGTGGCCAGGGTGCCGGTGGTTCTAGGGCAGGCAGCGGGGGTGCGGGGCCGGGCAGCGGCGGTACGAGCGTGGGCAGCGGGGGCAGGGGCGTTGGCAGCGGGGGTGCAGGGGCGGGCAGCGGCGGCACGAGCGTGGGCAGTGGTGGCATGGGAGTCGGCAGCGGTGGGGCAAACGCGGGGAGCGGTGGTTCAGCCATCGGCGGAATTTCCGGTGGTTCGCTCCTGGACCGGATCACCACGTCCGATGTCATCACGCCGGCGGGCGTGAAGGCTGGTGTTCGCAATTACCGCATCTGGGGCGCCGTCATGTTGCGGGTCGCGCCCGTGTACACGGCTCCGCTGGCCAACTGCGGGACGCTGGTCTGCTACACGACGGGAACAGCGGCGGCGCCAAACGCGCGGGTGGCCCGCCTGGACGGGTCCGATCGGCTGCTGGGATCGCTGGATCTGGGCGCGGGCGTGGAATGTCGGGGCATCGCCGCCGAGCCCGACGGTCATTTCGCCGCGCTCTTGTGGGCCGACACCACCGATCAGATTTACGTCAAGCGTTTCGATCTCGCCGGGACCATGAGTTTCTCCACCGAGCTGACCAACGTGGACAACCATCCGACGGATTTTGGGATCGGGGAAAGTCGCCTGGAATTTGGGGCTGGCAAATACGGCGCGTACTACCACGTGCATTCGGACTCGGGTCACGAAGGGGACACGCTGAAATTCGTGGCCGCCGCGACCGGCGCACAGACCACGCAGTGGTCCTGGGGCTGTTCCCACAGCATGAGCGATCTGCTGAGTTTCAGTCCCGCCGCCAATACATTCTTGCCTGTGTGCGTGACCGACTGTTACCCGGGCACGGGCAGCGGTGATTTCGCGGCCGTCAGCAAGGGCGGCATCTACACGGACAACCGCAACAAGGTCATCGACGTTGCCGCCGGGTGTAACGGCAGCGTTGCCGGAGAGTTGGGTGGGGCGGCCGTTGCATCCGCCGGTTGGAAGATCGTCTTCAACGCCCACCAAAGCGCGGTCACGCTGGGTCAGTCTTCTTACAGCACATCCAGCATGAACCAGGACATCGGTTTTTCATCCATCGCCACCAACCATACAGCCGCGGGCGCGGTGGTCTGGTTGACAACGACGCCGTCGGTGAACGAAGCGGATTCGGCCATGGCCCGCTGGCAGCCCGAGGGCGACGCGGCCGAGCAGTACGTGGTCGGTTGGATGGAACCGACGCCGACTCCCGTGGCATACAAGTTGTCGCGCGTGAATGCGGCGGGTGCCGTCCTGGAGGCCCCCGTCAACGTCGTGGCCAAGGCACGCTGGGGGCAGCGCGACGATCCCTTCCGCGTGCACACGAACCGCGACGTGGTCTGGGCCTGGTTCGATGCGGCCGGAGCCACGACGCTGCATTTCGCGCGATTGCATTCGGGCGGCACCGCCACCTGCGCGTCGTTTTGACGTTCGAAGCCGCGACGGTTCGTGCCACGATAGGGCCTGATGTCGCCACCCCCGATCCGTCTCCCCCTGGTCCTGGCAACGTGCCTTGCGGTTCCCGTCGCGTGCGGGACCCCACCGCCGCCTCCCCCGCCGGTTGGCCAGGCCGGTCCAACGGCGGTCGCCACGTGGCGTCCCGCCGCGCGCCCCGACGAAACGCACCTGGGCCTTCCGCGGCAGCTGACTTTCGCCGGCGAGAACGCGGAAGCCTACTGGTCGCCGAACGGCGCCGAATTGATCTTCCAGGCGCGTGCGGCCGCCGCCGGCTGTGATCGCATCTACCGCTTGAACGTCACCAGCCCGGCGCCGTCGCCCATCCCGGTGTCCAGCGGCGCTGGGGTCACGACGTGTTCGTTTTTCTTGCCGGGCACCCGCGATGTGATCTTTTCGTCGACGCATTTGGCGGGCGCGTTGTGTCCACCACGGCCCGATCACCGCCTGGGATATGTGTGGGCGCTTTACGACAGCTACGACATCTTTCGGTCGGGCCCCGACGGATCGAACCTGCGTAGGCTGACGGACACCCCGGGATACGACGCCGAGGCGACGGTGTGTTCGGTCGATGGGTCCATCGTTTTTACGTCGGTGCGCGACGGCGATCTGGATCTGTATCGCATGGACGCCGACGGTAAGAATGTGCGGCGGCTGACGCGCGAGATTGGTTACGACGGTGGCGCGTTCTTCGATCGCGACTGTTCGCACATCGTGTGGCGCGCGTCGCGCCCGTCGCCCGGTCCCGCGCGCGACGAGTATCAGAGCCTGCTGCGCCAGGGCCTGGTGCGGCCGTCGAAGTTGGACCTGTGGATCGCGGACGCCGACGGGGCGAACGCCACGCGTATTACGTATCTGGACGCGGCGTCGTTCGCGCCGTCTTTCATTCCCGGCCAGCCGCGCATCATTTTTTCGTCGAATCACGGCGATCCGCGCGGACGCGAATTCGATCTGTGGGCCGTCGATCAAAGCGGCGCCAACCTGGAACGGATTACGACCGCGCCGGGGTTCGACGGATTCCCGATGTTCTCGCCTGACGGCGTGCATCTGGCGTTTTCGTCGAACCGGGCGACGGCGCCCGGGCAGCACGACACCAACGTTTTCGTCGCGCGCTGGGAGGAACGCGTGGTCAAAAGGTTCGCCGAAACACCGGCCGACCGCATCCTGGCGGACATTCGGTGGCTTGCCGATCCCGAGCGCGCGGGGCGCGGCATCGGCACGCCGGGCCTTGAAGCCGCCGGCACCTATATCGAGGCACGCCTGCAACGGCTGGGATTGGCGCCGGCCGGCACGGGCGGCAGTTATCGGCAGATGTTCGACGTTCCGACCGAGGTGAAGGTCGGCAAGGAAACCGCGGTGACCATCGCGGGAACGCAGCTTGCCGCCGAAGCGGTATCCGTGGCTTCGTACGCGACGGAGGGTACCGCGAAGGGGAACTTGATTCTGGCGGGTTATGGGATCGTTGACGCGGCCGTGGGCGCGGATGACTACGCCGGTCTGGATGTGCGCGGCAAGATCGTGGTGGCGCGGAGGTTTGCTCCCGACACGCCGGCATTCGCGGGTGCCGAGAAACAGCGGCGCCTGGGCGACGTGCGGAAGAAAGCGTTCACCGCGCGCGAAAAAGGCGCCCGCGCGCTGATCGTTGTCGACGCTCCGGTACCGCCGATGGGCGCGACGGCGGCGTCCTGGATGATTCCGGACGAATCGCCGTTTCCGTCGTTGCGGGCAGCCAGTTACGGGGACGCGGGCATCCCGGTCGTTTTCGTGCGGCGGGCGGCCTTCGCGGCGACGCTGGCGCGGCTAGAGAAAAAGGCCCGCATACCGGCGGTCGTGAAGACGGTCTTGTCCGTGACGCGGTCGCCGGCACACAACGTCGTGGCGCGCATCGCCGCGGGGGCTCCGGAGGAAAACCGCCTGCCTGGTGTCGTGGTCGTGGGCGCGCACTACGACCACCTGGGCACGGGGGATCATCATTCCCTGGCGCCGGACAGCAAACAGCCGCACGTCGGCGCGGACGACAATGCTTCGGGAACGGCGGCGTTGATGGAGATTGCGCGCGTGCTAATGGACCGGCGCGCGTCGCTGAGACGCGACGTGGTTGTGGTCGGGTTCTCGGGCGAAGAAGAAGGGACGCTGGGATCCACGGTATTCACGCGCACGCCGCCGCCGCCGCTGCACATCCGTGATGTCGTCGCGATGGTGAACCTGGACATGGTCGGGCGCATGCGCGACAACAAGCTGACGATCCTTGGTCGTGGCTCGGCCGAGGAATGGGCCCCGTTGTTGGACGCCGCGTGCGGTGCGGCCCGGATTGATTGCGGCGGCACGGCCGGATCCGCCGATGGTTACGGGCCCAGCGACCAGATGCCGTTCTACGTCGCGGGCATTCCGGTGACGCATTTTTTCACGGGCAGCCACCCCGACTATCACAAACCCAGCGACACCCCCGACAAAATCAACGCTGCCGGCGCGGGTCAGGTTGCCCTGGCTGCCGCCGCGTTGGTCGAGGCGGTGGGCGCGCGGCCCGACCGTTTGACGCTGAAGCAGGTGGTCGGTCCGCCGCCCGGGGGCGGCGACATGCGCAGCTTCGGCGCATCGCTGGGAACCATCCCCGACTACGCGGGGCCGCCCGGTGGCGCGTCCGGGGTGTTGTTGGCGGGCGTACGCGCTGGCGGTGCGGCGGAGGCGGGTGGACTGAAGCGCGGCGATATCCTGGTGCGCCTCGGTCATCACGAAATCAGATCAGTCGAAGATCTGATGTACGCGCTTGGCGCCAGCAAACCCGGCGAGACGACGACGGCCGTCGTCACCAGGGAAGGCAAGGAACTGAAGTTCCGCGTGACGTTCCAGGCCTCCCCGTCGATGGCCAAGCCGATCGCGCCCCACTGATGGCGGTCAGGCCAGCACGACGCGCGTGCCAGCGATCTTGTCGTGAAGGCAGCGTCGGTCGTCGTTGAAGATGAACAGGATGTCCACCAGGCCGTAAAACGGAACGATGCCCAGCAGGCCGTTGACGAACGCGCGCATCAGCACGGCCCCGACAAATCCGGGATTCGACCCGTCCAGTTTCACGATGCGAATCTTCATCCATTTTTTTCCGATCGTCTGTCCCTTGGTCGCAAGAAGGTAGATCTGGAAAACGAAGAAGACCAACAACACCAATGAACCCAGGCCCATCAGGATGCTCGCCGATCCGGGGGCGGTGCCTCCTGACTGCGTCGCCGACGCGTTCATGTACATGCCGATCCACAGGGGGATCGCGGCGGGAAGACTGAGCAGGCCGTCCAACAATACGGCGACAAACCGCGTCCCTCGGGACGCCAGGGTCTGGTTCGTGGCAACGACCGCTCCCCCTTCCAGATCCGCCTTGGGTGGAGCAAACGGACTGACGATGTCTTCGGCCATGTGGTCTCCTTTGTCATCTGGGCATCGCTTGTTTAACGTCCTCGACCCGCCGCCCAACCGGTTGAGGCGGCGCGGATTGTCGCACAAGAACGGGGCATCGGATCCGCACGCCCGCGCTGATCCCGGGATCAGACCAACGCCGCGAGGAATTTGGCGGCCGGCAGGAGGTGCAGTCCGACTACTTCCCGTGCGCATCCCCAACTTGACGCCGCACCGGAACCCGTATGGGATCACGCCCGGGTGCGTGAAACCGACGGCGATGCGCTGGACAACACGACGGACGTGGAGACGCCCGAGCGGATTCGCTTCCGGCACCACGTCGCCGGTCCCGTGCGCCGGGGCCTGGCGTATCTGCTGGACGCGTTGATTCGCGGCGCCGTCCTGGTCGTGACCGTGCTTCTGATAGCGGGCGCGGGCGCTGCGACGGGCACGCTTGAATCAGGCAAGGCCAAGGCGTCCTGGGGTCTGTGGCTGGTGTTGCTGTTCGTTCTGGAATGGGGTTGGAACGTTCTGTTCGAAACTTTTTGGCGCGGGCGCACCATCGGTAAGCGCGCGTTCGGTCTGCGCGTCGTACGCGAAGGGGGATACCCCGTCGGGTTCATCGATTCGGTCTTGCGCAACCTGATGCGAGCGGCCGATTTCCTACCGGTGGGTTACATCCTGGGACTGTTGGTCATGGCCGGCGATCGGCGCCATCGCCGGCTTGGCGATCGCATCGCCGGCACGATGGTGGTGATCGAAACCGACGACGCCGTATCGCTGCCGATCGTTCTGTCGCCGCCGGCGACCACGGATGAACTGGGCGCGCTTCCCCACCGGCCGCCGCTGTCGCCCGACGAACTGGAGGCGATCGAATTGTTCTTGCGCCGACCGCGCCTGTCGGCCGCGCGCCGCCAGGAACTGGCCGAGATCGTGGTGCCTGGCCTGGCGCGGCGCATGAACGCGCGCCAGGGTGATCCCGTTCGCTTCCTGGGACTTCTGCACCAGCGCAGCCTCGGGAGCCGCCAGGGAGGCGCATCGACGTCATCGTCTCCATCGCCGACGTCGCCATCGTCGGCGTCGTCGCCACCGTCCCCATCGTCGACATCCACATCCGCGACGGGATCCGGCGCTTGACCGAGACCCAGGATCAATTCGTCGCGCGGCGCCGCGCCGATTGGGACGAACTGAACCGCCTGTTGCTGGGGGATCGGCCCTGGCACAAACTGCCGTCGGCCACCATCGCGCGCGCCGCGGGCCTGTACCGATCGGTCGCCGCCGACCTGATGCGTGCGCGCGCCGCCGGATACACCGCTGAACTGGCCGCGTTTCTGGACGGGATCGCAGCCCGCGGGCACGCGGCACTGTACAGCGCGCCGCCGTATCGCCTGGGTGCGATCACCGATCTGGTGGCGCGGGACTTTCCGCGTACGGTCCGCCGCTACGTTCGGTTCATGGCCTTCGCGACGTTTCTGTTCGTCCTGCCCGGCGTCGTGGGATTCGCGGGGGCTCGGGGATCTCGTTCCTTCGCCTTGCGCATCTTGCCTGAGGAGGCCGCGCAGCAAATGGAACAGAGCTACGCCCACGCGCCCAGCGACGGGCGCTCTGGCGGCGACAACGCGTTCATGGCCGGCTTCTACGTTCACAACAACGTCGGGATCGCGTTTCGCTGCTTCGCGACCGGCATCCTGTTTGGTCTCGGCAGCGTGTTCTTTCTGGTCTACAACGGTCTGCTGATCGGAACCGTGGGGGGGCTGGTGACCGCGGCCGGACATGGTGGCAACCTGCTGACGTTCATATCGGGTCACGGTGCGTTCGAACTGACCGCCATCGTGATCTCGGGCGCCGCGGGCATGGTCACCGGTTACGCCTTGGTCGCCACCGACGGCCTGACCAGGTTCGGTTCGCTGCGCCGCCGCGCGCGCGACATCGGGTACCTGATTCTGGGCGCGGCCTTGATGTTGGTGATCGCCGCCGGGATCGAGGGCTTCTGGTCACCGTCGAAAGCCCCGGCCACCGTCAAGCTGGTGGTGGCCTCCGTACTTTGGATCGTGGTGTTTCTGTATCTGACGTTGGCTGGACGCGGCCGAAAGGAGACCGTGTGAACCTTCGTTCCGCGCGCGTCGTCCTGAGGGTTCGTGGGGCGGCGGACATCTTGGATCTGGCCGCGCCGTTTTGTCTTGGGGGTTGGCGCCTGCTGCTTCCGCTGCTGGGTATGGTCTTGCTGCCGGCATTCGCCGCCTGCCTGGCGGCCCGATCGTGGTTGCATTGGTCCTGGCCTTCGGTGTGGAGCCTGGCGGTGGTGCTGGGTGGGCTTGTCCATGCACCGTTCACCTTGGCGTGTGGCGAATTGCTGTTTCACGATCCGCGCCGGGTTCGCGTGGTATCGATCCTGGGTCGGTGCCTGCATCGGTCGCCGTCGTTTCTGGCGACATACGTCCTGACGCGCCTGATTCACGCCATTTCAGCCTTCACCCTGATGCTGTTGCCATTCAGTGCGGGCGCCCTGTTCGCCGTGCACGAGGCGGCGCTTCTGGAGGGCGCGGGTCCGTTCTCGGCGATGGCCCGCAGCGGGCGCGCGGTTCGTGGTCAGGGTACGTCCGCCTTCGGCATCGCGGCGGCGTTGCTTCTGTTGCCGCTGGCTGGCGTGGTGGCGGGCGAGGCGACGGGCGGCGCGCTGGTGGCGACGGTACTGCAATTCGGTGAGCCCTTCGGATCCCTGTGGTCGACCGGCGGAACGCCGTACGCGCTGGCGGGATTTTTTCTGACGGTTCCGTTGTCCGCGGCCGCGCGATTTCTGAAGTACATCGACCTGCGCACGCGCAAAGAAGGCTGGGATATCCAGCTGCGGTTCATGGCGATCGCCGCTTCGGGCGACGATGACGGTCGGAAGACCAACACAGCCGAGAAGGCTGCGTGATCGTGTTGCGTGAGCGCATGCCCCGGGGACGCGGTCTGAACCTGTTACGTGGCGTAATCCAGGTGCTGTCCGTGGTGTGCTGTCTGGTCGCACGGTCATTCGCCGCGGAGCAAGACGTGCCCGAGACACCGCGGGCGCTTCCGACCGAGCAGGCCATCGCGCGAACCCTGGCGTCGCCACGCTACGATTTCTGTTCCGATCCGAAGTATCCGCTGCTGCCGGACGAGATCGCGTGGTGTGCCTATCTGCCCCGATCGCCCGATCCGCGCGCCACCCGATGTCCCGGCTATCTGGCCGCCTGCAGCGCCGGGGCGACCGCCGATTTGCTGTACAAACAGAAACCGATCGATATCCGGTTGCCCGACTTTGGCGGGGTGGGGCGCGTCGTGTTGTGGACCTTGGCGGCCGGGGCCGCGGCCATCTTGGTCTTTCTGTTGGTGCGATACGGACTGCGGTTGCCCGCCGCCAGGCGCTCACGCCGATCGGGCGATCAGGCGGTCGCCGCGGATACCCCCGTCGTCGGTGAAGCACCTGACCAGGAACTGGAACGCGACGTCGAACGTTTGCTGGCGCGTGCCCGCGCGGCGGCGGCGGCGGGTGATTTCGCGACGGCCGTGGTTGATCTGCACGCCGCGCTCCTTCGCCGGTTGGCGGGTGACGGGCACGTGCGGATTCATCCCTCCGCGACGAACGGAGACTATGTGCGCGAACTGCGCGGGCGCGCTCCGGCTTTGGCTGGTCCGGTCGGCGACGTGGTGCGCGATGTCGAGACTGCCGAGTTCGGTGTCGCACCGCCAAACGAAACGACGTATCACGGCCTCTTGGGTCGGATCACCCCGCTGCTGCTTCGATCGGGTGGCACCCTGACGGTGTTGCTCCTGTCGATGTTGGGCCTTCCTTCGTGCAGCGGATCCCTGCGTTCCGACTGGTCGGCGTCACCGTCGGGCACTGCCGCGGTGGCTGATTTTCTGACGTCGGTGGGCATACAAACGCGTGAACGGATTGCGTCGCTGGGGGCCATCGCAAAGAACCAGGACAAGGACGGCGCCGCGATGCAGGTTGTGCTGCTGTCCGGTGCGGAGGTGGGTGACGCCGAATGGGCCGCGCTGCGCACGTGGCTGGACGATGAAGAGCACACGTTGATCCTGGCGACGGGAGCGCGGGCCTTGCCTGACTGGCTGGCGAACATCGAGGTGGTGCGCACGGGCGCTGCCGAGGAAATCCGTGCGACCAGTGGCTTGTCGGACGCCCAAGTCGTCGGTCTGTCGCGCGGCCGGGTTCCGGGAACCGGTTGGATACGCGCGGCCATCGCGGGGCCCGAGACTTTGATCGCGCGGGGAAAACGCGCGTACGCCATCCTGGTGCCCACAGACGCCGGACGTGTGATCGCCCTTGCAGACGATCGGCTCTTCACCAACGCATCCCTGGCCGTCGGTGAAAACGCCGCCTTGCTGGAGGCGGTGGTGCGATTCGGAGGTGGCGGTCCCACCGAATTCGTCGGCGAGGACACCGGGGTCGTAGCCCCCAGCCCGCTGGCTTCGGTGTCGCGCGGTCGGCTGGCGCCGTTTGTCGCCCAACTGGGCGCCTGCCTGATCCTGTTTCTACTGATGAAGGGCCGTGCGTTCGGTCGCCTGGTGGACCGGGACGTCGCACAGCGGCGTGTATTCAGCGAACACGTGCGGGCCTTGGGGACGCAATATGCCCGGGCGCGGGGCGCGGGGCATGTGCTGGGCAGCTACGCGACCTGGGCGCTGGATCGCCTGCGCGAACGAATCCGTATGTCCGGCGATCGCGGAATCGGCGATCTGTCGGCCGCCGTGGCCGCCCGCACCGATCGTCCATTGGGTCAGGTTGCCCGTATCTTGTTCAGTGCGCGCAAGGACGGGGATGGCGGAACGGATTTCGGGACCGAGGACCGCGGTCGCTCCGCCGTCGCGCAACACCTTGCGATGATGCGTGACCTCAGGCAGCTTCTGATCGAAACCAGCGCGTCGGCTCCGGGACGTGCGACCGCGGTCAACCGTCACCAGAGCCAAAACAAAGGGAGACCACGATCTTGAACGCCATTGAATTTCGCGATCGCTTCGCACGGATCCACGCCGAGGTCGCCCGTGTCCTGGTCGGGCAGGACGAACTGGTGTCGCAGACCCTGATCGCCGTTCTGGCGCGCGGCCATGTGTTGATCGAGGGGGCGCCCGGCCTGGGCAAGACACTTCTGGTGCGGGTGCTGGGTCAGGTGCTGGGCTGCGCGTTCAAGCGCATCCAGTTCACGCCGGATCTGATGCCGTCGGACATCACCGGTGGGAACATCTTCAATCAGAAGAACGACGCGTTCGAATTCATCGCGGGGCCGGTTTTTACCCAGTTGCTGCTGGCCGACGAAATCAACCGCGCGCCGGCCAAGACACAGTCGGCGTTGCTGGAGGCCATGCAGGAACACACCATTTCAATCGATGGAACCACCCGTCCGCTGCCGCGGCCGTTCTTCGTCATCGGTACCCAAAACCCCCTCGAATCGCAGGGAACCTATCCCTTGCCCGAGGCGCAGTTGGATCGCTTCCTGTTCAAACTGTTCGTCCACCATCCCAGCCGCGATGTGGAGAAGGCGATCCTGATGAATCACCTGCGGGGCTTCGACGCCGTGGCGCTTGAGCATTCGGCGTTGCAGCGGCTGGCCGGGCCGGCGGAGCTGATCGCGATGGCCGACGCGGCCGCCACCGTGATCGTGGCCCACGCGCTTTTGGACTACATCACCGAGATTGTTGGGCGCACCCGCAGTCACAAGTTCTTGACCTACGGCGCGTCCCCGCGCGCGTCCATCGCGCTTCTGAACGTGTCTAGGGTGCATGCCGCCGCGGCGGGACGTGATTTCGTGGTGCCCGACGACATCAAGGTCCTGGCACCGGCGGTGTTGCGCCATCGCGTCGGACTGCACCCGGATGCCGAGATCGAGGGAATCACGTCGGACGACTGCGTGACCGACGTTCTGCGGGAAACCACCGTCCCGAAGGGCCTGACGTGATCAGACACGGCGACCCCACGTGATCCCGTCCGCCCGACTGGTGATCCTGGCCGCCCTGCCGGTTCTGTTTTCGCTGGCGGCGCTGGCCGACGCCACGCTGCTGTGGCCGATGCTGGCGCTCGACGCCGGTATCGCCGTGATCGCGCTGGTCGATCTGCTTGTGGGCCTGCCCCAGTTGGTGACGGCCCGCCGTCATGCGCCCCGGGTGCTGTCGGTCGGTCGCGACAATCCCGTCACGGTCGAGATCGAGTCCCGGTCACGACGTTCGCTGGTGGTGTTGCTGAAGGACGATTTGCCCGCGGAATGCGCCGCCGCGGATCTCCCGGCGCGGGCTGTGCTGGCCGGGCGGGGGCGGGCAACGGTCACCTACCATGTCAGACCTGTCCGACGGGGCGCGTTCCAACTGGGCGACCACCACCTTCGTTATCCGACGGTACTGGGCCTTTGGTGGCGGCAGGCACGCGTGTCGGCCCGGGACGCCGTGCGGGTCTATCCCGACGTCCGGGCCGTGCGGACGTACGACCTCCTGGCGCGACAGAACCGCGAGGTCCTGATGGCCCGCGCCGTGCGCTTGCGCGGAGGCGAGACGGAATTCGACCGTTTACGGGATCACCTACGCGACGATCCGTTTCGCTTCATCGACTGGAAGGCCACGGCGCGGCGCCAGAAGCTGACGGTGCGCGACCACCAGCAGGAGCGGGATCAAACCGTCGTGTCGGTCCTGGACTGCGGACGCCTGATGACCGCCGAAACCGACGGCCTCAGCCAGTTCGACCACGCGCTCAACGCGACGTTGATGCTGGCGCACGTGGCGGCGCGTTCGGGGGATCAGATCGGACTTTGCGCGTTCGATCGCCAGGTGCGCGCCTATCTGCCACCCACGGGTGGCGCGCGCGCCACGCAAAGGTTGATCACCGCGGCCTACGATCTGCATCCGGCGCTGGTCGAGACGGATTTCTCCGTGGCCTTCGATTTGTTGTCGCGCCGACTTCGCAAACGGGCCCTGGTCGTGGTTTTTACCCAGGTTGTGGACGACGTTTCGGCTCAGAGGCTGCTGCGCTTCATGCGCGGCCTGCCGCGGCGTCACCTGCCGGTGTGCGTCCTCTTTCGCGATGGCGAGATCGATCGCCTGATGGACAGTGACGACGTTCCCGGCGATCTGGGCATGTACGTACGCGGCGCCGCCGCGGAGACCCTGCTGTGGCGCGATCGGTTGGTCCGCGATCTGAAGGCGGGCGGCGCCCACGTGATCCAGGCCTTGCCGCAGAAGATGACGCCCGCGCTGGTGAACCGTTACCTGGAGATCAAGGCGCAGCAGCTTCTGTGACCACAAAAAGAAACGGCCGACTCCCCAGAGGGAGCCGGCCGTTGAGTTTCGCGTGAACCCCCCGCTACTCGGTGGGTGCGCCGCCGCCCTTGGTCTTGGGAACGACGGCGAAGTTGACGTTCTGGTAACCGGCCACAGCGCACGAGTACATGATCTTCTTCAAGACCTTGAACTCAACGCCCTTGTCCGACTGGATGATGGCGATCCCGTTGAAATCCTCGCCGGGATGCAGCAGCTTGTAGTTGTTCTTCAGGGTGACCAGCTTGTCGTGCAACTCCGAGATCTTGAAGTCCCCCGTGTTGGAGTCCTTCATGAGCTCGTCCGCCGTCGCGACCTGTGAACCGTCCAGTGTCACGACCTCTCGGCTGACACCGATGACAGGGGCGCGCTCAAGTTCGGCCCAGTTCATCGCGTGCGGCAACACGATGTTCTTCTGAACGAACAGGATTTCGCCCGTCGCCGAGAAGGACATCAGCAGGAAGATGACCAACATCGTCATCATGTCGATGTACGCCACCAGATTCAGTGGCGCGTACAGGCTCTTACGACCCGCGTGGCCGAGTTTCGCTTTCGCGACCTCCAGCTTGACCGAGTCGAAGATGTGCGGATGGGGTGCATGAATGGGCATGTTTTTGTCCTATTCCTGTTGCCCGCTTAGATCCCGGCCCCGCCGGCGTCTATCAACGACAGGTCCGGGAACCGTGCGGCAAGCCCGGTGTCCATGGTTCTCACCAGGATTTCGAACTTGATCTGGTCCTCGGACGCGATCTGAATGTCGGTCTTGTCGGGGTGGGAGTCCTTCAACTTCTTCAGCTCGGCACCGAGCTTTTCGTAGTCGTATTCGGTTCCCTTTTTGGGAATCGGCTGCTGGTCTTGATCCGCGACGACGTTGAAACCTTCGTCGTTGACCACCACCACCAGTTTGAACTGCTTCTCGGGCGGCGTGTCTTCGCCGGCCTGCCCCTGGCCCTTTTGGTGGGCTTCGAGGCGTGCCAACTGGGACCAAACCGCCGTGATCAGCAGGAATGCGACCATACACGTCAGAAGATCGATGTATGGCACCAGGTTCAGGTCGGCGTTGACGGATTTTTTTCCGCCTTTGCCACCTTCATCGACTGAAACGCTCATGGGTGTGTCCTCCTTTCGGTCTTAGGAGGTTTTAGTACTGACCCTGTTGCGGCTGTCCCTGGGTCTGCTGTCCGGCCACGACCAGATTCAGCGTCTCGACCGTCGCCTGGTTGATGCCGTCCAGGATGTGCTGGGTCATGCCGTTCAACCACGCGTAGGTCGCCAGGCCCAAGATACCGGTGCCCAACCCGAACGCCGTGCAGTTCATGGCTTCGGAGATACCGCGGGAGAGCATGGTCGCCTTCATCGAAGGATCGACACCGGCGACGCCGGCGAACGACTTGATGAGACCGGTGATGGTTCCCAGCAAGCCCGCGAGGGTCGCCAGGTTTCCAAGCATGGCCAGGTAGCCCGTACGCTTCTCGATCTTCGGGAGCTCGCGGAGCGCCTCCTCGTCCATGCCCTGCTGCACGTCGTGGTCGGTACCACCGGCCTTACGCAGACCGGCCGCGATGATCTTCGTCACCGGCGACGGGCTGGCCTGGCAGGTGTTGATCGCGCCCTGGATGTTGCCGGCGACGATCTGGGATTTCAGCAATGACATCAGCCGGTCGGTGTCGACCTTGGCCTTCGAGATGACCATGAAGCGGTCAAGCGTGATGTAGACGGTCAGAGCCAACAGAACCAAGATGGGCCACATGCCCCAGCCACCTTCTTCGAAACTCCTAAGTAGAAACATGTTTGTCTCCTTGTGATCTTTTTGGTCGAGAGAAAATTTTTCCGGGAACTACCCGCGAAGGGCGGCTTTGGCCTGCATCAACATGTTCGAAACGTTCTTCTTCACTTCGGCGATGTCATCCAGCGCGGCCTGAGTTTTGCCGTTCAGCCACGCGAAGGTTGCCAGACCGATGATGCCGGTGAACAGACCGAAGGCGGTGCAGTTCATGGCCTCCGAGATGCCCTTCGACAACAGAGTCGCCTTCTGGGAAGGATCGACGCCCGCGACGCCGGCGAACGATTTAATGAGACCGGTGATGGTTCCCAGCAAGCCCGCGAGCGTGGCAAGGTTTCCCAGCATGGCCAAGTAGGCGGTTCGCTTTTCCAGTCCCGGGAGTTCGCGCAGAGCGGACTCCTCCATCGCCGAATTGATTTCCTCGTCGCTGCGGTTGGCGCGCATCAGGCCCGACTGGACGATGCGGGTCAGTGGCGTCGAGTTTCCGGCGCACACCTTGATGGCGCCCTGGATGTTGCCCGCGGAAATCTGCGAGCGCAAAAGTCCGACCAGTTTCTCCTTGTCGATCACGGCGCGGCGCAAATACACCGCGCGTTCGATGACGATTGAAGCCGTCATCATGAGGAGAAACAAAATCGGCCACATCCCCCATCCCCCTTCGTGGAATCCATCGGCCAGCATCTTCAAGACGGTCATCCGATCCTCCTTGCGTGAATCCGGGCTGCGAATCCGGGGTTGTCAGCCGCCAAACTCGGGTGTTGCGAAACGCCCCGAGAGCGAATGGTTGCGGAACCATTAGCACGGGCGGTGCCAGGTGGATAGACCGCTGTTTTGTGCTGGCGACGACGTTTGGACCGTGGCATTTTGCCCCGGCCCGGGGAGTTTCGGGGCAGGGGCACCCGAGAGGCGTCGCGCTACCAGCCTACGCTGTCGACGTAGACGGTTCCGGTCCAGGCGGCCGACGTATGGAATTGCACGCCCAGCGCACCGATGTTCGCGGCGGCGGGAACCGAGACGGTCAGCGTTGTCCACGCGCCGAAAGTGGGCGGAGGCTGAGCATAGTTACCGGTCCACGTATAGGCAGGCCCGACCTCCTGCACATAGGGCTGAATCCAGTCAAGAGCCGCGCCAGTGGGGATAAAGATATGGAACGTGACGGTTGCTCCCGCCGGAATAGCAGGTGATGGAATGACCGAGAGCTGGTAGGTCGCGGCGGCGGTCGCGGCGATCCCGGCGGCCAGGGATGACTGGCCCATGAAGCGCCGGCTGGTGTCACGGGCAATGCTGGTGAACGCCGCGCTGCCGGTGGCCATGGCCCACGACTGAACGGACGACTCGAAGTTGTAATGCGCGCTGTCGGTCGCCGCGCCGCCGGTGCCCGCGCCACCGGTTCCCCGTCCGCCCGTCGCCGCGCCGCCGGTTCCGGCACCACCGGTTCCAGATCCCCCGGTGCCACGACCGCCGGTTCCCGACCCACCCGTGGCTGCGCCCCCGGTCCCGGCGCCGCCCGTGCCACGGCCGCCGGTTCCCGACCCACCTGTGGCCGTGCCCCCGGTTCCGGTTCCAGCGGTCCCGGCGCCGCCCGTACCACGACCGCCCGTACCCGACCCACCCGTGGCCGCGCCACCGGTTCCCGACCCACCCGTGGCCGATCCGCCAGTACCCACGCCGCCGGTTCCAACGCCACCACTTCCGCTGCCGCCAGTTCCAGTGATGCCACCGGAACCGACAATGACGCCTCCTCCGCCCGCGCCCCCGCTTTGTTGGTCGGGCATGCCGGTCTCCCGAATGAACACGCCGGCATCAGCCAAGGCCGCCAGACAACCGACGCAATGTTCTGGAGCGCCGACACATCCAAACCCAGCCAGGCCCGTGGCGAGAAGCAGGCCGAACAGGACAACCGAAGGCCTTGTCGGCTGGTTGGTGAATCTTCTTACCAACCCAGGCATACCTTGCTGTTAGTAGCGCATGGGACGGACGGGAGGTCACTTAATCACGGGGACGCGTGCTAATTTCCGGGCGTGGCCAAACGTCGCATGAGGTCCGTCGTGCTGGGGGTGCTCACCGCGGGCGCCTTGGCCGGGGGAGTCTGGGCCTACAAGCGAGGCACCGCTGATTCGCCGGTATCGTTCAAGACGGTCCGTCTGGATCGGGGACCGGTCGAGCAGGCCGTGACAGCGACCGGCAGCGTCAGCTCGGTCGTGACGGTACAGGTGGGGTCGCAGGTCTCTGGCGTCATCGCCAAACTGGGGGCCGATTTCAATTCGCGCGTCACCGAAGGGCAAGTGATCGCGCAGATCGATCCGACGCGGTTCAAGGCCGCGCTGGCTCAGATGGACGCCACACTGAAGGCGGCGGTGGCGGCCGAGGCGCGCGTGGCCGTCGCGGTTCGTCAGGCCAGGCTTGACCGCGACCGCGCCGAGGCGCTGGTGACCCGCCAGGTGATTGGCGCGGCGGAATTGGATTTGGCACGCACCAAACACGATCAGTCCGTCGCCGAGCACGCCGAGGCCGTGGCCAGGGTGGCACAGGCGCGCGCGTCGGTGGGGGCCGCGCGGGTCGATCTGGAACGGACGACGATCCGCGCGCCCATCTCGGGGCTGGTCTTGCAGCGTTCGGTTGACGTCGGGCAAACGGTCGCCGCGTCGCTGCAGGCGCCCGTGTTGTTCACCATCGCGCAGGATTTGTCGCGCATGCAGGTAAACGCAGCCATCGACGAGGCCGACGTGGGCAAGATACGGGAAGGGCAGGAAGCGACGTTCACCGTCGACGCGTATCCCGGTGACACGTTTAGCGCGAAGATCTACCAGATCCGATCGCAACCGAATGTGCAGCAGAACGTCGTGACGTACGACGCCGTGGTTCGGTTCGAGAATCCCGACGGGAAATTGCGACCGGGAATGACCGCGACCGTGCGTATCGTGTCGCTGCGCAAGGAAGACGTCCTGCGGGTTCCGAACGCGGCCCTGCGGTTCAAACCGGCGGCCGAGCTGATCGCGGCGGCCGCGATTTCGGGCGCGGGGCCGGCTGCGGGGCGCTCGGGCGGAGATCGCACCGTCACGTCGGCGGCGCCGGGCGCCGTCCGTGCCGCCGGCGCGACCGGTGCGACCGGACCGACCGGCGAGCCCGGAGGTGGGGGCCGGGCTGGCGCGGCGCGCGGGCGCGGACGGCTGTTTCGCCCCGCCGGGAATCGCGTCGCCCCGGTTGCTTTCAAGGCAGGGATCTCGGATGACGAGTTCACGGAGGTAGCGGGCGGCGACCTTCGTCCGGGGGACGAGGTCGTGCTGGACATGCAGGGAGGCCCGGCGCGCGCAGCGTCGGGCTCTGGATCGGCGCTGGGCGGCGGACGCCGCGCGCCGCGGATGTTCTGACGGACCGACCCGATGTCCCTCATTCAGGTCGAGGACCTCACGAGGACGTACGATCTGGGTGACGTCGTCGTGCACGCGCTGCGCGGGGTCAGCGTGGCGATCGACAAGGGAGAATTCGTGGCGGTGATGGGACCGTCGGGATCCGGGAAATCAACGCTGATGAACATGCTCGGATGTCTGGACCGTCCGACGGCTGGTCGGTACATCCTGGATGGGATTGACGCCGGAGCGCTGTCGCGCGACGAGCGAGCGGAGCTGCGCAGCCAGAAGATCGGATTCGTGTTTCAGGGTTTCAATCTGTTGCCGCGCACGCCGGCGATCGAAAACGTCGAGCTGCCGTTGTCGTATTCAGGGGTGGCGCGACGCGAGCGTCTGCGACGGGCATCGGAGGCGCTGGTCACGGTCGGGCTGGGGGATCGCCAGAATCATTTGCCTAGCCAGTTGTCCGGCGGGCAGCAGCAGCGGGTCGCGATCGCACGCGCGCTGGTGACGGGGGCGCCGTTGCTGCTGGCCGACGAGCCGACCGGAAACCTGGATTCGCGTACCAGCGACGAGATTATGGGGTTGCTGGTGCGCCTGAACGAGGAACGCGGCGTGACGGTCGTGATGGTCACTCACGAGGCCGACGTGGCGGCGTACGCGGCGCGGTCGCTGGTTTTTCGCGACGGGTTGATCTCTCGCGACGCGCCGATCACGACGCGCCGGAGGCCGGGTTGAGCCTTCTGGCGCTGTTTCGGCTGGCGGTGCGGGGTTTCATTCGGCATCGCATGCGGGCGTTGTTGACGACGCTGGGGATCGTCATCGGTGTCGGGGCGTTCATCACGATGGTCGCAATCGGGCAGGGAGCGAACGCCCGGGTTTCCGAACAGATTGCGTCCATGGGCGCGAACATGCTGGTCGCGTGGCCGGGATCCGGCCAGCAGGCGGGCGCGCGTGGCGGCGCGGGATCATCGACCGCGCTGACGGACGACGACGTCGATGCTATCGCGCGCAACGTTCCTCTGGTGAGGTGGGTGGCTCCGCTGGTTCAGACGCAGGGGCAGGTGGTGTATGGCGGTGTCAACTGGGCGACCAGCATCACTGGTACGACGCAGCAGTATTTGGAGATTCGAACGTGGGCGATCGACAGGGGCGCGGCGTTCACGACCCAGGACATCCTGACCGCCGCCAAGGTCTGCCTGTTGGGACGGACGGTCGCCGACCAGTTGTTCGGAGACGACGATCCCGTTGGTCAGACCGTGCGCGTGCGAACCCTGTCCTGCCAGGTGGTGGGGGTGCTGGCCAAGAAGGGGCAAAGCCAAATGGGGCAGGATCAGGACGACGTTGTCCTGATGCCGTACACGACGGTGCGGCGAAAGCTGTGGAACGCGTCCGGTCCGGGGGGCAAGGCCGTCAGCCGAATCTTGATGGCGGCGACGGGACCGGATGCGACCAAGCCTGCTCTGAAAGAGGTCCAGGCCCTGTTGCGCCAGCGTCACCGCACATCCGAAGGCGAGCCCGAGGATCCGCAGATGAGAGATCTGACCGAGTTCGGTCAGATGGCCGAGGAGACCACGAAGACAATCACGACGCTGCTGGCCAGCATCGCCGCCGTGTCGTTGCTGGTGGGCGGGATCGGCATCATGAACATCATGCTGGTTTCGGTCACCGAACGAACCCGCGAGATCGGCATCCGGATGGCGGTCGGTGCCAAAGGCGGGGACATCCTGGCGCAGTTCTTGGTCGAGGCGTTGGTGCTGACGATCGTGGGGGGGATGATCGGTATGGCACTGGGGACCGGGGCGGCGCGCATGCTGGCGTCTGCGATGGACTGGCCGGCCCTGCTCGACTGGAAAAGCTACGTGCTGGGTTTCGGATTCTCGGCGGCGGTCGGGGTGGTGTTTGGGTTCTACCCCGCGTGGCGCGCGTCGCGGATGGATCCGATCGAGGCGCTGCGGTTCGAGTAAGTGGGGCCTGCGCCCCGCGCCATCCGCCGATTGAACGCCCATCGCGTCCCCTGACCGTGTCCGCGTTGGGGGGCGGTGAGCGTTCGGCGTTTCGAAAGATCAGACCGTGGGGACCGCTGCCTCGTCAGTTGTGACTGTGGCGGGCGCCTTCGCGGTCTCTTCGTCGCGCGCTTCTGTTTCCGGGGCAACCGCCTCGGGTCGTTTCTTCTTGGGACCGAGGGAATTGAGGTTCCGAAGACCCTGCTTCGTCAAGGGAAGTGATGAATCCATGTTTCTCCTGGTTGGTGAATGGCAAAATCGCCGAGGCGTCGACCGTGCGGACAACGTGGGCGCGGGCGCGGGCGGATGCTTAGCAGCAATGGAGGGAGGATGACAGTGCCTCGTCGTGGAGGCCGCGAGCGCCTGCCGACGAGAACGCCCGAACTGTCCGGCAGACCGCGAACTGTCCGGCAGACAGTGAGGCACGGGGCGGGGCGCCGGAAAACATCGACGCGGAAGACGGGGAGACTTGTGGGCGCAGAAAGAATCGAACTTTCAACAAGCGGATTAAGAGTCCGCTGCTCTACCAATTGAGCTATGCGCCCGGGAAATCGATCTTGTGTTCTGGGTTGCTGTCCTAGTGTGCTGTCCTGGTGTGTTGGTGTCTTGTGGTTGTCAACGAGTGTACGAGCCGTGCGTCCGGAGGGAATCGAACCCCCAACCCTCGGCTTCGAAGGCCGATGCTCTATCCAATTGAGCTACGGGCGCCCCTTTTCGAGATGGTCAGGTCAATGAAGGTGGCAGATGATGCGTATGCCACCGGGGAGTGTCAAGGCCGACCGACCGGTGTCGGTGTTGTGGCGGCTGCGGCCCCTCCCGCCGCCCCACCCGCGCGCCGGCGGTTTTTCGGCACCCAGACCGGGTGCAAGGCTTCGATGATCCTTTCCTTGGCCAGGGCGGGATTGTTGCGCATGTCGATGCCCTTCACCTTTCCCAGTGTTTGGTGAAGCAGGTTCAATCGCGCGCGCGGCGCCTCGTCACAGCCGGGGACACCCGCAACCGGGGCGCCGTTGCACAGGAACAGCGCCCGATCGACAGCCGCGAAGGCGGGCGAGGCTTCGAATCGGTCGGCGTAGGCGATCGCCCGCCGCAGGTGCAGGCGGTAATCGTCGTCGTGGCGGGGCAGCAGCGCGCCGACGGTCGCCAGGGCCCAGTCGGGACGCCCCCCATCCAGGAACAGATCGGCAAGTTCGATCGATGCGGCCACGTCATCGGGCGTGCCGAGAAGATGGGCCTGCAATTCGGCCACGCGTTCCCGGCGTTCGGGCTGCAACAGCAATGCTGCTTTCACGGTCACGTTCGGGCGTGGCATGACCACCACGGCGGCCAGAAGCAGCAGAACCAAAACGTCGAGAACACGGGTGACCCGCATCAAGCGCACCTTACCATGGGGGTCTATACTGCGCGGCGTTCCGCGGCCTGGCCCGACCACGGCGGAACAGACTGGAGGATGGTCCTCCCGAGGTGATCATGAAGAAGGATTCCCGTTCGTTCAGACCCCTGGGTGTCGCCCGCATCGTTGTCGTGGGCCTGGTCCTGCTGTCGGTGTTCATGACGGGGGGGGCGTGTACGCAGTTGAAGTTGCAGTTGGTTGACGCGTCGGTGCGTAAGCCGTCGAACGTCGCGGTGTATTTCACCGTCGATACGACGCGCGGGCAGCCGGTGGCGAACCTTCAGCCAGGCAACTTTCAGATCTACGAGGATGCGAAGCCGGTGTCGGTGCTGGAGAGCCAGCAAACGATTCTTCAAGAGGAGGTCGCGGCGGTTCACTACACGCTGTTGCTGGTCGACATGAGCGGCAGCGTGGTTGGTTCGGGCGACATGCCGGCGCTGATCAGTGCCGCCTCGTCCTTCGCCGACCGCGTCGGGCCGTATCAGAAGGTGGCGCTTTATACGTTCGACGGCAGTCCCCACCTGAATCCCGTTGTGCCGTTTGGTGGCAACGTTCGTGCCGGCGCGGCGGGCCTGGCTGCCTATCGCCCGCGCGATCCGTCGACCAATCTGAACGGAGGCGTGGTCGAGGCGGTGAAGGTGTTGTCCCGCCAGATGGACAATGCGACCCAGCCGCTGCGGTTCGCGACGCTGGTGGTTTTTACCGACGGAACCGATCGGGCACATCGGGTATCGGCCCAGGATGTGAAGAAGACGCTGGACACGGCTGCGTTCGACACGTTCGCGATCGGCGTCGGCGCCGAAGCGGACAAGCGCGAGTTGGAGGCGATTGGCCGCTCCGGAACGTTCGCGTCGCAAAACCG
>JANOJB010000294.1:0-4494 GCA_031407985.1 Pseudomonadota bacterium | reverse complement strand
GGAACGAATTTTCGACTCTGGCGTTGATCCTTGCAGGAGGACCGACATGGACACTGCGGACGTTCTTGGTTTGTTGCGGCAGCATCGCCGTTTCACGTCGCGACTGGCGGGGCGCCTGGGTCGGGGTGAGGCGGAGGATCTTGCCAGTGAGGCCGTCGCGCGTTGCATCGGGCAGCCGGCACCGGATGGTCGCCAGGCACCTTGGATCGAGCGGATCTTCCGCAACCTCGTCGTCGATCGCGCGCGCCGCATCGGGCGTGTCGCGGCCGGGATGTCGATTGTGGCCGAAGACGAACACGCGCCCAGCCCCGAGGACTTGCTTTTGGAGCACGAACGGCGTGATGCCTTGACGGTTGCTATCCCGGAGATTCCTCCGCACTTGCGCGACGCGCTGGTGGGCCGTTTCTACGAGGATCGCGACTACAACGATGTGGCGGCCACCAGCGGGATTACGGTCGCGACGGCACGGACGCGGGTTCACCGCGCGCTTGCCCGTCTGCGCGTTTCACTCGGCCGCCTGCGAACGCTGGTGCCCACGTCGTTCGGATTCGAGACGCAGTCGATCGCGGTCGCGGTGATGCCGGCGGTGCTCAGCGTCGGTCTCGTGCTTCCCGCCTTGATCGCTCCTCGGCCGGCCGGGGTTCCCGGTGCCGGCACGCCTGTCGTCGTCGCCCAGTCCAGAAAGGTCCTGCCGAAGGGCGGGGGAGGTTCCCCGTCTCCGGTGCCGTCCGTGGGTTTAACGGTGCCGATCTTGGAGAAGACCGGCCCGTCCGGATCGTCCGCGGCGCCCCCTGTGGTGAATGCCGCGACCACGATTCGGCGCGGTCCCGTGCGTGCTCCTCCTTCGCCAGCCGACGTACCGGCGGCGGTGCAGCGCTTTGACTTCGGCAACGACGAAGTGGTCGGCGAGCTGAAACGCCCCGACGACATCGTGCTGTCCGGCGATCCAGCGTTCGTCAAACACGTGTCGCTGATCGAGATCCCCCGTTCCTTCGAGCCGGCGATCGCGAAGATGCTCGAAGACATCTGACGGCAACGCCAGACGGCGCGCTGTCCGCGCTGTCCGCGCTGTCCGCGCTGTCCGCGCTGCCCGCGTCCTTCGTCCGTCGCCGGGGCCTAAACGACGTCGGCAGCTTCCGGATCGAACGTCGTCCGATAGGCGGCGCGTAGGCGCACCCGGCGCTCCAGATCGCGAATCACGACATCGGCGATGTCGATGCCGTACAGTTCCTGAATTGAATGGACGCCGCCGGGCGTGAACACGTTCAGCTCCAGGACCTTGTCACCGACGATGTCAACGCCCACGAAGTAAAGCCCATCGGCCAGCAGCTTGGGGCGAATCAGATCACAAATGCGCTCCTCGGCCGGACCAAAATCGCAACGCGAGCGGGTCGACGACGTTTCGGTCGCCGTGGATTCGGGATTGCCGATCACGGTGTGGCGGCGGTAGATAGCGACGCGTTTTCCTACGCGCATTGGTTCGGCGCCCAACAGCAGTAGGCGCTTTTCGCCCTTCTCGATGTCGGGCAGGTATTCCTGGGCGATGGCGTAGCCGTGTTTTGTCACGGCGGTGATGATCTGGTTCAGATTCGACACCTGCCGCCGCTTGACCAGGAAGACATGTTCGCCGCCACGGGCCTGCAGGGGTTTCAATACGGCCGGACCGTGCAGGGACCGCACCCACTGCTTCAGTTGTTGGGGTGATCGCGACACCAGCGTCTTGGCCCGGATGTCCGCCGGAAAGTCACCGAGGTACATACGCCCGCCCGCCCTCCTCAGTCCCTCGGGGTCGTTGACGACCAGCGTTCCGCCCAGGCGCAGGCGCCAAGCGAAATCGATCAGGGGCGCGCCAACCCGCCCCGTGTTTTCCCGCGCTGGATTGTAGCGAAGGAAGATCACGTCGAAGCCGCCCAGGTTGTCCTCCTGCACGACGGCATCGTCCGAGGAAAGCGCCCGGACGTAATCCGAGGGCTGTTGGTAGTCGCCGTGGCGAACGCGGCGGGTGGTCGCCAGGATGGTGTTGTTGTCCAGGAAGGACAGATCGTCGACCGACACGAATCGAACATCCGCCCCCCGGCGATGGGCGGCCAGCGCCAGGTAGATGCCTGCGTATGTCGGTAGCTGGGCGCGAACGTCGGCGACAACAAAACAGATGCGCATGGTTGAACTCGCGGTGCGGGTCAGGTGCTACGGTGAACCCCCCGAAAGTCTGCGTCAGTCGGAGGCGGCACGGGTCGCGTCGCGGTGGTTCGTGAGTATCTTGGTCAAGCGATCGAGAGGCAAGGCCGGCGCGACGTGTCCGGTCGGTCCTCGCATTTCGTCCGCCATGCACAATGAATTGATGATGGCTTCCTCCGTGCATTCCACGATCGCCTCGTAAAGACCGTCGCAGGCATCGTCCAGCAGAACTTCGATAGCCGCGGTCATTCGAGACGTCACACGGGGCACCTTGTTCGCGGTCGAGAAGCCCACCAGGATCTCACCCGATCCGTGCGCGGCGAAGGAGCCGACACGACCGATCCCCAGCGCGGCGCGTTTGCACAATCGCACCAGCTGCGATGACAGCAGCGGCGCATCCGTAGCAACAACCACGATGATCGATCCCGCGTTTTTCAACCGCCGGTTTCCCGCTGATGATTCGGATTCCAGGATCTCCCCGACCGGCACGCCGTCGACCCGCAGCGATCTCATGACGCCGAAGTTCGACTGAACCAGGATGCCCAACGTGTAGGTTCCCGCAACGCCGTCGGGTCCCACCGGCACGCGACGCGAACTGGTACCGATGCCCGACTTGAAATCGCAGGTGATCATTCCCGTGCCTGCTCCCACCGATCCTTCCGCGACCGGTCCGGATGTCGCCTGTTCGATGGCGCGATACACATGTTCGGACCGCACGTGGCGCCCGACGGTGTCGTTTAGCCAGGAATCATCGCATTCACCGACCAAGGGAATGATGACGTCATAGTCGGTTCCGATGCCGGGGAACCGCCGCGTCATCCATTTGACCGCGGCGTCCGACACCTTGCCGACCGCCAACGTATTGGTCAGCAGAATCGGTGTTTCCAGCAGGCCCCATTCCGCCACCTGCGTCAGTCCCGAAACCTCACCCGCTCCGTTCAACACGAACGAACCCGCGATCACGCGGTTGTAGAAGATGTCATCGTGAGGGAGAACCGCCGTGACGCCGGTGCGGACGGGGCCTTCGCCGACAACCAGGGGACCATCCCCTTCGATCAGCGTCGTATGTCCGACGCGCACCCCAGGCACATCGGTGATGGCATTCAGCGGGCCCGTCGGCACGTGACCGATCCGGAAACCGAGATCGCGCAGCCGCCGTCTCATTCGAGCGGCGAGGCAGGGGCGGCGGACATCGGCAGCGCGTCGTTGCTGTCGGCCACCGCTGCTCCCGTGGGGGCGACAGGGACGATCCCCACGGGGCGAGGCATGCTTCCCGCGCTGATGCTGACGTTCTGTTCGACACGGTCGCTTCGGTCTTGGCGGTCGCCCTTGTCCTGGCGATCGCTCTTGTCGGCGCGGTCACGCGGGCGGTTATTCTTGTCGGGGCGGTCTGCTTTCTCCATGCGATCCCCGCCGTTGGTGCCGACCTTCGGAATCGCCAATTGCCGGTCGTCGACGCGTGTTTCGCCTCGCCCTTGTGCTTGTGCCTCTGCGTTGCGCGCCGCGTGGGCCCGTCGCTTTTCGCGCAACCGCTTAAGCCCGCCCGCCAAAATCTCTCCGATCAGCGTTCTGTAGTCGATCCCTGCGGCTGTCGCGATCAGACACAGGTCGGAGTATCCCGGTGTCAGACCCGGCAGGGGGGTTCACCTCGATGACGTAGATTTCTCCTTTGGCGGTCATCCGCAGATCGACGCGGGCGACGTCGCGACAGTCGAGGGCCTCGAAGGTATCGCGCGCCACGCGCTCGACCGCTTTCAATTCGGCCGGCGACAGATCCGCAGGACATTGATAGGCGACGTGTTTCTCCCACTCCTGCTTGATCTGGTAGTCGTACACAGGTCGGAGATTTGCCTTGTCCTTGAAGATGATTTCCATCGGGGGCAGCGATCGCGGTCGCCGGTCGCCCAGCAATCCGACCGTGAACTCCCTGCCCGAGATGTAAGCCTCGATCAGCGCGGGCTGTTCGTATCGTTCGATCAATTCGCGCACGACCGCCCGCAACGCCACCTCGTCGTCGACGACCGACGCGTGCGCGCTGACCCCTTTGGAAGACCCTTCCTGGTTCGGCTTGATGATCAGCGGAAATTTCAGTTTGGGCGACAGTCGTTCGCGTCCGGTTTCCATGACCTGGAACTCGGCGGTCAAGATCCCGTGCTGCAACAGCACGCGTTTCGACAGCGCTTTGTCGAGAGCGATCGACAGCGTGGCCGCGTCCGATCCCGTGTAGACGATGCCCATCAGCTCGCACAACGCCGGCACGGCCGCCTCACGGTTGCGACCCGCGACCCCCTCGGCGATGTTGAACACCAGATCGAC
>JANOJB010000290.1:0-25415 GCA_031407985.1 Pseudomonadota bacterium | reverse complement strand
CCCTATCAGGATCGCCGATGATTGCGCCGATCCCCTTGCCGCCGACAGCGGCCGGCGAGGGGGAGGCGCCATCCGAACCAATCGACACCGCCTTCGCGGCGCTTGCCGACCGAAAGCCCGTTCGTGCCCGGCGGTTGGGCGAGGAAGTCGCTCGTCTGGGCGGATTCACCGCGCAGCGCCCCGGTCGCCTTCGGGACCTTGTCAAGGCGCTCGATGAGCACGGCGCGCGGCGGGAATCCTTGCGCCTCGCCCGAACCCTGGCTGAAACCGACGGCGGCCCAGGGTCGATTGCGGCTGCGTCCGAGGCGCTGGCTGGCATCGTCGACCGAGCCATCCAGGTCGGAGACATCGATTTGGCATCGCGCTGGGGAACCGATGTCGGCAGGGTGTCCATCCGGGTCGCCAAGGACGAGATAATTGCATCCGGGGACCGGGCTCCCTTCAACGTCAGAACCCGCTTTCGGGCCGCACAACGGGCCTCACTGGTGGCGCCTGACGGAACCGGCGCCGAGGCCACCATTGCCGCCCTCGTGCCCCTGTTCGGGGATCCCGCCGGGGGCGCGGCGGCACTGGCGCTGGCCGAGCGGTTTGTGGTGGCGCTCGGGGATCGGGCGTTGGGCATGCGCGCCGAGTTGTTGCGCGTGGCCTTCGAGGCCGAACGCGCCCCCCGTCGTCGTGAAAAATTGGCCGTTCGGTGGGCCGAGGCGCTGAGCAGGGTGGACGACGCCGCCGGTGCCTTGACCGCGCTTGACCAGGCCATCGCCGCGGTGCCGACCGATTTGTCCGGTGCGCTCCGACGCGCGCGAGTCGCGTTGCTGCGTGTCGCCGGTCGGGAGGCTGAACTCGGTCGCGCGCTCCAGGCGGACGCGGAGGTGGCGACGGGTTCCACGCGGACATCCCTGCGCGCTCAACGGGCTGACCTGCTCGACAAGCTGGGAGAATTCGACGCCGCCCTGGAGGTTCGGGTTTCGGCCTTGCAGGACGCGCCCGGCGATCTCGGTCTTCTGGCGCCAGCGCGGCAACGCCTGGAGGCCCTTGGTCGGATGGATCGCTCGCTTGAGCTGGCGACCGCCGCCATCCCATATGTGGTCGATCGTGTCGCGCGCGCGGGCCTGCTGCGCGATGTCGCCACGTTGGCGGAGGTTGTGGCGGGAGCCGGGCAACGGGCGGCATCTGCCTGGCTGGATGTGCTCGCGCTGGTTCCCGGCGACGCGCCGGCGTGCGACGCAGCCGAACGACTGCTGTGGCAGGCCGGGGATCGAAACCGACTGGGGGCGCTGTTGGCCTGGTCCGCCGCACGTCAGGTCGACTCAGCCTCCCGTCCCGCCGTCTTATGGCGCCTGGCGGAATTTCGCCGCGTGGAACTGCAGGCACCGATCGCGGCGCTGACGCTGTACCGCGAGATCATCGACGCGCGTGGTTCGGCCCCCGAGCCATCGCTGTTCAGCGAGGACGATTGGCAACGCCGCGACGATTCGTTGGCGGTACACACCGCGCGGGCTCTGGCGGCACCTACGGCGTCGGCCCGGGCGCACGCCATCGCCGATCGCGCGGGCGCCCTGATCGACGCGGGTCGACTGGATGAGGCGGACCGGGATCTCGGGCGTGCCCTGGATCTGGATCCCGCGATCGGCGAGGTGATTCGTACGCTGGAACGCCTCTACGAACGGCGCGGAGATTGGCGTGGCCTCCGGCAGCGCCTGGCCGCGCGGGTCGAAGGCGCCGCGGGGCCGGCGGCGGCCCATCTTTGGTTTGGTATCGGACGCTCGAACGAGCGCCTTGGGGATCCCACGGCGGCACGGACCGCCTACGAACGAGCGATCGCCGCAGACAGTGGTTTTCGCGCCGCGGTCACCGTGTTGCGGCAGCTTGCGATCGCGCGCGCCGACTTTGTCGAGGTGGCGCGTCTCCTTGAGAAAGAGATCGAACTTTGCTCCGCGCCGCTGGAGCGGGTCGGCTTGTTGATCGAGCTGGGAGTTCTTTTTTCCGATCGCCTCGACCGCCCGGATCGGGCGGTCGAGGTGCTGGACGCCGCGCTGGCTTTCGAGCCGGCGAATCCGATCGCGCTGGACGCGATGTTTGGTGCGGCCCTGGCTGCCGGAGAATGGGAGAAGGCCGCGCAGTGTCTTGAGACGATGCTGGGTGCGGGACTGGTCGTCGCGGACGCCGGCCAGCGTTACCACCGACTGGGACTTTGCGCCGAGAAGGCGGGGCAGATCGATCGTGCGTTGGGTTTGTACTCGCGGTCGTATGCACGGAATCCGGCGTTCCGTCCCACGCTGGAGCGATTGTCGGAGATCTGCTTCGAACGGCAGCAGTGGGACAACGCCTGGAAGGCGACCGAGCATCTGATCGAACGACACGGGACGGCGCTGGACGCCGATACACGTGCCCAGATGGCGCTTCGTTCGGCGCTGGCCGATCTGCATGTGGCGCAACGCCTGGTGGCGGCCAACCGGATCGGCGCGATGCTGGGGGGGAAATCGCCGCCGGGGGGCCTGCGCGATGTCGCCGATAGCTGGGCATCGATGCGCTTCGATCCGCGCCTTCTAGGCGGCGTCGAGGGTGATCGGCGAGCCCGGGTGTTGTCGCGATTGGCCGAGGTCTTGGCGTTGACCGAGGCCGACAAGAACCACCCCGCCCGTTCGACCGCACGCGAGACCTTGGCCGCGTTGGCGGTTGTCGACCGCCGCTGGGCGGACGCCTTGTCGCTGCTGGATGCACTTGGCGGTGACGCGGCGCTGGATGTTGGGCAGCGCTGTTTGTTCCTGGTTGCGGCGGGGGACGTGTTGCTGCACCAACAGGGCGACGTTGCCGGCGCGGCGCTGCGGTACGAGCGTGCGCGTGTTCTCAACCCGCGCGAGCCGCGTCTTGGCCGGACGGGAATCGTTTCGATGACCAGTGATCAGGCGCTGCGGGGAGGAACCGGCGAGAAATGAGACGATCAACTATTTGTTGGGGAGACCAAAGTGTGAAATAAAATGGCCTCGCTCGATTACCTGTGTGTTTGAACGAAAGGATCGCCCGCAATGCCCAAAGGTCTTGGAAAGCTTGTCGCGCTGGGACTGCTCAGCGTTGGTCTCGGGTTCGCAGTGTTGTCGACTCCAGGCTGTGATGACAGCAGCGGCAATTGCCCAGCCGGGGCGTCGGGTGGTCGGTCCGGATCCGGCGGTTCAGCCGGCGGAGGAAGTAGCGGTAGCGGTGGCGCGGCGGGCGGAACTGCTGGCGCTGCTGGCGGGGGTGCTGGCTCGGCTGTCGGTGGGGCTGCTGGCGGGCGTGGTGGCTCCGCAGGTGGTGCGGCGGGCTCTGCCGGCGGTGCTGGGGGCGCGGCCGGTGCAGGGGGAGCCGGCGGAGCTGGCGGCGGCGCCGCTTAACCCGATTTCAAGTTTGCCCGGATCGGGCGGAATCACCCCGGGTATCGGCCTGGCGGAACGGTCCCTCCGGCCGATGCTGAACCAGCCTGCGCATCTGAAGAGACGGCCGTCATCCTCGTGGTGACGGTTGTTTGCTCGATTTCCCGATCTATCCTGTTCATCTGATGATCAGCCCGCGCGAGCCGCCCGCGAGCGCCCATTGCTTGACGCATGCGAGCGTCTCGCCCTGGTCGCGAGCACTTCTGGGGCTGGCCATCGGTGCCAGTGTCGCCTGTTCGGTCACTTGTGCGCCGCGCGCCAAGCCCGCCACGCGGCAGCGTCCCGAGGATGTCTGGCTTTCACGCATCGGAACTGGTCCCGATCAGACCGCACGCGTTTGTGCTCGCGGCGCGACCGATCGCGTTGCCACCGTGCTTTGCGCTGAATCGCCGCCGCCCATCCGTGGCCTGGACGATCTCTACGGGGCTTTGCGGCTCGGCCGGCCGGGTCAGCGGCGCACGGCGACCACGACCCATTCGCTGGGACTTTCCGCGCGTACGGTCTCCGCGGTGAATCCGCGCGTGCTGGTCTTCGAAAACACCAGGGACCGGAGCGAGCCCGTCAAGTACGAGCAGATCGTCGCCACGACTTTCACGCGTGGCGAGCAGCTTGTCGAGATCCTGGGGCTCGATCCAGCCACCTACGAGTACAACTTCTACCTGCTCCGCTTCCAGCAGGACTGCAACCGTTCGCGCTGCACGCCCGAGGATCTGTTGACCGATAAGATCGAGAGTGGCTGGACTGGCTGGACGCTTTATTCCGATCGCGATCTCGAGGACACGCCCCTGGATTGCGTGACGTGTCACCTGCCCTTCGGCCCCGGAACCCACAAGCAAATGCTCATGCGACAGGTCTTCGACCCCTGGATGCACTGGGGCGACTTCCGAGGCGGCAACGAACACTTTCTTTGCCCCGATCAGCCGCCGGACGGCGCTCCCGGCAAGGTCGTCGTGACCGCCGACGGGCTCGACCTTCTGCGCGCGATCGAGGGACCAACGGGCCGCTACGCGGGTGTGCCCGTCCCCGAACTGCACGCGGCTTTGAGCGGGGATCTCCTCACGAAATTTCTCACGGACGCCGATCAGGCCATCCGCGCCAGCCCCTATCCCTCCTATCCCTACGGGCAGGTTGCTTTTCAGACGCGGGAGGTTCTGTGCGAACGCTTCCACACCGGGCAGAGTCCGACCTGGGACCAGGAGCGGCGCGAGTCTCTAGCGCGCGGGTTGCCCGTGCCGTACTTTGGCCCCGATGTCCTTGATCCCAAGCCCCGCGCCGAGGTTCTGGCCGATCGTGGCGCTTTTCTGCGCCGCCACGCCGGCGCAGAGGCGTTCGACGTCGCCGCCTCCCTTATCGGTGCGGACGTCGCCTCTGCCGTTGGGTTCCTCCCCCGACAGGGGGATAGCGCCCCCGAGATCCTCAAGTCGATGTGCGTCCGTTGTCACGCCGCCAACACCGATCCGCGCCTCCGCCGTTCCCGTTTCAACGCCGAATCGATCGATCCCATTGATCCGCCGACATTCAGCGCGATCCGGGACCGCCTGTCGCTGCCCCGAAACTCACCCGACCTCATGCCCCCGCTGCGCGTCGGCGAACTTCCGACCTGGGCAATCGCGCGGGTGGAACGCTACCTTCGTGACCGTTGCGCGAATCCCGAGGCGTGCAAATAGGCGTCGGCGTCCCCGGCGGAAGCTGGCTCCCGCCGGGCGGCCGTCGCTGGCTCAGAAGTCGTACGTGACGCCCGCGTTGACGGAGTTCATGACCTGCGACGGGGCCGCGGTGGGCGGGGCCGGAGTAGGCAGGTACCATTCGAACACAGCGCGGAAGTACTCGGCCGTGATGTGCAGATTATCCCAGGCGTGGTACGTCAAGCCGCCGCCAATGCCCATCTGCTGGCGAATGGTGACGAATCCCACGGAGGGAGTAGGGAATGGCATGAGGGGATCGGGGTTCCAGGCTGAGGTGTCCTCGGGAAGTCGCTTGACCCGCGTTATACCCGCGCCCGCCCTGACGTCGAGGGCCTTGAGCACGGCGACCTGGAGCTGACCATAGTAGCCGTCGACGGTTCGCAGCTTCACGAGTGCCGCTTGGGTCACGTCCATTTGGGCGCGGTCCGTGAAGTACAACGATCCGTGAGGCTCGAGGGCGTAGGTCACGCCAACGCCCTTGCCCCAGTGACCAGCAACGCCGAAGCGTACCGGACCCACCTCGATCCGGCCCCCGTATCCCGCGCCGTAGATGTCGGCGCTTCGGGGCGTTCCGTTGTAGTCGAACAGTCTCTGCCAGGCTCCGTTCGCGAACAGCTTGATCATCCCCAGGCCGAACTTGCGCTCGAAGGTGATCTCTGACTCAGGCCGCGGCCAGCGCGTGCGCTCTAGAAGTTGGGTCCCGACGATGTTGTTCGCGTCGAAGGCCGCCACGGTCACCTGCAAGCCCGCCAGCACCGGCGTCGCGTAGGCCATACCGGCGCCGAACCCGTTTGCGAGAACGCCGAACCCGACGGTCCCAGCCGTGCTCTGGCCCGCTGGAGTGACGCCGCCCGGAAAGCCGAGCCCGTACCGGTATCCATAGAGAAACGATATTTCGGTCGCGCCGCGCGAGAACATCGTGAGCATGCGACCCGCCGTCAGACTGCCCCACGGGGCCGAGATGCGCAGGAAGCTTTCACGCCAGTCGGGGCGGACGATACTGAACTTGCGTCGCTCGTCCGAATCGATACCGACCGTGACGGCGCTGAACCCTAAAATTTCCGTGGTTTCCGAGATCCGCCGTCTGATCCCGAAGCCCAAGACGTTTCCTGTGAAGCCTGTACGCATGCGCATCTCTTGTACATGCCCGGGATCCAGCGTGGTCTGCTGGTTGGTTCCCACCGGATATTCAGGTAGCGCTGACCCCCTGTCGATGCCACCGCCTCTGAGTTCAACTGGCTGGCCGTTGCCGTCCGTGACATTTACGGGGCGTCCCTGACCATCGTTGAAGTTACCAAAGGTCTGAAGACGGCCGGTCAAGAAGGCGGACCAGCCGTCCTTCTCGCCGAGAGAGACATCCGCGGCCGCGGATCCGGAGAAGAGGACACACGTCGCCAAAGTAGCCGCCGCGGCCCGGGTCAAGTGCGACACAATCCTGTGGGTCAAGATATCACCTGCTTGTTGGATGGTTTATTCCAGGGCCCCATGGGTAGATCTTCGATCCCCGAGGCCTGCACGAGCGACTTCAAACGAGAACCTAAAAGAACGGAGGGGCGGCTCTTAGCGACCCCTCCGTTCTGCACACGCTAAGTGTGTTGCTACATTTGCGAATCGACGCTGACCACGTCGATCAACAGCCACTGTCCGGCATTGTTGCCATCGCGTTCCGCCACCATGCCGGGCTGCATGAGGCCACCCGTCGTTGCCGATGCGTTCGCCGGCGCCGGCATCGCCGCCGAGACGTTGATGATGCGGTTGGTGGCTTTGGTGGTGCAGGGGTAGCTGTCCGCGGCACCGCAGTTCTTGATCTGACGGCAGTTTCGATCGTAGGTCTTTGCGCGAACCCTTCCGCCGCCGATGACAGTGATCTGTTTTGTGTAGTTGAGCACGTAGGACCAGTGCCCCATCGCGGTATCGGCGTTGAGGTAGTAGACGGCAACTTCTTGATTCATGTTGTTGTCGACGTGAATCTCGTACGTGTTGTAGTCCGAGACCGGGTACGTGTGATTGGCCGGACCCGTCGCCCATGGTGTTGGCGTCGCGCCGGAATCCTGAGTACCGGGCCGTCCCGTCGCTTCACGCGTCACGTTCGGGCCGTAGTCCTTTGGCTCCGCGATTCCATAAAAATGCATGCTGGCCCTGTACATTCTGCCGGCGACTCCACCCACCGTGTGGGTCGTTACTATCGTGAGCGCGCCGCCCGAGCACATGGTGCGCACGCTGCGATAGTAGGCCCCGAAGCTTGCGCAGTCGGTGCCGGTCGTGTTCTCGCCGCACGGCATCGTGATCAGCCGCCCGTCGAGCGAACCTTCGGTGCCGGCCGGGAAGAGTTCACCAACCGTGGGAAGAGCCCCACTGGCGCCAGCCGCGCCGCCGGTGCCCGCGCCGCCGGTGCCCGCGCCGCCGGTGCCCCGTCCGCCCGTGCCCGTCGTGCCGCCTACCGCGCCGCCGGTGCCGCGTCCGCCCGTACCCGTCGTGCCGCCTACCGCGCCGCCGGCGCCGCCGGTGCCGCGTCCGCCGGTGCCCGTCGAACCGCCGGTGGTGCCGACCGAACCGCCGGTGGTACCGACCGAACCGCCGGTGGTGCCGACCGAGCCGCCGGTGGTACCGACCGAGCCGCCCGAGGTGCCGACCGAGCCGCCCGAGGTGCCAACCGAGCCGCCCGAGGTGCCAACCGAGCCGCCCGAGGTGCCAACCGAGCCGCCCGAAGTGCCGACCGCGCCGCCACTTGTGGCCGGCGTGATGTCAACCGGCGCGGGACAACCGACAAATCCAACGGCTCCAAGAAATGCGAGACCCAGGGGTACGAGCAGTGAGCGCTTCATTTGATTTTCTCCACAGCACCGAAAACAGTTGTCCCCCCGGGGGATACTCTCCACCGGGGGCGGGGGGCCTTTAGGTTTGAATCAAACCCTTTGATAGACCAGTTCTGGAACCTTTAAGTGACTGGGGCACCTACAGACGGCTCGACAATAGTACGGGTCGGTCGCCGCGCACAAGGTATTGTTTTATCTCCTTTACAAACCATGTGTTTTTCGCAAGTTGCGGTGGTCCTTGGCTCAACTGGCGCCGGTAGGTAGGGTGTTCACCTGAGCGGTCATCACTAGATCCGCCAGAATCCGCGGGGATTAAGACGCACTGAGACGAGCCCGGAGAAGGCTCGGAAGAGGCTCGGAAGAGGCTCGGAGCCCCTAGGAAGCGTGGCGTGGGCGGGGGTGGTCACACCTCACCCCTCAGGATTTGCGCCAGGGTGTCCTCGTCCACGACCCGCGTCCCGAGTTTCCGGGCCGAGTCCAGCTTGGCTTTGCCCACGTCCGCGCCAGCCACCAGGATGTCGGTGTTTTTTCCGACCGAGGTGACGAACTGGCCGCCGGCGTGCTCGACATCCTTCTGAATCTCGCTGCGTGGACGCGACAATTTCCCTGTGACACAGACTCGCTTGCCGGCGAGCGGTCCACCCGTGGCCTCGCGCGGAGCCGGCTCGACGGGCGTCAGGCCCCGATCCTGGAGCCGGGCCAACAAGGCGGCATTTTCCTGGTCGTTCAGATACGCCGCCAGTGCGTCGGCGATGACGGGACCGACCCCGTCGATGGCGGCGACGGTTTCGCGACGTGACTCCGGCGAGGCCGTCGCCAGAGCCTCCAGAGATCCAAAACGGCGCGCGATGGCGCGGGCCGCCACGGCCCCGACGTGGGGGATGCCAAGCCCGATCAGCAGGCGCGAAAACGTCGCTTGTTCGCGGGCGCGCCCGATGGCGGCGATCAGATTCTCAGCCGACTTCTTCGCCATGCGCTCGACGCGCGCGGCGGTCGTATCGTTGTCGGAGGGAACCAGTTTGTCGACCGTCAGATCGAAGATGTCGGCCAGGTCCCGCACCAGGCCCTTCCTGACCAGTTCTTCGGCAAGGACTTCCCCGATGCCTTCGATGTTCAGGGCGCCGCGCGCGCAGAAGAACTGAATGGCCTTCCAGCGCTGGTCAGGGCAGTTGCGGTTTTGGCATCGCAGCGCGACCTCGCCCGCGCGCCGGACCAGCGCCACCTTGCAACTGGGGCAGTGCGTGGGCTCCTCGATCGGGATCTCGTTCCCCGTGCGCGCCGCAATCAGCACCTCGATCACCTGCGGGATGATTTCGCCCGCCTTCTCGACCACGACGCGATCGCCGATGCGGATGTCCAAACGCCGGACCTCGTCCCAGTTGAACAGCGACGCGCGTTTGACCGTGGTTCCCGACAACTCGACTGGATCCAGCTCGGCGACCGGCGTGATCGCGCCGGTGCGGCCGACGTTGATCTCGATGCGCCGCAACGTTGTCTCGGCCCGTTGGGCGGCGAACTTGTAAGCGATTGCCCAGCGCGGAAACTTGGTGGTCGCGCCCAGCAGCCGGCGCTCGGAGAACACATCGACCTTGATGACAAGGCCGTCGGCCTCGTAGGGCAGGTGGTGTCTGCGGTCCGCCCACGATGCAACCGCCGCGGCCAGTGCTTCGGTCCCCACGACGACCGTGACGTCTGGCGATGTGGGCAGTCCCAACGCCTGCAGCCAGGCCAGCGCGTCGGAATGTCGCTGGCGAAAACGTTCCCCATCGGTGAGTTCGTAAAGCAAGACCTGCAGCGGCCGCCGCGCGCATTCACGCGGGTCGAGCAGCTTCAGCGAACCTCCGGTCGCGTTGCGCGGATTCTTCCAGAGTTCCTCGCCCGCGTCGGCGCGATCCGTGTTCGTTGCGGCGAAATCGCGTTTCAACATGTAGACCTCGCCGCGGACGGTGATCGTCACTGGTTCCGCCAGGGCAAGCGGCAGCGATCGGATGGTCCGCAGGTTGGCGGTGACGTCTTCACCCACGCGCCCGTCGCCGCGGGTCGAACCGAGAACCAAGCGTCCTTGCTCGTAGGTCAGCTCGACACTGATCCCGTCGACCTTTGGTTCCACCACGAACGCCGCCGCCTTCTCGGTGAGGCCTTTTTCGACCCGGTCGCAAAACGCATTCAAATCGTCCGCGTTGTAGGTGTTGTCCAGCGACAACATCGGTGCCTGCCGGACGACCTTGGGGAACTGAGACAGGGGCGCCGGGGCGATTCGTTGCGACGGAGATTCGGGGCGCACCCAGTCGGGGTGCAGCGCCTCGATGTCTTTCAACTCGCCGTACAGCCGGTCGTAGGCCGCGTCGGAGATCGCGGGTGCCATCTCGACGTAGTACCTGCGATCGTGTTGTCCCAGTTCCTCCACCAGGTGGCGGTAACGGTCGCGCGGATCACTCACGGGCAAGGTCCTGGCGATGTCCTAGCGGCGTAGGGGTTTGTCCGGTTTCGTGCCGGAAAGACAGGCGATGACCATCGTCACGGGAAAAACCGTGCCCGAAAAATAGGTCTCGATGGCCTCCTTGACGAAGAAGAAGACGTCCTGCATTTGGTCGCCGTGTCCGCCGGCGATCTGTTTCCATGTGGACAATGGCCCCAGTTCGACGATGGGCGCGAAGAAGAACTCTCGCGCTGTCTTGAACAGAAGCTCCCAGCGGGTCACTTCCACCTTGATGTCGACAAGGCCGGCGGACTCCAACCATCCGGCAAGAATTTCAGCGGTGGGTATGGCCTGCCGGTAGGTGGCCAGCGCCGCCAGGGCGTCGCGTTTGCCCTGTTCGGTCAGCACGTCGCCGTAGAGATCGAGAAATTCGGCCCAGCAGCCTCGCAGCGGCAGCGTGATGATCGCGCGTCCACCTGGTTTCAGGCAGCGTCCCATGTCGGCGAGGGCGGCCTTGGGCGAAGGCATTTCGTCGAGCGCCAGGTTCGACAGCGCCAGATCACACGTGTTGTCGTCCACCGGGAACGACGGCATCGGATCGGCGGCGCGAAACGAAACCTTGTCTCCCGCCCCTCGCCGAGATTTCGCCGCCTCCGCCAGGTCGATCATGGCGGGCGAAAAATCCATCGCCAGGATGCGGCTGGCGTCGTCCAATCGGTCCGCAACCGCCAAGGTCAACTGTCCCGTGGCGCAGCCCGCTTCAAAGGCGGTGGTCGCCGGACGTTGAGGCAACGCGCGCAAAATCATGTCCGCCGCCCGCTGCGGTACCAGTGGCCAGATCTCGGAGTCGTAGACGGCCGCAGTCTTCTGCTGCCGGGGCGTCGCGCGTTTCATGATTTCTTATGATTTGTGGGAGTTGTTCGCCAGACGAACGCGGACGGCGCGGGCGTGTCCGTGCAGCCCTTCGACATCCGCGATGCGTTCGATGTCCGCGCCCTGGCTTTGCAGTGCTGCGGCGTCGTATTCGATGATCGACGTGCGCTTGACGAAATCCGCAACGCTGAGGGGGGAAGCGAATCGCGCGCTGCCTGAGGTCGGCAGCACGTGGCTGGGCCCCGCGATGTAGTCGCCGACGGATTCCGGCGTGAAATGCCCCAGGAACAGGGCACCCGCGGTGGTCACCCGTTCGCCCAGCGCGCGGGCGCCGTCCATCGCCAAGCCGACGTGTTCGGCGGCCAGCCGGTTGACGATCTCGATTGCTTCGGACACTGAATCGACAACGAGAATGGCGCCCTGATCCCGCAGGGATTGCTCCGCGATCGCCCGGCGCGGCAGCGTTTCCAGCTGTGTCTTCAACGCCGCAACAACCTGATCGGCCAGCGCGCGGCCCACGGCGACCAGCACCGGTACCGCGCGTTCATCGTGTTCGGCCTGGGCTAGCAGATCGGCGGCTACCCAACGGGGATCGGCGGTCGCATCGGCGGCGATCACCACCTCGGTGGGGCCGGCGACTGAATCGATGCCGACATCGCCGAAGACCAGTCGCTTGGCCGCCGCGACGTACGCATTGCCTGGGCCGACGATCTTGTCGACGCGCGGGATCGATGCGGTGCCATACGCCATGGCGGCGATGGCCTGCGCGCCACCGACAACGAACACGCGATCGACGCCCGCGATCCGGGCGGCGGCCAGGGTCTCGGGTGACGGTCCGGGCGTGGTCATGATGATCTCGCGCACGCCGGCCACCCGCGCGATGACCGCCGTCATCAGGACCGTCGACGGGTACAGCGCCTTGCCGCCCGGCACGTAGATGCCCACGCGATCAAGCGGCGTGACCCGCAGACCGACGCGAACGCCCGGCGTATCCGTGACCTCGAAGGACGGATACCGTTCGTGCTCGTGAAACGTTCGGATCCGCAGCGCGGCGTGTTCCAGGGCGCGGTGGACATCGGGGGCCACGCGCGCGGAGGCCTCTTCCCACGCGGTCTTCGAAAGTTCCAGTTGGGCGAGGCGACGGTTCTCGAACTTCAGTGTCAGCTCGGTGATGGCTTCGTCTCCGCGCTGGCGAACCGCGCGAATGACATCCCGGGCCGAACTCTCGATACCCTCGGGAAGCGCGGCCGCCCGGTCGCACAGTGCCCGCAGGCAGCTCTCGAAGGCGGTATCGGTTCGGGCGACAATCCGAATCATCGCGGCAGCATAGAACTTTCCGTGCCGAATGCCACGAGGTGACGAACCCGCGACACCCGGGTCAGGTGGGCCACGAAATTTCACTGCGCCACGCCCCAAGAGGTCCGACTCTAATGGTTTTGGGGATAGCGAGTCGACAGGCGCGGGTTATGCACCGGGAGATCATTGTTTGATGTATTACGCTGCCACAGCCCTCAAACTCAGCAACAAGCCGGGTCCCAGCAAGGAGCCGCTTGATGAGCACCCAGATGCTGGGCCTGCCGATCCCGAACCTAGTGACGGACGCGACATCGCGGAGCTGTACGAACGTCACGCTCCGGCGATTTACGCCCACTGCCGGCGCCTGCTGGGCTCCGCGCCCGCGGGTCGTGACGCGCTTCAGGAATCATTCGTGCGTGTGTTGCAGCACCACCGGGTCCTGGGGCCGGGGGACCAGGCCCTGCGGTACCTGTATCGGACATCGACCAACGTGTGCATTAACCTGCTGCGCCAGCGTTCGGTTCGCGAGCGGGCGGCGCCCCTGATCGCCGCGCAGATCACGGCGGCACAGTCCAATCAGCCGATCCCTGGTGATCGGGAGTTCGTCCGCTTGCTGCTTGAGCAGTGCGACGAAACGGCGGTGGCCGTTGCTCTGATGCATTTTGTCGATGGCATGACCCAGGTCGAGGTCGCGGCGACGTTGGGCATTACCCGGCGCACCGTATACAACCGCATCAGGAAGATCGAACGGCTGGCCGCTGATCTCCTGGAACCACCGGTCGCCGCGCGCGCGCAGCCCCAGCACGCCGCACGCTAGACCGTCGCGATTCCTGCTAGCCTCAGGGTGATCGACCTGCCGTTGGGTGGTCGGTTGCCTATGTCAGTCGCCGGTTCACAGTCGTTCTTCAGTATCGCCAATCTGTTGAGTTTGGCGCGCGTACCACTGGCGTTGCTGTTCGCAGTGGTCCTGGTCGCGCCGTGGGGAGGTCCCTGGGTCGCCTTGCTCGTGCTGGCGTTGGCGGGGCTGACCGACGCACTGGACGGAATCTTCGCGCGGCGGGCAGCGACGCAGCTGGCCCCGGGGGCGGGAAGCGTGGCACCCGCGGGGACGGGATCCTGGCTGGATCCGATCTGCGACAAGATATTCGTGGCGACGGTGCTGGGGGCGATATGGTTTCACGGCCGTCCGTCCCTGACGTTGCTGGGATTAATACTGGCGCGCGAGTTGGTGCAGCTTCCGCTTTCGTTGATCTATGCGGTCGTTCCGACGTTGCGGCGATGGCTTCGCTACGATTTTCGCGCGAGTGTCCTTGGCAAGGCGGCGACGGTGTTGCAGTTTACGGCGATCACGGCCTTGCTGTTTCAAAGCCCGGCGGCGCTGATGGCCGCCTGGGTTTCGTTCGGGGTTGGACTGTTGGCGCTGGCTGACTACGTGCGCCGCGCGATCAGAATCGGCCGCGAACGCCAGCGGGATCAACGGCTACACCTTGGGGCTTCCTGACCATGTTGGCATGACCGCGGAATGGGCTTCGCTACAAGGCCCGCTGGGCGATCTCGGTCAGTTCCAGGTCGGACAGCGGCAGGGGATTTCCCTTCATGCTGCTGGCGATCTTGGCCTTTGCGACAAGGGTGGGAATGTCCGCTGCAACCATTCCGTACTGTCCTAACCCCGGTGTCTGGAGCGCCCGGCAGAGATCGGTGACAAAGCGGATCCCGTCATCCGCCGTGACGTCGGTCGGGGCCGCCCCGGTCAGCAGCGCGGCCAGATCGTGCATGCGGGCAAGGGCGGGATGGTGGGGCGCGCGGGTTCGCAGCGCGCGCAAATTCACGTCCAGCACATGCGGTAGCAGCGCCGCGCACACGGCGCCGTGCGGCGCCCCGAACATGCCGCCCGCGGGGGCGGCGAAACCGTGGATGGCGCCGAGGCCAGCGTTGGCCAGGCAGATGCCGCCAAGCACGCTGGTCAGGGCGAGATCCGCGCGGGCGTCGGCGTCCCCAGCGGTTCCAAGACCGGCAAGATACGCACGACGGAGGGACCGTGCCGATCGGGAGATCCCCTCGCGGGCCAATGTGTCGGTGATTGGGTTGGCGCGCAGGGAGAGAAACGGTTCGATCACTTGCGACAGCGCGTCCAGTCCACTGCTGGCGATCACCTGACGCGGGACGGCCGCCAGCAGATCGGGATCGATGATCGCCAGCGTGGGCAGCATCAAAGGACTGCGCAGACTGGCCTTCACGCGCGCGCCGGGAACGGACAGTACGGCGTTGCGTGTGACCTCGGAGCCCGTGCCGGCGGTGGTTGGGATGGCGACGAATGGTAGGGACGGGCGGATCAGCGCGCGGCCCGCGCCGACGATCTCCAGGTAGTCCAATGGATCGCCACCGTTCGTGGCCAAGGCGGCGATAGCCTTGCCTGTGTCGAGCGCGCTGCCGCCGCCGATGGCGACGACGGCGTCGGCGGCGACCTCGGCGATTCGTTGAACACCGGCGCGCGCCACATCCACGGTGGGCTCGCCGTCGACGGTGAACGAAGCGACGGTGATCCCGCGCGCGCGCAGGGAAGCGACAAGGAGGTTGGCGCGATCCGGGCTGCGACCCGTGACGACCAGGACCGACTTTGCGCCGAACGAATCCACCGCGGGTGCCGCCTGATCGAGGACGCCTGGTCCGACGATCACGCGGCCCGCGGTGGCGAGCTCGAAGATCACCAGCCGTCGTCCTCGGGGAACACGTTGACGAACTTGCGGCTGGTGCGCGGCTCGGCCATCAAATGGGCGACCGCGTCGCGCCAGGCGTGGTAGTGGGCGGTTTGTTTGTGCGCGGCGACCGCTTCGGGCGTGCGGTAGACCTCGACCAGTTCGAAGCGGGTTGCATCGTCGCGGTCCTGCATGACGTCGAAGCGAGCGACGCCCGGCTCCTTCACGCTGGAGCGGGCATTGGCCAGCGTCGCCTGGCGAAAGGCGTCGATCGCGTCGGGGTGGACGTGGACGGTGACCTGGACGATCAGCAGGTTGGTGGACACGGCCGAAAATCTAGCAGTTCGGAGCCAGCGCGGGCGAGGCGGTGCGCGAAACTGACGGCCATCCCAAGTGGCGCGAAAGCGTGTCGGAGGCCCACGAAAGCGCCAAGCCCGCGCCCTCAAGTTCCAAGAAGCAACCCGCGATAGCTGTCCGGTGGTGTCGTCCGCCAGGGCCTGGAACCCGCGGCCGCGTAGCACCTGTCCTTTGGGACAGCGTTAAGCAGTCGGGGAATCAGGTCGATAGGCCTGTGTGGCGCGAGGGATGCAGTGAGCGTGGCGATGGCGCCTGTTGCCGAGGTGGTGAAACGGCGAATCCTGTTTGTCGACGACGAACAAGGCGTTCTTGATGGTTTACGAAACGTGCTGCGCGGCCAACGGCGCGAGTGGGAGATGGTGTTCGCGTTGGGCGGGGTGGCGGCCTTGGCTGAAATCGATCGGTGTGATTTCGATGTCGTTGTGTCCGACATGCGGATGCCGGGAATGGATGGCGCAACCCTGCTGACACGGGTCAAGGCCAAGCAGCCCCGCACTGTCAGAATCGTCTTGTCGGGCCAGACGGATCTGGAAGCCGCTATGCGGACGGTATTCGTTGCCCACCAGTTCATCGCAAAGCCCTGCGACGCCGAAACCCTGCGCGGCATCGTGGATCGGGCCTGCAAGTTGAACACGATGCTGCACAGTGAATCCCTTCGTCAGTTCGCTGGCGACATCAGCACGTTACCCAGCTCACCGGGCGTTTACCTTGCGATCACGCAGGCACTCGCAAACCCGTCCGCGTCTATTTCCGATGTGGCGCGGGTCGTGGAACGGGATCCGGGGCTGTGCGCCAAACTGTTGCAGGTGGCCAATTCGGCGTTCTTCGGCATTGGCCGCAAGGTCACGACGGTCACCGATGCCGCGACCTATCTGGGCACCGCGACACTGAAGAATCTGGCCCTGGCGCTGGAGTCATTTCCACAGTTGGAAGGGGCGGGGGGCCCCGACAAGGAAACCTTTCGGAAGTTGCGTGTCCATTCGCTGTTGGTGGCATTCCTCGCGCGCCAGATCATCGGTACCAAAGACAAGCGGCGAGCGGACGAGGCGTTTGTCGCGGGGATGCTGCACGACGTGGGACACGTGATCCTGGCGATGCGGAGCAGCGTCACGGCTGCCCCGGGCGGCATCGACCATGCCATGCTGGGAGCCTACCTGCTGGGTCTATGGGGCCTTCCGCACCCTATGATGGAGGCGGTTGCGAACCACGAAGATCCCGGCGTCGTCGATCACGCGACTTTCGAGGTCGTCGACGCCGTCTACCTGGCCGATCGGATAGTCGCCAGGATTCATCATTCCCCGTTTGAGCAGTCGGCACCGGAGATCGATCTCGACCGCATGCAGCGCCTGGGTGTCTCGGCCGAACAGATAGCCGTATGGGAGACGGCGGCCCGCGAACAGCTCGAGGCCGCGTCCGGATTGTGAGCGCCGTATCCCCAATCAAGTTTCCGGCGGATACATCCGATTCTGTACCTGGGGGGCCACAATGGGGCGCTGGCAAGAAAATGCTGACCGGGGGGCACCCGCTTCCCTGGCGCCGTTTGTCAGAGCTCCGATGAGACGCGCTCCTGGAATCCGAAGCGCGTCGGGCGTCGCCAATCGGCCATGGCCCCCATGCAGGGGACGTCTACGGCGCCGTCCACGGGTGCCGATGCCGCCATGAGCATGACCAACCTGATGGAAAGCACCGCCGTTCCGGTGTCCGCGATCAACATCCGGGCCTCGAACGCCGCCCGTTCGTTCGAACTGTATCAAGAGCAGCTGGCTTCGGTGTTTCGGCGCCGGGATCGCATGTTCGGTTGGCTGTTCGCCGCGCAGTGGACGTTCGCGATACTGATCTACGTTATCTGGTCCCCCTACGGCTGGGAGGGAAAGGTCCGAAGCACGAATCTTCACGTCCACTACGCCCTCTTCCTCGGTGCGGCGTTGACACTTCCATCGCTGTTTCTGATCCGCACCCGACCTGGCGCGCCCATCACCAGGCATGTCATTGCCGTGGTTCAGATGCTGTGGTCGGCGCTGCTGATTCATCTCAGTGGCGGTCGCATCGAAACCCATTTCCATATGTTTGGATCGCTGGCTTTCCTGGCGTTCTACCGCGACTGGAAGGTCGTCTTGACTGGAACCGTCGTCGTCGCCAGCGAGCACCTGATACGGGGTTTGCTTTGGTCCGAATCCGTGTACGGCGTCGTCAATCCTGAATGGTGGCGGTTTCTGGAACACGCCGGCTGGGTACTTTTCGAGGACGTTGTGCTGGTCATGGGCATCCTGGAAAGCCATCGCGAGATGCGGGCGTTGGCGGATCGACAGGCCCCGCTGGAGACCGTCAACGACCACGTCGAGCGCATGGTCGTCAGACGAACCAATCAATTGGCCGCCAGCCGGGAACAGTTCCGTTTGTTGGTGGAGACGACCAAGACAATCCCATGCGAAATCGATCCGGTGTCGTGCCAATTTCGGTACATCGGGCCGCAGGTTCAAGAGATGTTGGGCGTTGCCCCGAAGGACTGCCTCGTTCCGGCTTTTCTCGCGGACCGTCTGCACCCCGACGAACGAGACAAGTCGATGTCTGAGCTGTCGGCTACGACATCCGCCACCGAGTGCGAACTTGAGTTCCGGCTGCGGCACGCCCAGGGGCGGTACCTGTGGGCACGTCTGATTGCGACGGTTTCCAGCGACGACCGGGGTACGCCTCTGCTTCGCGGAATGATCCTGGATGTGACCCAGACGCGGGAATTGGAGATTCAGCTCCGACAGGCTCAAAAACTGGAGTCCGTGGGTCGACTGGCGTCGGGGGTGGCCCACGAAATCAACACGCCGGTTCAATTCGTCAGCGACAGCATTCACTTCGTGCGGAACGCCTTTGGAGATCTGGCAACGCTGATCTCGAAGTATCAATTGTTGACCAGGTCCGTGGTCGGGGGATCCCCGGGAACCCCCGCGTCGGAGATCGCCGCGGAAGTGATCCAGGCCGAACAGGACGCCGACCTTTCCTATGTGCTCGAGAGCGTCCCCCCGGCTCTCGAACGCTCTGTCGACGGTCTCGGCCGCATCGCCGAGATTGTCCGATCGATGAAGGAATTCGCCCACCCGGACCAGAAAGAGATGACGACGGTCAATTTAAACCAGGCGATCCTCAGCACATTGACCATGGCGCGGAACGAATACAAGTACGTCGCGGAGGTGGAGACGCATCTGGACGATCTGCCGCCCGTGACCTGTTACGCCGGCGAGGTCAACCAGGTCGTGCTGAACATCATCGTCAATGCCGCCCACGCGATCGGCGACGTCATCAAGGGATCCGAGGGCAAGGGGCGCATCACGGTTCGGTCGCACGTTGACGGCGATGGCGTGATCATAGGTATCTCCGATACGGGAGGCGGGATCCCCGAACACATTCGCGACCGGATCTTCGACCCCTTCTTCACGACGAAGGAGGTGGGCAAGGGAACCGGGCAGGGTTTGGCGATCGCCCGATCCGTGATCGTCGACAAGCACGGTGGCGGGTTGACGGTTCAGTCGGAGATGGGCAAAGGCTCGACGTTTCTGATCCGCCTTCCCATCGCCGGGAAGCGACACGGGGCCGGGGAACTGGCGGCGTGACCACGGCCCAATCGAACGGAGGCATCATGGACCCGCAGACAAAAACCAAAATCCTTTGCGTTGACGACGAGCGGGGTGTCCTTGACGGCCTGGCTCTGAACCTGCGGCGTCGATATGACGTTCTGACCGCGCTAAGCGGCAACGAGGGACTGGAGATCCTGGGACGCGACGGCAACATCGCCGTTGTCATGTCGGACATGCGCATGCCCGGCATGGATGGGGCGACGTTCCTCAGCCGGGCGCGGCAGGTCTTGCCGAACGCGGTTCGCATCCTACTGACTGGGCAGGCGGACATGAATTCCGCGATCGCGGCAATCAATGAAGGGCAGATTTTCCGCTTTCTGACCAAACCATGCCCGGCGCCGACAGTCCTGGCGACGATTGACGCCGCCGCCGAACAGAACCGCCTGGTCACCGCCGAGAAGGTCCTGCTAGAGCAGACCCTTCACGGCAGCATCAAGGCACTGACGGACATCTTGGCCTTGACGAACCCGGTGTCTTTCGGTCGCGCGACGCGGATCAAGCAATTGGTTGGCGAAATGGCGGCCAAGCTGGAACTGCGCGAGACCTGGCAACTGGAGGTCGCGGCCATGTTGTCGCAACTGGGCTATGTCGCGCTGCCGTCCGAGACCGTCGAAAAACTGTACTACGGTCGGCCCCTGACCGACGCCGAGCAGAAGATGGTCGCGCGTGCCCCCGCCGTCACGGAACAACTGGTGCGTAACATCCCGAGACTGGAGATGGTCGCGGAGATCCTGGAAGCCGTCACCAGACCACGCAAACGCGGGGAGCCGGCATCGACGGATCCGCGACGGCAGCAGGTGGATCTGGCGTCGCACTTGCTTCGCGTCGCGCTGGACTTCGACTCCCTGGACACCCAAGGGAACTCCGCCTCGACGGCGCTGGGAACCCTCAGGGCCCGTCAGGACACGTACGATCCCCGGGCGCTGGATGCGTTGGCGGAGATTCGCGGCAACAAGGGAACAAAGGACGATGTTCGGGAGATCTCGCTTTCAGTTCTGTGCGTGGGAATGGTGTTCGTGGATGACGTCAAGACCCAGGGGGGCATGCTGATGGTCGCGCGTGGTTTCGAGGTTACGGCCGGGTTTTTGGAACGCGCGCGAAACTTCCAACCAGGCACTGTGAAGGAACCTCTGCGGGTCGTTCTGCGCCGGACATAGGCTGTTAGGCCCTGCCAGGCTACAACGTAGCCGCTACGTCGAGTTGTTCGCGGGCCCAGGTTTCCCAGGCGGCTATCTGTTCGGTCGAAACGCCCCTGAGCGCCAGGCGCTCCACGTCGATCGCGGGGGCCGAAGCTTCAAATGGCGATTGATGGATCCGCGCGGCCAGACGATCAGCCAAATAGACGGCATCAACGACCTCGAATCCGGAATGATCGACGGCGCCGGGATTTTCGTGGTGGGCAACCGCCTCCATCATCGGATGCGGAAGTCCCCATATGCCCAACAGGTAGGCACCAAGCGCGGCGTGATCCACCCCGGCCGGAACGTCGCTGGCCCCTGCGCGCATCGCCAGAATGACGTGTCCCACGTCGTGCAGCATGCCGGCGACGAACGCTTCATCGCCCCGTCGCTTGTCCTTCGTGCCGATGATCTGACGCGCCAGCAACGCGACCAACAGGGAATGGATTCGAAGGTTGCGGAACGTCTCCTTGTCGGGGCCTCCCGATTGTTCGAGCTTCGGGAATGACTCCAGCGCCAGGGCCAGGTTTTTCAGTGTTATGGCGCCCAGGTAGGTCGCGGCTTCGGTGACCGTGGTGACCTTGCGGCCGAGACCGAAGAACGCCGAGTTGGCCACCTGGAGGATCTTGGCGCACAGGCCCGGATCCCTTTCGGCGATGCGTGCGGCATCCGGTATTGAAGCGCCAGGCTTGGCGAGGGCCTGACAAATCGCGAGGTATGCGCCGGGCGCACTGGGCAGGGTGCTGACATCACCCGCCATTGCGCGCAGCGCTTCGTTTTGCAGCAGAGTGTTGAGTTTGCACGCGCGATTCACGACGTTGCGCAGGATTTCGGCGTCGCAGGGTTTTGCCATGAACTGATGGGCCACGAACAAGGACTTCATGGCGGTTTCCAGATCGGTTTGGCCGGACAGGACGATACGAACGGTGCGGGGGTGTTTCTTTTTGACAGTGGTCAGAACCGCTGCCCCGTCGATGGCAGGCATCCGCATGTCGCAAACCACGACGTCGAAACTGCCCTGGTCGATTGCGGCCAGTGCGGCCGCTCCGCCGAGCGCGAATACCATGTCCCATTCGTGGCGCTGCCCACGCAACACGTTTCGCAGACCATCCAGCACGCTCTGCTCGTCATCGACAAGCAGGATCCGCCGTTTTGCCGCCTCCGCGGGGGAGGACACAGCCCCGTCCACCGCATCCCCGGGCGTTGTCATTGGGGCTGCTCCGCAGGGGGAAGGCTTGCCCGAAAGGTGCTTCCCTGTCCATTGAGGGATGAGACCGAGATCTCGCCGCCCATCCTGTGAACCAGGGCCTGGCAAATCGCAAGGCCCATCCCCAGCGACGCCGTTCCGACTTTGCTGGTGACGTGCGGTTGAAACAAGTGCGCCAGCACGCCAGGAACCATCCCCGACCCGTTGTCTTTGACCTCCAGCACCACGCGGTCCGCGACAACGCTCAGCCGAACCTCGATCCGTCCCCCCGTCCGCGGGTCCGCCGCCGTCAATGCATCAGCCGCGTTGTTGAGGAGGTTCAACGCGATCTGAGTCAGGCACCCGGGGATGGCACGGACGGGAGGGACGGGATCGAGGACGACATCGAATTCGGCAAGGGCTTGCAGCCGCGGGCGTGCCATCCGTACGGCCCGCTCCACGGCGGCGCGCGCATCGCACGGCTCGGGGGCGCGACCGGGCGTTCCGGGGCGCAAGTAGGTTTGGTAATCGCGCAAAATGGACGCCAGTGCTTCGGTCGCGGCCGCCGCCACCTCCAAACATTCGTCGATGGCGCCAAACGCCTGATCGCCTTGCAGTGCGGGATTCCGTCGGAGGACGTCTGTGTGCCGGGAGACCTCCGCGAGGGACGTCACAAGGGGAAAGACGGGACCGGCCATTTCGTGGGCCAGGCCCGCCGACAGCACGTTGGCCGTCTCCGAACGTTCGAGGGCCACGAGACGCTGCAGGGGGACGGTCACCTCGTCGGGGTTGTCCAGGAAGGTGGCGACCGTCCGGGCCGATGGGCCGAACACGGGAACGTGCATCGCCGAGACCGACACCATCCGGTCATCCGTCGTCCGAATGCACAGCTGATCCGCCGCGTCACCGCCTTTGCCGCAAGACTCCGAACTCCACAGTTCGGACAACATGGTGCCCGCGGGACCCAGGTCATCGGTCAGGTTGAACAAGCGTTTGGCGGCGGTGTTCGCGTAGAAAGCCCTGACGCTGTCGTGGATGACGACGGGATTCTCCGTCCGTTCAACGATCGCGCGCACCACGGTTTCGTGCAAACGCAATCCGATGGAACCGCGTTGAGTCTGCCTGCACGTTGTATCGATGTGACTAGATACTCTCGACATTGACCACTCCCATCAACTGAACCTCGTCCTCTTCCCTCTTCCCTTGGGCAAACAGCGCTTGCAGCAGGTCCGGCAGCCGATCCGGAATCTGACTCTTGGCGAGCAGCCCGTCGGCCCCGACTTCCGTGGCGGCACGTTGAAGATGTTCGCTGTCGTTCAGAGTCAGCAGCACGATCCTCGGGCAGGACGGTCCGCGCTTCATTTGTCGCGTCGTTTCGATGCCATCAAGCCCCGGCATCCGGACGTCCATCAAGACGACATCGGGTGCTACGCGCGCAACCGCGGCGAGAGCATCGTCCCCACTGGCGGCTTCGGCGACCACCAGCAGTCCCGGCGTGATGGCCACAAACGCGCCCAGTGCCCGGCGGAATACCTCCGAATCGTCCACCACCACCACCCGCAATGTCCGGGTCGGCGTCTCGCTTGTCTTTTGAGCAGCCTTCATGAGAGACACAATCGGCGATCCGCGCGCAGGCCACCATCGGGGCGAACCCCTAGACCGGCCGGAAACAACCCGTAGGGGGCGTCACCGCGGGCCCGCGGTCGCGGCGCCCTTCAGGCGTCGGACGAGACAAGCCCGGTGCGAATCGCGTACCGCACCAGCCCGGCAACGTCATGGATATCCAGGCGTTCCATGATCTGGGATCGGTGCGTTTCAACGGTCTTGATGCTGAGATCCAGCAATTGCGCGACATCCTTGGTCGATCGACCCTCGGCGACCAATTGCAGGATTTCGCGCTGCCGGGACGTCAGCACGTCGGCCGCGGCGCCGACCTCGCCCTTGGCTTCGTTCGCTGACGAGGCGCGGCCCAGGAACCCTTCCACGACCTGCTTGGAAATGGCGGGGGACAGGTAGGTTTCTCCGCGCTCCACCGCCCGCAACAACAGGGGCAACTCCTCGGCCGCCGCGTCCTTCAGCAGATAGCCGCTGACACCGGCGCGCAGCGCCTGGCTGACGTGGCCCGGACTGGCGTGCATCGACAACATCACCATTCGCGTGTGGGGAAGTTGTCCGGAAAGGCGCGCGACCAGTTCCAATCCATTCAACCCGGGCATCGAGATGTCGATCAACGCGACGTCTGGCCGCGTGTCCAGCAATGCCCGCAAGGCCTCCTGACCGTTCCCCGCCTCGCCCACGACCTCGACACCGGGAAGGCTGACCAGCAGCGCTCGGATGCCCGCCCGCACCAATTGGTGATCATCCGCCAGGAATACACGCATCGTCCGCCCCCACAGGAACCGTCCAAAGAGCCACTGTCACTTTAACAATATATCCGACGCCTGTGGCCTCGGATACAATCCCCGCGGGAGTGGGTGTGCGTCTGACGCCTGGTGACGGAATCGGTATGAATCACGTCCGCGTATCAGCAACGCCGATCAGGCTCACTTGGAAGGGGATCCTGACATGGCTGACCTTGTTCGCAGCGATTGCCGCGACCGCGGCGTACGCGTTGTCACGGGTCGAATCCCAGATCCGCGGTGACATCGGGAGCAGCTTGCAAACCGTGTTGGCGACGACGCAAGCCGGGCTGCAAACCTGGGCCCTGGCGCAAAAGGCTCGCGCCGCGACCTGTGCGGATACCCGCACCGTGCGGGACCTCATCGTCAGGCAATCGCAATTGGGGCGGACGCCGGATGAGCTGCGCAACAGCCCGGCACTCCGGATCCTACGCGTCGAGATCGATCCACTGCTTCGATCGGGGTCGTATCTGGGCTTCGCGGTCGTTACACAGGATGGCATCACCATCGCCAGCTCCACGGACCTTGCGCTTGGAACCAGCGCCTTCGGCAAGCAGGATCCCCATGTGGTGGAATCGGCGTTGGCGGGAGACGTTGCGTTGGGCGTTCCGTTCCGCCCAGCCGATGGGGCGAAACCCGTTGTTTTGGTTGGCGCGCGCGTGCGTGGTCCGGGAGAGCCACGCCCGGTGGCTGCTCTTCTCCTCCTGATTGACCCGGCGCTCGAATTCACGCGTGTCGCGCAACTGGGACGTATTGGCTTGACCGGAGAGACCTATGCCTTCGACCGGACCGGCAGGCTGGTGACGGAAAGCCGCTTCGACGACCAGCTTCGACGGGCCGGAATTCTGGGGACGGACGGGAGGGGTATTCTGGCGGTGGAGATCCGCGATCCTGGTGGCGATCTCATCAAGGGCTTCCGCCCGGCGATTCCTCGCCCTCTCCACCAGCGGCCTTTTACGTACATGGCCGAGCAGGCGATCCAGGGACGCTCCAGCAGCAATCTAGAAGGGTACCGTGACTACCGTGGCGTGGAAGTCGTGGGGGCCTGGACCTGGGACGGCACACTGGGATTGGGGTTGGCCACGGAAATTGACCGTGCCGAGGCCGAGCGATCCCTTCGCATCATCCGCGGGCTGATCGTTTCGATGCTTGGGGTGGTGCTCGCCGTGGGCGTGGTGGCGAACTCGCTTGTGTGGGGGCGCGCACGACGCCTGGCCCAGGCTCTGACGCGGGAGCAAACCGTGAGGACCGAGCTTCGCGCGACCTACGAGCAGCTCGGCCACCTTCACCACCGATTGGAATCGGCCAAGGAGGACGAGCGCCGGCGTCTCGCCTACGAACTGCACGACGATTTTGGACAAACACTGACCGCGCTCAAATTGCGGCTCCGGATGAAAGGCAACGAAGCCGAAGCGAGCAGCCTCGTGGACACCCTGATTGCGCGCATCCGCGAGATTGCCGGAGGGCTGCG
>JANOJB010000287.1:0-28507 GCA_031407985.1 Pseudomonadota bacterium | reverse complement strand
CTGGCCACCCTGACCCCGCGCGAGGAGAAGGTTTTACGCATGCGGTTCGGCATCGGGGAGAAATCGGACTACACGCTGGAGGAGGTCGGCGAGGATTTCGCCGTCACGCGCGAACGCATCCGCCAGATCGAGGCGAAGGCGCTGCGCAAGCTGCGCCACCCGTCGCGATCGAAGAAGCTTCGTGCCTTTTTGGATCGCTGACTCTCGATCATCGTGATTTCCTGGAACACCAACCGCGGATTTGCTGGCGGCAGGGAATGATTGGGCGCTAGATTGGCGGCTGGATGATCTGTCGTTACGCGGTAACCATCGACGGACGAACACGCGCCGTTGAACTCGATGATCTGGACACGGTCGTCCGGATCGTCGTTGACGGACAGGAACGTCGCCTGGATGCCCGGGCCCTGGGAGGCGGGATCTGGTCGTTGCTGGATGGCGTGGGCGCGCGGCTGATCCAGATCGACGGCGCAGGGCCCAAGTTTTCCGTCGAGGTGAGCCACCCCGACGGCGAGCCGCGCATCACCGTGGCGGAGGTGTCGGACGCGCGTCCCGGGACCGCGCCCGTGGGCGCCCGTCCCCACGACGCCGGGCCCCTGACGTTGCGGGCGCCGATCCCCGGTCGCCTGGTGAAGGTGCTGGTGCGCGCCGGCGAATCCGTGAAAGCGGGGCAGACCCTGCTGGTGTTGGAAGCCATGAAGATGGAAAACGAGCTGCGGGCGCCACGCACCGGGGTTGTCGCCACGGTGAACGCCACCGAGGGAGCCGTGGTCGAGACTGGTCAAGATCTGATTTCCCTGGTCTGACGCCGTGAAACAGATCGCCGCGATCCTGTTCCTCGCCGCGATCGGCGCCGCGGGGACAACGCCCGTCGGTGCGGCGATACCCGGTGTGCTGGACGACCAGCAGCCCGCACAGCAACCCGCACATGGCCTTTCCGATCCTGACCCCATGCCCGAACCCGAACCGGAGCCGAAGGCCGTCGGTGGCGACGCCGAGCCCGCGCCCGCGCCACCGCCGCCACCGGCGACCCCGACGCGGGAATTCCGTGAGGCCGACCGGCCCCTACCCCGGCATCGGGTCGCCCTGCTGCCCCGGTTCGCGTACCGACTGGGCGAAGCGGGACGGACCGTGACGCCGGCGGCGGGATTCGGTCTGGCCGGTACGATCGAGATCGCGTACCTGCGAGCCGCCGCCGGACTGGAGGCCGCGGTGGGAATTGATTTTGCCTACGATCGTTTCGCCGCCGATGAGCAGGGATCGACACCCGTCGACGGACAGGAAATCCGGTTTGGAGCAACGCGCGTGGTCTCCGAGACCAGTTTCATTCTGGTGCACACGGCGACCGCGTCGGTGGGCCCCGTGCGGCCGTACCTGACGATCGGGGGCGGTTTGGGACTGGGTTACTTCGGAAGCGCCGCGCTGGATCTGCGCCCCGGATCCGCGCGGGATACCCATCTTCTGGGGCGGGTATCCTTGGGCGTGGACATCATCCTGAACCGCGCCGCCTATCTGGCCCTGCGCGCCGACTATACGTCGGTGCAAAACGTGTCGCCGTTTGTCACCGAAGATGGCCGCCGGCTGGCGGTTTTCGGCGATCTGTTCAATCTGGGAGCCGGGGTCGCGTACCGGTTCTGAACCCATGATCCCTTCGCTGCTGGATCTGAAGTTTGTCGTTCTGTCGGGAAAGGGCGGCGTGGGACGAACCACGGTCGCCGCGGCTTTGGCGCGCGCGGCAGCTGCCGACGGCAAGCATGTGTTGATCGCGCAGACCGCCGCCGCCGAACGACTGGGAAAGATACTGGGAAGTCCCGGTCCCGTCGGGTCGACCGTGAAAAACCTGGCGCCTGGCATCGACGCGGTGAACATGACTGCCAAGGAGTCTTTGCATCAGTACGCGTTGCAGGTCCTGAAGTACGAGACCGTGTACCGGGCGCTGTTCGACAACCGCGCCGTGCGTGGTTTCTTGTCGGCGATTCCAGGCCTGGATGCCTACGCGATGCTGGGAAAGGCCTGGTGGCACACCACCGAAACGACCGCAGCTGGCAAACATCGCGACAAACATCGCGACAAGGAGGGCGACAAGGAGGGCGACAAGGAGGGCGACAAGGAGGGCGACAAGGAGGGCGCGGCACCAAGAACGGCCTCGCTTCCGTCGCACCGTCAGAAATACGACATGGTGATTCTCGACGGACCGGCCAGCGGGCACACGATCGCGATGCTGAAGATCCCGCGCGCCATCATGGATGCCGCACCCGCCGGACCGTTGGTCAAGGACGCCCGCGCGATGGTTGACCTGCTCGCGGATCCGGCGCGCGCGGCACTGGTGATCGTTACGCTTCCGGAGGACCTGCCCGCGCGCGAGACACGCGAACTGGCGAACGCAGCGCGCGCTGGGCTTGGTATTCCCCTGGGACCTGTGATCGTGAACGCCATGCCGCCAGGCAGACTGTCCGAAGGTCCCGCGGCGGTTGTGCTCGACCGCCTTTCAGAAGCAACGGGTGATCGGGAACTGGACGCGACGCTGGATATGGCGGCCAACCTGCGCGCTCACCGTCGGACGGCCGATCAAGTGCTGTCCGATCTCGCGACTGATCCGGGCCTGCCCCTTCACACCTTGCCCTGGCTGCCGTTGACGGATCTGGGTTTGCGCGAAATCGATCAACTGTCGGCCGCGCTGCGTCTCGCGATCTCGACGGCGTCCGCGACGATCCCGTGACGACGACTCCCGCCGATGCCGCCGGCGCGAAAGTCGTGAGAATCAGGGGTGGGCGATGACAATCAATGCTTCGGGTCGCGACAGGACGGCCGCCACAACCTGGTCCAGTGTTTCGGGATCGAGGGCGGCGAAGCTTTCGTCAAGGACCCGGACGTCCAGGATCTGAAGCAGTGATCGCGCGATGAACAACCGGCTGCGCTCGCCGTGTGACAGCTGCCATCCCGTCTCGCCAACCAGCTGCTGAATTCCAGCCGGCATGCGCCCGATGAGGGATCCCAGCCCCAACTCCTGGCACACGCGCTCGGCCGCCATGACGTCGTCCATCCGTGGTGGCCAGCGCCGTCCCATCAACAGGTTGAACAGCAGGTCGGCGCCCATGACGTGATTGTCGTGAAACTGCGGCGCGCCCCCCACTGCGCGACGCCACTGAACAAGTCCCATCGACCGTTGATCGATTCCACGAAGGCTCAGACGCCCCTCGATCGGCGTTTTCAACCCCGTCAGCAGGCCCGCCAGGGTCGACTTCCCGCCACCCGAAGCACCTTCGACAAGGACGCGCTCACCCGCGGCGATGCTCAAGCTGACGTTGTCCAAAACGCGGGCCGGTCGATCCGGATAACGGTAGGCGACGGCGTCCATCTCCAGGAGCGGAACAACGCGCTCCGCTTGCGCGGTGGGCATGTCCGGGGTGCCGTCGGTCGTGGTGGTGTCTGACTCGATCGCGCCGACCAACGAAGCCACCTGTCCCCACGACTCGCGCGCCAACGACAGCATCGGAAGGGCGACTCCCACCCGGCGCAGCGCCCCGTAGACCAACCACACCCCCGCCAATGACATCGCAATCGCTGACGTCGATACGCTGCCTGATCTGAATCCGAGTGGCGTCAGCGCCAGAAGTCCCACCAGCAACCAACCCCGTGGCAGAGCAACGGACAACCAGATCTCGGCCCGATCCAGCGCCCGCGTTTCGCGATCATAGCCACGCAGCGCGGCCGCGTCGGCCGTCGCGCGGCGCGCGGGCCGGTCCTGGATCAGGGCGGTTCTGTGACCGATCATGCGTTCGACCAGATCGTGTGTCAGGGCCCGCCGGATCCGGCACCAGGCGGAAAGCCGCCGCGCGTGAAACAAGGTCGCCACCGCCAGACCAGCCAGCACCAATCCCAGTAGCGTCAACGACCCAGCGGGCGTCGCCCCCGAAGCAAGAATCGCCACCCCGAGGAGAAGTTCGAAGACTCCCGCCGTCGCCTCGACGCCGCTGCCAAGCGCAAGTCCATCAACCACCTCCGCGTCGAGCGCCCTCCCCAGCAACTGCCCCACTCCCGCGGTGCGCATGCGCCCTGGATCCAGCCGCAAGGCGCCGCGCATCAACCCGGCGCGCACCACGCCGCCAACGTCCAGCGCCAGACGACCGACGGTCGAGGATGCCGCCAGTTGAACCACGACCCACAGCCCAAGCAGTGCCATGAATCCACCCCATCCTTGCCCACCCCCGGCTGCGACGGCATCGCCCCCCGCCCAAACGTGCGTGCCGACCTGATTCCAGATCGCGATGAACAACGCGAATTGCACCAGATACGCGAGGATGACGCCCGCGAACCGTCGGTGGATCCTGGCCGCGCGCAGCTCGTCCTTCATGCCCGTCGCCAAGCGCCGAACGATCCATCCCTCGCCCAGCGGCCGGCCGGTCAGGCTGGGTGCCAGCAACGCGCGCGCGGCGCAAATCCGGCGCCGTGACGACATGGAATCGATGTGCTGAAACAGCAGAGAGAGCCGTGAATCCCGCACGGCGTCAGCCACATCCGCGCCTTCGACGGGCGCCCACAACGCATCTTCGACAGCCGCGATCGGGATTCGAACCGTGCCATCCGGACCGATCAAGGTCGCGGTCCTGCCACGCGCGCGCAACACGACCAGGAATCCGCCGCGGCCTGACACGGTGACGATCGCGGGGGCGGCGCGCCGCAACGACGCCAACGCATCCACCGCCGGAACATCAATCGGCTCGACATCCAACCCCGCCGCGCGCGCCCGATCCGGCAGCGCGGTCGCGAACGTCGTGGTTGCGTCCAGGCGCCGGATCGCCTGATCGAAGCGCGCTGGAATCTGGACACCAACGCCGCGCGCAAGCGCCCGCATGGCCTCGGTACATCTATCGGGAGCCCATTCGAACCGGCCTAGATCGCGCGCCGATTTCATCGCGTGGATCCGGCAACGCGGCCATCGCGCACGACCAGACGACGCCACAGGGAATTCGACCAGCGTCGCGCGCGCACCCGCGCATCGGCATCCAGAAGGCGACGATAACGCGAGCCGGGATCCGCCGCCAAAGCGACGGGATCACCGGACTCGACGATACGTCCACCATCGATGACCAGCACGCGCGAAAAATCGGTGGTGTGTTCGATGTCGTGGGTCACCGTAAGCAATGTCGCACCGGCCCAGCGCGCGCGCGCGCGGGTCAGCAACCGGCGGCGCGTCTCCCGATCGAGTCCTCGAAACGGCTCGTCGAGTAAAACCAAGCGGGGGTGACGAACACGAATCAGTTCGCGTGCCAGTCGAACGCGCTGACCTTCGCCGCCTGACAGGAGGCCGCCACCTTCGCCCAGCCGCGTATCAATCCCTTCAGGCAAACGCGACACCAAATTGGCAAGCTCGGCGTCATCGAGAGCGCGCGATAGCTCACGGGGGGACGGCGCGGGATCGGAGCCGTAGGCCAGGTTGTCGCGAAGCGACGCGTTCCATATCTGAATACCCGGTTCGACCCACACGGTTGCGGCCCGCAGGATCGCCAAATTCGTCGTCGGCTCGTTCAAGGGGCCCCCATCGACCAGGACACTTCCCGCGACCGGCCTATGAAATCCCAGCAGCAGCCCAAGCAGCGTGGATTTCCCGGCACCGGAAGGGCCGACGATGGCGACGTGGGCAGCGGGTGGGATCTCAACGGATACGTCGGTGAGCAACGCGTGACCACCCGCCTCGACGCTGACCTGATGAACCGCAATAGCCGCCGCACCAACACCCGCCGGTGAAGCTGCACCCTCCGCCGCGCGCGTTTGTTCGGTCAACGGAGCGGACTGATCATCGAACGTCGCGTGTTCCTCGGGCGCGCCGAGCGGTTCGATCAGGCGCAGCGTCAGATTTCTGTGCTCGGGGAGTTGCCGCCAAAGCGCGATCAACTTTGCCGCCTGACCAGGCAAGCCCAACGCGAAGAACAAGAGCAAGAAGCCAGTTGCGGTCCCGGACGCGGTCAAGGCAGTTCCTGTCACCGCAGCGCCCGACCCGCCTCCTGCACCGTCGAAACTGCCCATCACAAGAGCACCCGCTCCCAGCGCCGAAACCAACAGAACCACGGACTCGATCGACCGCGATGCGCTCATCATGTCGCGTCCCGCCCGGCGCCATTCCACCAGGCGCACGTCGTGCTCGCGTACCACCGCCCGTTCAGCCCCGTGGGTACGCACGGCGGAAAGTCCCAACAGAGCATCCAGGTAGAACCGCATCAGCGATCCCGAATGCGTCCGCAGGCGCAGATCCCGCTCGACCAACACGGGTACGGCTAACAGCGGGATCAGGAACACGACGACCAGCAGGGCAAGCGCGATCGGCGCGCCCCGCGGGTAAAGCCACACAATGGCGACGGTCATCAACAGCAACTCGAACACGGTTCTTCCCAACTGCGCCGCCAGCCCCGGAAGCAGGCGAACGCGGTGAAGAAGATGCGCGCGTTCGGCCATGTCCGAGACCGGACGACTGGAAAAATAGCGATCGCCGAGCCGCGGCAGTTTGCGGAGGAAGGCCTGACGCAGCCCTTGATCGAGCGCCCGTCCCAGGGCGCGTGTTCCGATCGCCAGCGGCAGTTCGAACGCGAACAGACCCCATACGACTGCGCAAAGAACCAACAACGCCCGCGCCATGCCGGCGCCCGCCCCCGCCTTGTCACCGTCGAACGACAGCAACGGGCGCGCCAGGACGACCTCCCAGATCGTCCCCGCCGCGACCAGCAGCGCCAGGACCCCCAGGACCAGAGAGGTTTTTTTCGCGCGCGGGGTCCACAGCGCCACCAGTGTCCGCCACAATGGCGTCCGCACCTCCCCAAGCGCGGCCGCCAGATCGACCGGAAGCGCCTCCCTCGGGGAATTCTCGTCGCGCGCCCGCCGTCCGGCGATCCGCACCAGCACGGTGCCGCGCAACAACACCTGCTCCGTCGCCGCCGGGCCAACGGCGGTCGGTGCGGCGCGCGCGGTTGCATGAATACCCAGCACACCGTCGAGAGACGGATCTGGGTTGGCCGCCGCCAGTGTCCGTAGCAGATTTTCCACCTCCGCCCCCCGCCGAAGCGCGCCCGCGGCGATCAGACTTTCCGTCGCGCGGACCGCAGCATCCAGGCGCGCCATCGATCGCCAGGACGGATCGGCCGCCGCCTCGACAATCAAAGGCTCCAGCGCCTTGACCCGCGCTGATCCAACCAAGCGGCGCAGACGCCAGGCAAGCGGTCCGGAAAACCCTGAATCCGCGGCAAACTCCCGGAACGCCTCGGCGTCGACCGCCTGTGTGTGCAGGTACAGATCACGCAACATGACCGATACCCGAACCCACCGTCGCCCACGTGCCGGATCCATGACCTGTACGTACGACCCCACCCGGCGCCACAGCACGACGAAATGGGTCGCGCCGCTGGGCAACCGGACGACGGCGATGGCGGGAAGCGCGTCGGAGCCAGGCGCTATCACGTGTTCGACGGGCAACATGATCTGCTCGGCGTCCAGTCCCAGTAGGCCGGCGACGTGTTCTAGGGTATCGATCGACGTTCCGTCGACGGACGTCTGGCAGGCCTCGCGCAAGCGGCCGTAGCTGACGGGCACGCCGAATCCTTCCAGCAGACACTTCAGCGCTGCGGGACCACAGTCCATGGCGGATGTCTGGACAACCTCGGGCGCCAGCCACCGACGGCGCGGGCCGGATGGACGTGGCGCGGGCTGTGACGCCGTTGGAGACGCCTGCTGCGACGTCTGCGTCTCGTCGGCCATGTTTGGACTCTATCAAACCCGTCCACACGGAATTGCTGTCCCGTCGTCGCCTGCCCGATAGAATGCCCACATGGCCAAGGCAGACGATCCGGGCGCGCGGGCCGCTGACCTTCACGAACTGGCGATCACGCTGCGCGAGGCGGGAGCGTTCGCCGATGCCGAGGCGGCGTGCCGCGAGGCGGTCGCAATCTTCGAGGCGACGGAGGGCCCACAAAGTCCCAATCTGGCGAACGTGCTGGTCGAGCACGGCCGTGTTCTAGAACTCTTGGATCGCTTGATCGAAGCGGGCCCGGTTGTCGATCGTGCGTTGGCAATCCTACAACCGCTGGTCGATGAACCCCACGCCCCAAGTACCAACGACGGCGACGACAACGACGCGGTCCGGGATGAACTGGTCCGCTTGACCGTCCTTGCCGAATCGACCCGGGCGTCGACCTACCGCGCTCAAGGCCAACTGCAGGCCGCGGAGAACGGCTGCCGGCGCGCGCTGGCACTGGCCGAGGCACGGCTGCCTGCCAACGATTTCTTGCTGGTGGGAACCCTCAATGGACTGGGCGTCGTCCACAAATTCCAGGGACGCTATGCCGAGGCCGAGCCCCTTTACCTCCGGGCACTGGCGATCGCGGAAGCCGTTGGTGACGAGGCAGCCGGCGACGTAGCCACTCTGTTTCACAATCTGGGAGGCCTGGCCCACGCACGTGGCGACTTCGCGACCGGGGAACCACTGGCGCGTCGATCAGTTGAAATGCGCGAGGCGTTGCTGGGCGCGGATCATCCCGTCACGGCGGCTGATCGCGCGGCGTGGGGTGCGCTGCTGGAGGGTCTCGACCGCCCCGCCGACGCCGAGCGCGCGTACGCCGAGTCGCTGTCCGTCTTCGAATCGCGCCTTGGTCCACGCAGCCTGGAAGCGGCGTCCGCGCTGACAGCCCTGGGCGCGGTCCAGCACACGCGCGGGGTCCTGGACGACGCCGAGCGTTCCTATCGCCGCTCGCTCGACATCAGGGAAACCACGCTTGGCCCGGCGCACTTTGATCTGGGAATGACGCTGAACAACCTGGGCATGTTGCTAGAGGATCGCGGCGCTCGCGCCGAGGCCCTGGCGATGCTCGGGCGCGCGCGGGACATCTTCGCGAACGCGCTGGGCGGGGAACATCCTCACACCCGGGCCGTGGGCGAAAACATCGCCGCCGTGACCTCGAAACCCACCGACGAGCACTAACCCCGAAGCGGGTCAATCAGGCAGCGCGAACCCGCAATTACCCGCCACGGCCCTGATAGGAGATGTCACGGATCTCGTCCCAGTCGGTTGCGGCAAGCTCTTCGACCAAGCCACCCTTTCCATGGGAAGTACCCCGCAGGCGGAACGGCTTCTTGCGCTCCGCGCGATCCAGCACCGACTGGAGGCCTTCGATGGTTAATGCGCGCAGCGTGGTCCCACGGGCGCGTACCAGATTCTTTGCTTTTGCAAACAAGGCATCCAGTAAATCGATCGTCGTTCGCATATCCAGAAGCATGTTTATCAACATGGCGATGTGCAACTCTACGGTATGGCGATGTGCAACTCTACGGTCGCACGTTGGGTTTCGGCCGCTGGCCTAGGGGCCTTCCGTCCGGGCGCTCCCACAACGCCAACGTGTCTTCGACCTTGCGGCGGTCCTCCGCCTTTTCGGACGGGAACAGGTCGCGCGCGGTTTTCGCCAGGCCGAGCGCGCGCGGGCGATCGCGCGCGGGATCAGACCCGCCTTGCCACAGCGCTCGCGCCAAGGCGAACATTGTCTCGGCGCGCAGTTCGGGCGACGACGCGCCTCCCTCACGAATTTTGTGGGCGCGTTCCAGCGGCTCGATGGCGCCGCCGACCGCCTGCCCCTCGGCCAGCAACGCCAGCCCGATTCCGGTCAGGGGGTAGCCGTTGTAAGGATGCTGGGGCGGCAATTCCTCCTTCCAGATCGAGAGCGAACGTTCGAAATCAGACCGCGCCTGCTGGGTCTTTCCCAGCGCCAGTCGAATTTCGCCGCGGTTGTAGATGTGTAACGCCAGATCGGGATGCTGCTGACCCAGCGCGTGTTCAAGGATTGTGATCGTCTGTTGGTTCTCCAACAGAGCCTCCGCGTGGCGGCCCAACGAGTGCAGCGCCGATGCGGCGTTTCCGCGTGACAGGGCCACGTCCCAATGGTCCGGGGGAAGAACTCGCAGCTTCGCTTCCAGCGCCTTCTGATGCATGGCCAGCGCCTCGGCATGTCTCCCCTTGTCGGATAGAGCAGCACCGACGTCACCGTAGATCCAGCTTTGTAGGCGCAAGTCACCTCCGATCCGCCTAAGCGTGGCCTCGGCTCTCGGCACGAAATGATTCAACTCATCCATCTGGCCCTGCCTAACAAACAATGACGCCTTGTCGACGGCGGCTTCCGCGAGGAGGCGATCGTGGTGCGACGCCTCCGCTCGCAACATTGCTTCGTCAAAGGCAGCCGCGGCGACCTCGAAGGGCCCCAACCAGGACTGAACACGCCCTGCGGCATCCAGCGCCTCGGCCAGCAGCGGTTCGTAGCCCAGCGTGCGCGCCTCCCCAACCAGTGGCACGGCTCGCCGCACCCCTTCGGCGTTTCGGCCAGCGCCATGCAGCGCCTTGATCTCGGACAAGCGTTGCCGCAACGCCTCGACCTTGGCGCGCGTCTCGCGATCTTGGGGTGGCCGAACGACCGCCTTCAACACAGCGACGTCCCCGCAGCGCCCGACCGGCGTCACTGCAGACGCGGCGCTGATCGACCGCGACACCATCTCGCCATCGGCAGCCGAGAACAGGTCGACCAGCGCCCGCAGTTCTCCCTGCCCCTCCTTCAGACACCCCATCCGCAGATCCAGTACCTCCGTCGATTGCTCGCCCCGCAGGTGGGTCGCCTCGCACGCATCGATGTACATTCGCTTCCACGCACCGGCATGCTGGTCCAGAATCGTCTGAACACGCGCGAAGGCTTCGGCCGCGTAGCCCTTGCCGCTGGCAGCGAACGCGCGGCGAACCGCCTCGGCCCGTGCGGTATCCCAAATGCCCGCCAGTTGATCCGCTGCCCCCCGACACAATGGCGGGCGCGACAAGACCTGGACCGACCTTACAACCACGGCCAGAAACACGACCGCGCCCGCGACCGCCATCAACCGCGGGTGGCGACGTCCGAACCGCCGTGCCCGCGACAACATCCGTACGACAAGCAGCGGCTGACGCGCGACCTCCGCCGCCGCCAGCCGTCCCGCCACCGCAACCGCCGACTGTGGCCGCAGGGCCGGATCGGCATTCACGCAATCCGCCACCAGTCGGAACAGCTCCTCCTCGACAACGCTGGCGCCGGTCGGGGGCTCGACCAACTTCAGGCGCGCGCCGTCGGACGTCCAGGTCGGACGCACGCCGGTCAGCACCTCGTGCATGATCATGCCCAACTGAAAAACGTCCGATCGTTGATCCGATCGCTCGCCACGCGCCGCCTCGGGCGGCATGTACGCCGGCGTTCCACCCAGCACGGTCGTCTTGTCGTTGCGCTCGATCGCCAGACCGAAATCGGTCAACACCAGACGCCCGTCGCCCATGCGCAAGACATTCTGCGGCGTGACGTCGCGATGCGTGATGGCCACCGCGTGCATCGCTCCCAGGCCCGCGGACAATTCGCGAATGTCGCGCAGGCGATCCGCCAGCGGCCGTGATGCCGCCGTCACCGCCTGGGGCGATGTCGCCCGCAACATATTGTGCAGCGATCCCTCCGTGGCCAGCTCCATCGTCACGAACCAATGACCGTCGGCGTTTCCCAGCTCGAATACGCGGCACACGTTCGGATGCCGGATGGCGCGCGCGACCCTCACCTCGCGCGCCAGCCGCTTAATCCAGCTTTTTTCGCGCGCCCGTTGCGGGTGCAGGATCTTCACGGCGATTGGTTCGCCCAGAATCCTGTCCCACGCGCGGTACACGGTGCCGCTGCCTCCCTCGCCAAGAGCAGCTTCGATTTGATACCGGTCGGCCAGGACCATTCCCACGTGAACCACCGCCACGGCACGCAACATGGCCCCGCCCGCGACCGCGGTGTGCTCGTCGTCGGGCGGATCACTCTGCGCGCCGGTAGGGGCCGACCTGATCGCACCGGAATCGATGCTGTCGGGTCGGTCAGCCGAGGCGTCATCGACGTCGCTGAGCAACGCGGCATCTCCTCCGGCGTTCGACGCGGCGTCCGCACCACCACCCAATTTTTCCCCGCCTTTCACCGCGTAGGCGGTATACCTTAGCGCGGTTCATCTATGTCAAGTAGCAGCTCGTGACCACGCGCGACGAGATCAGTCATACCGTTCCAAGCCGCCCCTCCACACGTGACGCGGGGCGCATGGGGACCCTGGCGATCGTGGGCAGCGCGGCAAACCTTGAGGGCCTCAGCGCAGGGCGTCTGGTCCCCCTCTTCGGCGCCGGGGCCGAAATCGGCCGGCGACCACCACCCGGCCGCATGCGGACCGTCGTCACGCTGGCCGACCGCTCGGTGTCCAGCTACCACGCCCAGATCACCCAAGAGGGTGACGGATTCGTCATCGAAGACAAGGGGAGCACGAACGGAACGCTGGTGGATGGACATCCCGTCAAGGAACCCACCAGGCTGCGCGAGGGGGCCGTGCTGTTTCTGGGATCGCAGGTGCTGGTGTTTCGCACCATGACCACCGCCGAGATCGCGGCGGTCGAGGCCGACATCGCCGATCCGTTCGCCCCGGTCGCCACGCTGGCGCCCGCGCTGGCGATGATCTGCGCCAAGTTGCGCCTGTTATCCCCATCGCCAAGCGAATTGTTCCTGCTGGGTGAAACCGGCGTCGGCAAGGAGGTATTCGCAAACGCCATTCACCTGACCAGCCAGCGCAAGGGGCGGTTGATGGCCATCAACTGCGCTGCCCTGCCGCGTGAGCTGGTCGAAAGCGAACTATTCGGCTACGAACGCGGCGCGCACTCGACCGCCAAGGACCGCAAGGCGGGTCTGATCGAGGCCGCCGACGGTGGCACCCTGTTCCTGGACGAATTGGCCGAGATGCCGATCGACGTACAAAGCAAACTGCTTCGCTTTCTTCAGGATCGAAAGTACATGCCCATCGGATCCACGCGGATTGAAACCGCGAACGTGCGCATCATCGCGGCCAGCAGCCGCGTTGCCGGGAACACCGGTGCCGCCGTGATTCAGGAAGCGCTGCTTGGGCGACTGGGCGCGCAGCCCATCCAACTTCCCGCGCTGCGTGATCGCCCCGAGGATCTGGGACGCTTGGTGGCCTATTTTCTTGGCGCCGTGGGTTGCGATCGATCACTTGAGGCTGAGGCCTTTCAGGCGTTGTTTCTGTACAGCTGGCCCCACAACGTCCGCGAGCTTCAAAAGGTCATCACCGAGGCCGAGTTGTTGTCTCGAAGCTCCGCCTCCATTGGACTCGATCACCTGCCGGCCGCCATCGTCAATTCGCTGGATCCTTCGGGCAAGCCATCGGGGACTGGTTCGGGACCGATTGCGGGTCTGGCCAGCGCGCCGCCGCGCGCGCGCCGTCCGGTGCCCACAGCCGACGAACTGCGCGCACTGATGCAGCAGTTTCAGGGCAACGTCGCGCACGTTGCCAATCACCTGGGTCGTCAGTGGGCGGTCATTTCGCGCACGCTGCGTCGGTACGGAATCAGTCCAGCGGAATACCGCCCGGCCGACGCGCAGGGCGAGACGGATGGCCCGGTCGCCGGGATGGCCCTCACCCCCGAGAGCGCCGATCTCGACGGGCGGGGCGACGCCGATGACGAGGATGACCAAGAAGGCGACACCCTCGGATGATGCCCGGCCCTATACTGCGCGGATGCCCTCCGCAGCCATTCCCTCCGCCACTCCCCTGACCTCCGTCCTCCCTCCAAGCGCGACCGCCGACGATCCCGGCGGAACTGATTCCACCGCCCGCGTGGTGTTGCGACAGGGCCGCGCACGACCGCTGTGGTTCGGGCACCCGTGGGTGTACGCCAACGCCATCGGACGCGTCGACGGCACCGCGGCGCCCGGAGACGTCGTATCGCTGTGCGATCACGACGGACGGTTGATCGGACGGGGCATCTTCAACCCGCGCTCGCAGATCCCGGTTCGGCTGCTCACGCGGCGGGACGAACCCGTGAACGCGGCCTTTTTTCGAACCCGCATAGCCGCCGCCCGGGCTCTGCGCGTCCGCCTGGGTTTGCCATCCGATCGCACGACGGCCTACCGGTTGGTCAACAGCGAGGGTGACGATCTTCCCGGCTTGGTCATCGACATCTACAACGACGCGGCCGTTGTGCAGATAACAACGCTTGGCATGTCCCTGCGCCGCGCGATGCTGTTTGACGCGTTGGAAGCAGAGCTGTCCCCACGAACGGTATTCGAAGTGGCCGCGCAAAGTTACGCCGAGTTGGAAGGGTTTTCGGCGATGTCCCGCGTGGCGCGCGGTCAGTCGCGCGCGGAGGTTTCGTGCCTGGAGGACGGGATTGCCCTGGAGGTCGAACCCCTGTCTGGCCAGAAGACGGGTATGTTCATCGACCAACGCGAGAACCGCGTTCGCTTCGGCGCCCTGGCGCGTGGCGCGCGGGTGCTCGATTGCTACGCGTACGCTGGCGGGTTCGGCCTGCAAGCGGCGCGTGGCGGCGCGGCTTCGGTCACCGCCGTCGACAGCTCCGCCCGCGCGATCACCCGCATCGGCGACCATGCGACGGCGAACGGCGTGTCCATCCACGCCGTCGAAGCCGATGTGTTCCGCTTTCTGGAAACCGCGACGCCCGGTGGGTACGACCTGATCGTGATTGACCCACCAAAATTCGCCCGCGCGCGAAAAGACCTCGACGCCGCTCGCAAGGGCTACGAACGACTGAACGCCCTGGCGCTGGGCGCGCTGGCCCCGGGTGGTTTGCTGGTCACGTGCTCGTGTTCGCAGAACGTCGACGCCGTCGAGTTTGAACGCATCGTCGCGGCCGGCGCGAAACACGCCAATCGACCGGTGCGAATCGTCGAGACCCGCGGCGCCGCTCCCGATCACCCCTTGCCCGCGGGTTTTCTGGAAGGCCAGTACCTGAAAGTGATATTCGCCTACGTGCCTTAGTTCAGAGAGCCGGGGTGACTCCGGTGGGCGCCGATCGCATCTGGATGATGTAGTAAACCAGCATCGCGATGATCATCGCCAGCGAGACCCATTCGAAGGGAATGCGGCCGAACAGCTTCCAGCGCGGTCCAAAAAAACGTCCGCGCGAACGAACGAAGATCTGCTTCTGAATCTGCGGCAAGAACGTCGCTGGCGCCGCGTGTTTCAACCGCCCGAGCCCCCCCACCGCGCGACGGAATTCCTCCAGCTCGGTGCGGCACTGGATACACACCGCCAGATGCTGCTCAAGGTCATTCTTCGCCGCTCCGGCAAGCTCGCCGTCGACGAATCCAGAGAACAATTCAGCGGCGGTTTGGTGGTCCATGCTGTCGTACCCAAGCGTCGCGCTATCGCGTCCGGCGGGCCAGGTATTCCTTGATAATCATACGCGCGCGGTGCAACCGGGATTTGATGGTCCCCTCCGGCAACCCCGAAACCTCGCCGATCTCCTCATAGGACAACTCCTCGACGTCCCGCAGGACAATCAGCAACCGCTGATCCTCGTCCAGCGTCGCGATAGCCTGTTGCATCAGCTTCTCCAGTTCCGCCGCCTCCAACAGCACGTCGGGGGCGTCGATATGGGCCTGCATCGGCGCGTGGCCCTCGTCGGCCATCTTCTCCTCGGGCATGTCGTCCAGGCCGCCGCCGTCGGTGCGCCGGCGGGACAGATATTTGATCCGGTTCTTGCAGTGGTTGGCCGCGATCCGCAGCAACCAGGTCGAAAACTTGGATTCGCTGCGAAAGCTGTCGACCGTCTTGAACACGGTGACAAACACCTCCTGCGCCAGATCCTCGGCCTCCGCGCGGTTGCCGATCATTCGAAAAACCAGGCTGAAGACCTTGTCCCCGTGGGTCCGTACGATCTCGTTGAAGGCTTGCTCGTCGCGTCCTTTCAGCCGCGCGATCAGCAAATGCTCGGCCGCGCTCATCTCGAACGGCGCCCGTCTGCCCAGGCGGATTCGTCCGATCCGTGCCCGACGTCCCAGACGGAGTGTGGCCTCCACCTGGCTACAGACATTTGTCCGAAACGAAAGTTCCCGACGACGCGCGGAAATACCATGCGGAGCGGAACAGTCTAGCAACGACACGGCCCCGGCCGTTGAACCGAAACGCATTCCGGTGACTACTGAACCAAACCAAGATTGGGTTTCGTCAGATTGCTCGTGCGAATCAGCGGCCGACCTCCGCCGCGGGGTGGGTGACGGAGCTGCCGAATCAAGACATACCCGGAACCAGTTTGTAACAGTACTAAACTATCCACACGCCGTTTGGTACTCTCGTGATGTATTGCCCCCAGCACCCAGGAGTCATTGATGCGTCAATCACCGCTTCGAACCCTCGTCCTCGCCAGCCTTCCGGGATTCTGGATGTTGTCCAGCGGATGCGGAGGCGGCGCCACCACATCTGGTAGCGGAGGGTTCATCGGGACGAACGGCAGCGGCGGCACGGGGGTATCCCAAACCGGCGGCACGACCGGTTCGGGTGGGACACCGGCGGGTTCGGGCGGCGACGGAGGGCTGGGCGCGACGGCCGGCGCTCCAGGCTCGGGGGGCATCCCCGCTACGGGAGGAATGGGGACGGCGGGCACAGGTTCGGGCAGCATGGGAGGCACGCCTGTCGGGTCCGGAGGATCGCTGGGTACGGGAGGCAGGGGAGGATCAGCAGGAACCGCAGGTCGCGCAGGCGGTGCCGGGGGTACCCTCGGCTCGGGGGGCCGTGGTGGCTCGGCGGGCGGATCAGCCGGAGGCGCAAGCGGAACCGGTGGAACCGGCGCCGTGGCAAGTACCTGTTCGCAAATGCCTGTGCGAACCACGCCACCCCCTGGCAAAGAGGCGTTTGCTTACGCTCCGATCGACACACGCTTTCCGTTTTCTGGCCACTGGATGGGCGTGTTCAGCACGGATCCCCGGTACATCGGCGACGTCTCGATGGCGGATTTCGACAAGGACGGCGACCTGGATTTCGCCACCGGTCAACGCCAAGACGTGGGTGGCGGCGTGTTGTGGTGGGAATACTGCGGCCCGGACCACTGGGTTTCCCATCAGGTGGGCACCGGCCACACCTCCTGGGCCGGTGGCAACGCGGCGGATTTCGACGGCGATGGTTGGATCGATATCATCGCTGGGAATTCCTGGTACCGGAACCCCGGGACGCCGCGCACCACTGCGTGGCCGCGCTACCTGACCGGTGGTCCCAACCCAGAGGAGATCCTCGTCGGCGACGTGACCGGCGACCAGAAGCCTGACGCCCTGTATGTCCACGCCAGTTTCGTGCCGCAGTACTGGTCCCCGGGAGCCAACGCTACGACGACCTGGACCAAAGGACCCAATCTGGCGAATGCCCAGCAACAAGGCGGCGCCATCGGTGACATAGACGGGGACGGCGACAACGACATCCTGGTCGGCTATCGATGGTGGTACCGAAACGTGAACGGAACCGGATCACAATGGGAGACCGTCGAGATCTTTCCCAGCGGCTTCGACAACGCACCCCTGACGGCGCTCGGTGATCTAGACGGGGACGGCGATACGGACTTCGTAACGTGTACGCATTTCGGGGCCAGGATCGCCTGGGCGCAGAACCAGAATGGGGTAGGAACCCAGTTCGCTTTGAATATGCTTTCCACCACCAAGAGTTTCCTTCATACGATCTGGGCGGCCGATTTCGACAACGACGGGGATCTGGACATTCTGGCGGGACAGAACGTCGGTCCCATGTTCATCTTCGAGAACACCGACGGCAAGGGCACCTTCGTCGAGCACACCATCGCGGCCAACACGCGCGGTCATGAAGCCAAGATAGGTGACGTGGACTGCGACGGCGATCTGGACATCGCCAGCAAACCTTGGGGCGATCCCAACGAAGGTGGTGAACAAACGATGCCGCCTCGCGATCACATCTACCTGCAGAACATGCTGGTCGAACGAGGCGGAACACCGCTGTTCAACCGCAAACCCCACGAGGTCTTTCTGGCCGCTCAAAGCCGCGTCTGTAAATAGACCCGGAAGCGGCGTCCGGGGTGGTCCTCACTCTTGTGGCACAAACAACCGCAGCCCCACCGCAAGGAACGTCAGTTTGCCGACGCCGGTGACGTCCTGGCGAAAGCCGAAGTCAACCGCGCCCAGTTCCGATACCGCGACCAAGCCGGCCGAAAGGTATCCATGACCCGAACCACCGTCATGACCGCCCCCGCCACGAAACGCCATCCGGCGCTGAAGCGTGTATTCGCCTCCGCCGCCGACGGTGGTGCGAACGCCACGCGTGGAGTCGTAGGTCGTGAGATCGTGCAAGCCATCAACGGACAGCACGAAGTCGGGGATGGGATTGAACGCCACGCCATAACCCAAGGCCACCGGAGCGTGGGCAGTGGACAGATCGCGCAGGTTGTAGCCCACAACCCCGATGGTGAGGATTGACGCCGCCCGAACCACCAGTCCCACGTCGGCCGTGATGCCCGAAACGTCGGTGCTTGCGTTCGGCCCCGGCGGCCCACCGCCGACGTTCAGATACTTGCCGGTCACGCCGAACAACACGCGACTCCCAAGGGGATAAGACAACGACATTCCCGCCTCGTGTCCCAACAGGCGCGGAACGCCCGCCGGTGCCGCCGTCCGGTAGTTGTAGAAAAGTCCTCCCGCCAGATTGAAGCCAGATGTGGAATCCACCACCGACGCGTGCCCCACATGGCCACCATCCCGGGTGATGAATTGATATCCAGCACCCAGTGTGTAGAGCCGGCCCAGCGACATACCGGCCGGATTCAGCATCGGGCCCTCGTCACCACGAGCGTCGGCACGGCCAGCGCCCCCCATTCCCAACGCGCGTAGACCCAGATAGTCAGGAAAGGCTCGGGCGCCCCGCGGCACCGAGACGATCGACGCCGCCACGGCCAGTGCCACGGCCAGACGCCCAGGGTTCATCGCGGCGATCTTAGGGTCTCGCGACCGGGCGTCCAGTAATCCTGCGCCAAACTGGTGAAACCGTCCGTCCCGACGACGACGTGGTCCAGGACCGCGATCCCGCACAGCTCGCCGACATCCCGCAGTCGCAGCGTCAGATCCAAGTCCTGTCGCGAGGGAGACGGATCGCCTGACGGATGGTTGTGACAGAAGATGACCGCAGCCGCGCCACCCCGAATCAACGGGCGAAATACGTCGCGCGGATGAACCTCGACCCCGGTCAGCGATCCGCGCGCCAGGCATGCCTCCCACAGCACGCGGTGACGAATGTCCAACGCCAGGGCCCAGAACTCCTCGACGGGCGAAGCGCCGAGTCGCGCCCGCAAGTGGGTCCAGACCTCCGCGGCCGATCCAATGCGGCGGCCGCGCGCCGGACGCTCACCGACCGACCGGCGGCCGATCTCCAACGCGGCAAGCACGGCGGCACCCCGGGCTGTCCCCACCCCGCGCTCGGCGCGCAGCTCGCAAAGCGAGGCACGCGCCAACCCGCCCAAACCCCCATTTCGCACCAGCAGCCCCTGCGCAACGTCAATCACGCTCACGCCCACGGCTCCGGACCCCAAAACAATGGCCAATAATTCGGCGTCCGACAGCGGCTGCGGCCCGTGCGCCAGAAGTCGTTCCCTGGGACGGGTGTCCGGATTCAAGGCCATCAAGAGCGGCATGGCGGAAAGCATCGCAACCCGCGTGCCACGCCGCCGCGTGGGTTGCCAGGCCCCCCACGCTGGCAGGATCGGCCAAGAAAACAGCAGTCATTCCCAGTAGGATCCAGCAGCACCGAGATAAAAAACTACTATGGCGCTAGCCAAAAGCCCGTGTTAGGTTCTCCCCATCGCCTGTGCTTTGCGGCTACGAGCCGCACCGGCGAGCGGGGTTGTGGGTTCTGCAGTTCGCGGCCCCGGCAGAAAGCAGTGGCAGCGGTAGTTGGTAGCGGTGGTGGTTGGCGCGCTGGGGTCGGATGGTCGATGCCTCAGCGGCGCCTCCGCAGGTATAGGAGTACAGCCTGAGTTCTCACGATTTGAAAGACTCGCCGGCAATGGCCGAAGCTGAGTCAGACCCGTCCTTATTAACATCTGAATCCTTGCCACCGGCGGACGGTGTAAGCGCCTTGCCTGAATCGGGGTCTCCGGGCGACGGTGCCGCGGCGGACAGCGCCGATTCGGACGACGGCATTCCGACTGTGGTCATCCGCCTGTCGGAAGACACCGACGACGTTGTGCCCCGGCGGCACGTCGGAGTTAGCTCGCGTCCCGCGGGTCCCGCCACCAATCATCGGACCGGCACGGGCACGGATGCCAGCACTGGCTTCTCCAAAACGCCGTCACCGCCGTCGGCGGGTTTACTGGCGGCGCTGGACAAGCTGCGCGAGGTCTTCAAGATGCGCGGCCTTCGGGACGGCCAAGCCGAGATCATCGAATCGGTGTTGGCCGGGCGCGACACGCTGGCCGTCATGCCGACTGGCAGCGGAAAATCGCTGACCTACCAACTGCCATCCCTAGTGCTGCCTGGGCCAACGTTGGTGGTGTCGCCTCTGCTGGCCCTGATTGAGGATCAGGTCAACAAGCTGTCGTCGCTGGGTGTTCGTGTCGCCCGTATCGACTCCACACGAACGGCGAAGGAACGGGCCGCCGACTTGGAAGCCGTACGCGCGGGCACCATCAAGCTGGTGATCATCACGCCCGAATCGGTTGGGTCACCGACAGTACAGGCCGCGCTGGATGGCGTGAAATTTTCCCTGTTCGCCGTCGACGAAGCACACTGCGTGTCGCAGTGGGGCCATGATTTCCGACCGGCCTATCTGGGCCTGCGACGCGCGGCCGAAGTCTTGGGACGCCCGCCGATCCTGGCTCTGACCGCGACAGCGACCCCGGCGATATCGGACGATGTTCTGGTGCAGTTGGGGATGCGGGACGCGAAGGTGTGCCGCGTGTCGTTCCATCGTCCCAACCTGGCGTTCGACGTACGCAAGGTCGCGGGCGAGGCCGACAAACTGCGCCAACTGGGCAAGTTGATTTCGCGATTGCGCCGCCCCGGCATCGTTTATTGCTCCACGGTACGCGCGGTCGATGATCTGTACGTCGCGCTTCGCCACGGCAAGATTCCCGTCGAGCGCTACAACGGCAAGATGACCGGCGACGAACGCGAAAAGGCGCAGGCGTCGTTCATGCAATCAGGCCGCAAGGTCGTCATGCTGGCGACCAACGCGTTCGGCTTGGGCATCGACAAGCCCGACATCCGCTACATCATTCACTACCAGATGCCCGGCTCGCCCGAGTCGTACGTTCAGGAAGCTGGGCGCGCTGGTCGCGACGGTAAACCGGCGCGCTGCGTGCTGCTGTTCCAACCCGAGGACATCGCGATTCAGGAGCACTTCCTGAAGGAAGCGCATCCCACCAAATCGCAGGCCCGTATGGTGGCCGAGGGGCTATACGCCTGGAGCGACGAGGGCAAAGAGGTATCGGTGCGCGATCTGGCGCTGTCGATGGCGCTTCCTGAGCGCCGCGTCCGCGTGATTCTGTCGGTGCTGGAAGCGATGGGCGTCGCCGAGGAGGTCAAGGCAGCGCGCTGGAAGGGCGTCGAGCCGAAGCCGACCCGTGAAGCAATCGACAAGGCGGCGTCCGTGTTCGAGGCACGACGTATTTCCGACCGGCGACGACTGGCGGCGTTGCTGGGATACATGAACACGCAGCGCTGCCGCGCACAGATGCTGCGCGCGTATTTCGGCGAACCAGAAGGCGACAAGTGCGGCCTGTGTGATTCGTGCGCGGGCCTGGACAGCGAGGTGTTCGATACCGCCTCGGACGACGCGCGGCACGGACTGCATGCCGCGACTGACTTTCACGCGCGGCCACGGCGGCGACGCCGGCGTGGAGGGGAAGAGCAGCCGCAGCAACAGGTCCGGCATCAGCAAGTGCGACACCCGCAACGTCCGCAACATATGGTGGACGCCCCTGCCCCGGTGTTGTTCGCGACGGCGATTCCGACCGACGTCCCGCCGCCCATGGCACCGGTGGTCGTGGCCGCACCCGACGAATCCGAGAGCCGATTCGATCCTGCTGTCTGGGAAATGCCGGACGATGACGCCCGAATCGGTCAACCGATGTCGGGAGAGCCGATCTTCGACGATCTACCGTCGTGGTTGGGCGAAATCGCGGCTGCGGAGATTGGTGCCGCAGAGACCATGGGGGTCGAGCCGGTTCCGGCGATTGGAAATCGCACCATCGAAATCGGTCTGGCACCGGATCGCGACCACATAGGCCCGATCGGCACTGCGGTTGCTGTGGACGAAGGGAACGCCAGCGGTGGCGGCACCACCGATGGTGCTGACCGTCCTGCCGATCCATTCGCCGCCGGATGGGACGCGGTTCGCGACGCGAACATTCGACCGTATGCCGAATGGCGGGCCGTCGAAACCATTTCTCTCCCGGTGATCTCCCGCCCAGCCGGCGCGCCGGGTCAGGGAGGCGGGCGCCCCCCGCATCCGGGACACCATGGCGGCGGGGGTGGTAACGGACATGGCCATGCGGGCGGCGATCGGCACGGCGGTAGCGCCAGGGCCGATCGGCACGGCGGCGGTGGCGGTGGCGGTGGCGACCGACACGGTGGAGGTGGCGGTGGCGACCGACACGGCGGTGGCGGCGACCAATCTGCTGGAGGCAGTCGGCGGCGCGGCAGAAACCAATTCCGAGGGGGCGGGGGCGACCGACCGGATCGGAACGACCGCGGTGATCGCAACCGAGATCGTGGGCCCCGTCTGCCGGGCATCTACAATCCAGGCGGCGACTAGCCAGGGTTCGGGGATCGTGCGGCTCTGCCGGTTACCCGCTGTTCGTCAACTGACGGTGCGTTGTCAGGGTCTGCCGCTTGCGCGGCGGTACCAATCGACGAACCGCTTGATTCCCTGGTCGATGGGCACGCGAGGCGCGTAACCAAGTTCTAGTCCGGACAGGGTGATGTCCGCCAGCGTTCGCTTCATGTCGCCTGGCTGTTCGGGCATCCACACAATTTCGGGCCGTTGGCCAAGCGCGGACGAGATGTGTTCGACCAATTCCAGCAACGTCGTTGTCCGCGATCCACCAAGGTTGTAGACGCGGTACTTGCCGACCGCGTCCGCCGCCAGTTGGTCCACGGCGGCGACGCAACCGTCAACAATGTCGTCGATCCAGGTGTAATCACGCGACGTACCGCCGTCGCCATAAAGTTCGATGGGCTGGCCGCTGGAGATCAAGCGGGTGAATTTGTGAATAGCCAGATCCGGTCGCTGCCGCGGACCGTAGACGGTGAAGAACCGCAGGTTTGTCACACCAATCGCCGCCAGGTGGTGCGCGGTAAAGGTGACCAATTCACCCGCACGTTTGGTCGCCGCGTAGGGGGAAACCGGACGCAGGCACGGATCGCTTGCACAAAACGGAACGTCGCTGTCGATCCCATAGACGGAAGACGACGACGCGAACGCCAACCGCGCCACGCCGTGGGTGTGGCAGGCGGATAGGACCTGTTGTGTGCCCGTGACATTTACGTCGGCGTACCGCGCGGGCTCCGCTATCGACGGCCGCACCCCCGCGAGCGCCGCTAGGTGCACCACCAACTCGGGACGGGCCGCCGCGAATGCCAACGCCAAATCTTCGGGCCGGCGGATGTCTCCTTCAATGAAGGCAAATCGGTCCGCGCGATTGCCTGCGGTCACTGAACCCGCCAGCGCAACAATCGCGGCGCGAACCTCGTGGAGATTCCGTTCCTTGGCGTCACGAGCGTAGAAGCCGTCGAAATTGTCGAAACCCGTGACCTCGTCGCCGCGCGTGGCCAAACGCTGGCAAAGGTGAGAACCGATGAATCCGGCGGCGCCGGTGACGAGGATGCGCACGCCGACAGGATATCCGAACGCACCACCGTCGTCAGGCGCGCCCGGAGGTGCTGCCGAACGACGCGCCAACCGACGCGCTGAACGACGCGCCCAACGACGCGCCCAACGACGCGCTGAACGACGCGCCCAACGACGCGCTGAACGACGCGCCCAACGACGCGCCGAGGGAACGTCGTGCACGGCGGATCATGCGGGCGTCCGCAGATGGAGCAGAAATTCGACGTTACCCTTGCCACCAGTGATCGGCGAGGTGGTGTCGCCGACGATCGCGTACCCCAGGCCCCGCGCGGTCCGCGCGACGCTGGCCAGGGCGTCGGCGCGCGCAGCTTCGTCGCGCACGATGCCACCCTTGCCGATGCGCGCGCGTCCCACTTCGAATTGCGGCTTCACAAGCGCGATTACCGCGGCCCCCGGACGCAACAACGGCGGCAACGCAGGAAGCACCAGCGCCAATGAGATGAACGACACGTCCACCACCGCGACGTCGGCCTTTTCCGGCAACAGATCCGGCGGTGCATGCCGTATGTTGGTCCGGTCGAGGATCACGACGCGTGAATCGCGCGCGATCTTGGCGTCGAGCTGACCGTACCCGACGTCGACGCAATAGACGCGCGCCGCACCTGCCTGCAGCAAGCAATCGGTGAAACCGCCTGTCGACGCCCCGACGTCCAGGGCCACGCGGCCGGCAACATCGGTCCCGAAGGTCAAGAGCGCGTGCGCCAACTTCACGCCGCCACGGGACACATACGGCATGGGCGCGTTTCGCAGCCGCAAGGGCGCACCGGTCACGACCAAATCGCCCGCTTTGTCGATGGGACGATCCCCCGCCAACACCTCGCCGGCCAGAATCAGAGCTCGCGCTCGTTCGCGCGACGGCGCCAAGCCCTGATCAACCAGCTCCAGATCGGCCCGAACACGTCTGGGGGCTGGGGGCTTCGCGGGCACGGCGACGAAACTACCAGACCATCGACGGGTGGTCCCGTTCCACCCGTCCGAGCCAGCACCCCTTGGGCGTCACCCGACTGGCAGCCCCGATCCCGCCCGGACCGGCGCCACCACCGTTGGAGAATGCGCTTTCGGTCGCACTTCCGCCGGGAAAGGTTGCATCGCCACCGCCGGTGCGTAGAATGTCGCCCGGCCTACGACACCGGTCGTTGGCCGGTTGGGGATGTAGCTCAGCTGGGAGAGCGCCTGAATCGCACTCAGGAGGCCGACGGTTCGATCCCGTTCATCTCCACGATATTCTTACTGTTTTTCCTGACGCAAGGCTCCGCGGTAATGAAATTCTGCGAATCATTACCGCGGCTGAGGGTGCGGGTGGTGCCGATGGTGGACGACCGGTGCTCCCGCGGCGAGTGCTCTCGCCCTCCCGCCAGCACCGTGAGGACGCGCCGCTGGTCGGCGCCGGTGATCGCTTCGCGCGAGATGTAGCTCTCGCGCGACGTGGTCTCCGACTCGTGGCCGAGAGCCTGGGCGACGATGTGAGTCGTCGCCCCTTTCTCGACCGCGAGTGTGCCGTGGAGACCCCGCATTCCGTGAGCAGTCACCTCCGGCACCTTCGCCGCCCTACAGATCCGCTGTACCCACTCGCGCGGCCAATCCCGCCAGTGGCGCCCAAACAACAGATCCTGGGGCGTCTTCCCCTCGGCGATCGCATTCAAGTACGGCTGCAAGAATTCCGGGACTGGAAGCGTTCGCTTGCCCGCCTCCGTCTTCGTCTCGGGGATCCAGAGCAACCGCCCCTCGTCGTCCAGATCGCGCACCACCCGGCTAATGATCTCCGAAGCCCGCATCCCCATCACCAACGACATCATCGCCGCCACCGCTCCATCCTCCCCCTGGTCCGCGAACCCGACCGCTTTTGCCTGCCACCTGCGTGCCTCGTCGATCCGGAGTTGCGCCTTGCCGTGCCTCCGCCTCCCCATCCCCGTCACTTCGTCCAACGGGTTGCGCGAGATCCACCGTTTTCCCACGCACCACCTCAGGAACGACTTTGCCTCCGCGAGGATGTTCCTGTGCGAGTCGACGGCGAGCGGTCGCTTCGTCGTCGGCATCGGTCGCGTTCGCAAGGCGTCGTAGTAGCCCTTGCAACGCGACGGCCTCAGATCCTCGATCAGCAGATCTTCTTCTGGAAAGAAGATCTTCAACCGCCACGAAGTGGCGGCGATCGATCGAGGTTTGTTGCCCTTGTCGTCCCGCATGTACTCCTCGTACTTCTCCCGCGCATCCCGGATCGTTCGGTCTTCCGCCCTCGTCAATTCCTTCTTCAGCGAGCGGACGACCTGCCTTGCTTCTTCTTCGCTCTCATAGTCCTTAAGAGTTCTTTCGCCTCCTGCTGCGACCAGGAAGACTCTCCATCTGTTGTAGTGCCTATAGGGTCCGAGCACCCGCTCGGGTCTGTTTCTTCGCGCCATGGGTCCATCTCCTTTCTTGGGCACGGAGAAACGTCAGCAGGTGTGACGCTAGCACGGCCCTGAAACAGCGGAACGATCTCCTTGACAAGAAACACCGCGAGAAGATCTGCGAGGTGGCGGAGATCACGCGACTGCAGAGCGATCGGTGTTTCGTCGTCGCCGATGATCGCGCTCGCGGTGCGATCGATCTGCGGGCTCTTCCTCGCGCTCCGCGGGTTCATGATGGACGGGGCTCGCTACCGGCCGTGAGCGGCCTTCCGCGGGGAGCCGCGCTTGGCACAAGAGCGGCTCCGCACGGACGAGCCGGCAGGCGAGCCCTCGTCGGCTGTCATCCGCTTGCGCTCCGGGTAGCGTGTGCAGGGCCAGAACGCTCCATGCTTGCCCTGGCGCTGCTGGAGCGCGCTGGCGCGACCCGGCGCAAGGCAGGGGCGCACGCCTGGAACTTTGGGAGCACCGGAAGCCCGACGCGGCTGCGGGAGCACGGCGGCGATCGCTCGCGCGAGGCTGCGCGTTTCGGCGATGAAGAGGCGCATGGGTGTCCGTTCACCGCCCCGTGTAGGGCGGGATGACCATGTCCCTGGACACGAGGACGTTGACCGAGAACCCGGGTCGAACCGTGATGGTCGGCTGGATCTGGAGGCTCTTCTGGGTGACTTGCTGTCCGGTCTGGTTGATCTGGCCGGCGGCTCCGGTGGCCCACGTCTGGGGAAACGACGGCTGAAAGCCGGTGACGTCGCCCTGACTGCGCTGGGCGGTGGCGGCGAGCAGGCTGGAGAACACGGCACCGCCGACTACGCGCCACCAATGGTTGTCCACTTCGTCGGTGAAGCCGGCATAACCGGCCAGATCGACGCCTGGCATGCAGTCCATGCTGATCGAGCTGCCGTCCGGGCGGATCAGCCGATTCCAGCACACGAGGACACGCTCTTGGCCCCAGGCGACCATCGAATCGTAGGCGGCCAGGATCCGCGAGCCCTGCGGGATCAGGAGATAGTTGCCGGAGACGGTGTCGTAGACGTTCTCGCGGACCTGGCCGACGATCTGTCCGGGCAGATCGCTGTTGATCCCGGTGATCAGCACCGTCGGGATGACGGTGCCGGCCTTGACCTCGTAGGGGCTACGCGGGACCGTCAGACCCTTCTCCAGGTATTCGGAGCCCGTGGCCCCGCTCTTGGAAACAAAGTCGTTCTTCCGTTCCTGCATGTTTGGATCCTGGGTTCGCCCCGGCTCCGCCGACGCCTGTCCACGCGGCGACGCGCCGCCGCCGTCGTCTTGGCCGCTCCGCGTGGGCGCGGGCCGCTGCGGCTGCTGCTCTACGACGGGAGCATCGTCGACGAGCACGAACACGCCCGAGCCCCGGGCTTTCAGGTAGTCGTTGACGCGAGTCTGACGGAGCGCCTCGGCCCGCTGCGCGGAGGCGGCCTCTTCGGGCGAAGGTGGGCGCATGCTGTCGAGCGATCGCGCCGCATCCCCGTTGTCCCCCGGCATGCCCGCATCCTTCGCCCCGAATGTGTTGATGCCTTTGCCGCTGCCGGTGATCGGGGCACCCTTGACGACGTCCGGGAGAGGGATGGGGTTCGTGGGCGACGTATTCGGATCGCCAGCGGTCTTCTTCGGGCTGTCCTGGTCGTTCGCCTGCGGCGAGAGGGCGACGATCAACGCAATGACGACGACGCCGGCCACTGCGAGCGCCGCGAGCAGCGCCGGCCCCCTTCTCAGTGTCCTTGAACGAGGCCTATCAAGTTTGAGCCTCGGATCATCCGCCGGCACCTTCGTTCGATGAAGATCGGTGGACTCCCGGGGGTTCGTCGGGGGCCTGGAATCCTTCGGCTCTGTGACATCCGTGGGCTCGTTGTCATCGACGGCAAGCATGGCGGGCCTCCTTGATTCAGCGATCGCGAGAGATCCGGACGATCTCCTGGTCCTTCTGTCCGACGCGAAGCTCGGCCTTGTCGATCAGGCGGTCCACGACGTAGTAGTCGTTCTTCACGCGGTAATTCACGAGCTGCGTCTCGTTGGTGCTGGACAGCACGAACAGCGCGGGCGCTTCGCGATTGAGCATCGCAGCGGGAAACCGGATGAAGGTCTTGCGCCCGTCGTCAAAGACCTGCAAGGGCGCCCACGTGGGCTTCCCCTTTTCCAGCGTCACCTTGTACTTGAAGTTGACCGTTTCCAGGTTGATGTTGGTGGCGATCGTCGCGCTGGCCAGCGCCTGATCGCGAGCCGCGACCGCTTCCAACTGGTCGACCTCGTCGTGCGGATAGCGCCATTGGACGGCCGCCATGTACGTGTCCTCGAAGCTCTGCAATTCAAGGTAGTAGGTGCGACGATCGGTGTTGACGGCGATGGTCGTGTGCAGACCGGGACGCGTCGGCTTGATGTACAGCAGC
>JANOJB010000265.1:0-40356 GCA_031407985.1 Pseudomonadota bacterium | reverse complement strand
TGCCGGCCAGGTGCGCCGCGACGGTCGTCAGGAATTCCTGATAACGCATCGGTTTGGCGATGTAGCCGTCACAGCCGGCCGCGCGGATGCGTTCCTCGTCGCCTTTCATCGCCAGCGCCGTCAGGGCGACGACGGGAATGGCGCGGGTCGCCGGGTCCCGTTTCAGCAAGGCCGTGGCCTGCAAGCCATCCATGCCGGGAAGCTGGATGTCCATCAGGACCAGGTCCGGTCGCTGGTCGCGCGCCAACATCAGCCCTGCCTCCGCGTCGGTTGCGTTCAGCACCACGTGGCCCACTGACTGCAACAGGAATACCGCCAACGTCATGTTGGTGGGGTTGTCCTCGATGATCAGGACTCTTGCCATGTCAGGTGACCGCCTGGCGCCCGGCCATGGCCCGGCGAACTTCCGCGGCGAAGCGCTCACGATCGAAACTCCCCTTTTCCATGATCGTTTTCACGTTGCCATTCAGCCTGGAGCGATCCTCGGCCGTGACCTCCTTGGCGGTGACCACAACGATCGGAATATGATCCGTGCCGGGATGATTGTTCAGTGCGTCGACCACTTCGAAGCCACTCATCTCGGGCATCAGCAGATCCAGCAGAATCAGGTCCGGAGGGTCTTGCCGCGCGCTGTCGATCGCCTCGCGACCGCTGTACGCGCGCTGGACGGAACTGGCCAGGCCCTGCACGCGGATCGCCATCAGTTCGACCGCCTTGGGATCGTCATCGACCAGCAGGATTTTCAGAGTCCGATCCGACGCCCGCGGAAACAACCCAACCTGAACCAGCGATTCGTAGAGATTCTGTCGGGAAATAGGTTTCTGCATCACCGCGGCGGCGCCAAGCGCGAAGCCCTTGTTGCGATCCGCCACGATCGAGATGATTACGACCGGGATGCGTGCCAGAGCCGGCATCTGTTTGATGCGTCCGATCAGCTCCCACCCGTCCATGTTGGGCAGCATAATGTCCAGAGTGATCAGAGACAACGGCTGCTGCACCGCAAGCGCCAGTGCCGCTTCGGCGGAGGCGGCGTGCAGCACCCTGAAGCCCTGGGCCTCCAATTGCACGCGGATCAGATCGGCTGATTTGAAGTCGTCCTCAACCACCAGCGCGGTGCGGGTACCGGCCGGCGCCTCGACGACCGGGGCAGTGGGGGCTTTCACGGACGTCTGCACCCCTTCCTCGGCCGCCCGCAGCGGCAGCCACACCGTGAAGCAGGATCCCTTGCCGACGTCGCTTTCCACCGCGACCGCACCGCCGTGCAACTCGGCCAGAAGCTTCACCATGGCCAGGCCCAGGCCGGTGCCTTCGAATTTGCGCGCCAGGCCGCTGTCGATCTGACTGAAGGGCTTGAACAGATGCTGCAACCCCTCGGGCGAGATGCCGATGCCGGTGTCGGTAACGCTGATCTTGAGAAACTCCGCGAATTCGTTTTCGGCCAGCGGGAAGGTTCGTCCCAGCCACGGGCCCAACAGGTGGCCGACCTCCGCGCGGGGAACCCGGCTGGCACGCAAGGTAACGTGGCCGCCCTCGACGGTGAACTTCACCGCATTCGACAGCAGGTTGTAGGCGATCTGCTTGACCTTGCGCGCGTCTGCCTGAAACGACCCCAGGTCGGCCGCGGCGTCCATGCTCAGGCGGATGTGACGTGACGCCGCCTTCTCCCTGATGATCGACAGGCTGTTCACGAACAGCGAAGCCACCTGGACAGATTCCAGGTCCAGCATCATCGATCCGGCCTCCACTTTGGACAGATCCAGGATGTCGTTGATCAGGGACAACAGGTGGTTGCCGCTGTTGAAAATGTCGCCGATGAAACCCTTCTGTTTGTCGGTCAGATCGCCCATCAGTCCATCGCGCAGGACTTCGGAGAAACCAATGATGGCGTTCAACGGCGTCCTCAGCTCGTGTGACATGTTGGCCAGGAATTCGGACTTCATGCGGCTGGATGCTTCCAGCTCGACGTTTTTCTGGTGCAACGTCTGCTCGTAGCGCTTCAGCTCGGTCACGTCGCGCGCGGCCGCGAACACGCCCTGTAACCTTCTGTCGCGATCGTGAAACGTGGTTGCGTTGTATGAAACCGTCGTCTGCTTGCCGTCCCTGGCCCGTGCGGTCAGTTCGTAATTGGTGACCTTGCCTTCGGCCAGCACCCGGTTGATGCCCGCCTCGGCGCGGTCGGAATCCGTGAAATAGTTCTTGAAGGGCGCTCCGATCAGCTCGTCCCGCGTACACCCCGTCAGCGCTTCCGTCTGCTTGTTGACGTCGGTGATGATGCCGCGGGGATCGGTTGTTATCAGGGCGTCGATGTTCGATTCGACCAGCGAGCGTGTGTAGAAATGTTGATCGCGCAGACGCTGATCCAGTTTCTGGCGTTCTTCTTCGACCTGCTTGCGCGCGGTGTTGTCGGTTCCGATCAGCAGGTACCCGATGATGACGTCCGCTGCGTCGCGCAGCGCGGTGACCGACACGACGGCCGGGAATCGGCTGCCGTCCTTGCGGAAATAGGTCAGCTCGTAGATATCCTCGATTCCGCGCGACGCTTTGAATACCAATGCCTCGAACCCAGGCGTAATCGGGGTTCCAAGTTCGATGCTCAGCGCTTTGGCGCGCGTGATCACTTCCGCCGGATCGGAAATGTCGGCCGGCGTGATCTTGTTCATCACTTCGGCGGCCGTGTACCCCAACATTCGTTCCGCGCCGACGTTGAAAATCTGGATGACGCCCTTGGCATCGGTGGCGATGCTCGAGAAGTTGGCGCTGTTGAAAATCGCGCTCTGCAACGCCCCGACCTTGAGCAAAGCCTCTTCCGCTTGTTTGCGTGCGGTGTTGTCGGTGCCGATCAGCAGGTACCCGATGATGACGTCCGATGCGTCGCGCAGCGCGGTGACCGACACGACGGCCGGGAATCGGCTGCCGTCCTTGCGGAAATAGGTCAACTCGTAGATGTCCTCGATCCCGCGCGACGCTTTGAATACCAATGCCTCGAACCCAGGCGTAATCGGGGTTCCAAGTTCGATGCTTAGCGCTTTGGCGCGCGTGATCACTTCCGCCGGATCGGAAATATCGGCCGGCGTGATTTTGTTCATTACTTCGGCGGCCGTGTACCCCAACATTCGTTCCGCGCCGACGTTGAAAATTTGGATGACGCCCTTGGCGTCGGTGGCGATGCTCGAGAAGTTGGCGCTGTTGAAAATCGCGCTCTGCAAGGCCCCGACCTTGAGCAAAGCCTCTTCCGCTTGTTTGCGTGCGGTGTTGTCGGTGCCGATCAGCAGGTAGCCGATGATGGTGGCCTGTGCGTCGCGCAGCGCGGTCACGGAGACGACCGCTGGGAACCGGCTGCCATCCTTGCGGATATAGGTCAGCTCGTAGATGTCCTCGATCCCGCGCGACGCTTTGAAAACCAATGCCTCGAACCCAGGCATAATCGGGGTTCCAAGCTCGACGCTCAGCGCCTTGGCGCGCGCGATCACTTCCTGCGGGTCTGAAATATCAGCCGGCGTGATCTTGTTCATCACCTCGGCGGCTGTGTAACCCAGCATGCGCTCGGCGCCGACGTTGAAGATCTGGATGACGCCCTTTGCGTCCGTGGCGATGCTCGAGAAGTTGGCGCTGTTGAAAATCGCGCTTTGCAGAGCCCCCGCCTTGAGCTCGGTGCCAATCAGCAAATAGCCGATGATGGCGTCCGCTGCGTCCCGCAGTGCCGTGACGGACACCACCGCCGGGAACCGGCTGCCATCCTTGCGGATATAGGTGAGCTCATAGATGTCTTCGATCCCGCGCGACGCCTTGAAAACCAAGGCCTCGAACCCAGGCGTAATCGGGGTTCCAAGCTCGACGCTCAGCGCCTTGGCGCGCGCGACCACTTCCTGGGGATCGGAAATGTCGGCCGGCGTGATCTTGTTCATCACTTCGGCGGCCGTGTAACCCAGCATGCGTTCAGCGCCGACGTTGAAAATCTGGATGACGCCCTTGGCGTCGGTGGCGATGCTCGAGAAATTGGCGCTGTTGAAAATCGCGCTTTGTAAGGCCCCCGTCTTGAGTAACGTCTCTTCCGCCTGCTTGCGCGCTGTGATGTCGAAACGCACGGCTATGTACTTCACCGGCTTGCCGCGCTCGTTGAGGACGGGGGAGATCGTCGTATCTACCCAGTAGAGCGAACCGTCTTTGGCGCGGTTGTGGATGTCATTTCGCCAGATTTTGCCGCTGGCGATGGTCGTCCACAGGTCGCGAAAGAACTCTTTGGGATGCAAGCCCGAGTTCAATAGGCGGTGATCCTGGCCGATGAGTTCTTCTCGAGCGTATCCCGAGATGCGCACGAAATTGTCGTTGGCTTCTTCAATCTTGCCGGTCACATCGGTAACCGCGACGATGGCCGCTTCGGATACTGCTCCCTGCATTGCAGCTAGCTCGGCGGCGGTAGCCACCGCGGCCTGGATCAATGCCTTTTCCGCCTCAGTTTTTGGCAAGGAGTTCCGTGGGCCCGACGTGGCTGATCATCGGTGGCGGGACGGTGTTTTTGGATGCGGCGGGTGCGTGTCCGATCGGGTCGTCGTTCATCAGGCTCCCATCTTGCTGATGGGGAATTCCTTCAATCTCCGTGCCACGGATACGGTGGGGGCGCGGGCGGTATCCCTCGGGTAAGACCCGCAAAACCGGGCCCGGCCGGCCGAGACGTGCCCGAGGTCGGTTCCGGCGGTTACGTTTCCACCACGGCGTTACGGCTTCGTGACGTCGCTGCGGGGACGTCCCCGGTATCCAACAACGAACCCCAGACACAACCCAACGCCAATCCAGGCGAGGGGATTCGATCTGGCCCAGGCGCGCCAGCTGGTCGCAACATGCACACGCCGGCGCAACTCGCCAAGCGAGGCGGCGGCCCGCTCGCGCTTCAGCGCGATCTCGGCCTCGACTTGTTGTCTTTCATCGTCGGGCCCGCGGGGGCTTACCGATCCCGCGTCCCAGCGACCAACCGCGATGTCATCCATCCGACAACCTCGTCCCGTTCGAATTCGACACCGCCGCCAAGCTTCGCTTGGCGCTGGCGGCGATCTGTGTCGTGCTGCGTTCCAGAACCTGGGTTCGCTTGAGCGCGGAAAGCGACCAGAGAATCCCAACGCCCGCAGGCACGATTTGCAGTCCCGCTATGCACGCCAGAGCCGCGGGCCGCCCCCAATATCCCGCCAGCCACGATGCTATCGCCGCCATGCCGAAGGCATAACCAACCACCAGTGGGGGAATGAACAGCGCGATCCAGACGACCCGCGTGATCGACGCGCGGAGATCCGCCGCCAGTTCAAGGCGCGCTAATTTGATCTGCGCCGCGACCAGGTCCAGTAGGTCCTCGGCGGCGATCTTCGCGACATCGATCAGCGAGGAACGCACGTTCAGGTGCGGGCCTCGCCCCGGGAAGCCGGTGCTTCAAGGGAATCGGTCGAATCGCTGTCGTCTTCGTTACGAAGCTTGCGAAAGCGATCGCCCAGATCTTCGCGCAAAGCCTGCCCGGATTTTGGCGCGAACAACAACGCCGCCCCGGCCCCCACCAGCAACCCGACGCCAAAGACACCCAAGGTACCTAGCAGGCGGTCGGATGTACTGGGTTTGGTCGCAAGACCCAGGGCCGAGAGAATGTCATCCTTGTTGAGATCACGAATGTCGCTGAGTTTCATGTTTGGGTCTCCTTGTTGTCGGGGTGTATTTGCTCTGTGACGATGCTTTGGGCCAAAAACGGAACCAAAAGTCGAAAGCCGATTCGCAGTCCGGTTCCGAGGACACGGCCCGTGAGCCGCGAGAAGAGGCCGCCTCCCAGCAGGTAGCCAGCCCCGACCGCCAGCGCGACCGAACGGCCGGGATGCTCGTGGACCTGTCGACCCAGGGTTTGGCTCCACGCGCCGATGCGCTGGCGGGCGTCGCGTAGCCGCAAGGGGATCCGCGGGGCGATGTCGTTCCCACCCTTGTGACGAGGGTTGCGTACCCGCAGCGCGGTTGTCTTCCTCTTTTCGGTTCCGTTATGCATGACGGGCGGCCTTCGCCAGTACGAATCCGATCGCGAACGCGCCGATCAGGACGGTGCCGGGGTTCCGTTGCGCGAACTTCCGCGCGCGGGTGCCCCAGGCCGAAACGGTCTTCTGCGCGTCGCGCGCCTGCGCGGGCAGTGTCTCGGCTCGTTGCTCGATCTGGTCAACCAGGCCGGCCACATGGCCGGCAAGTTCGGATTTTAGAGTCATCGCGTGTTCCTCCTTGTGCGCCAATCGCTTATGGGTCATCGATTTCCAAATGACATCGCAAGGCGCATGCCACAGCGCGCGCAATGAAAAGTCTTGGGGTTGACGACGCCTCCGTTACCTGGGCGTATCACCACCCGGCCCTTCGCCCGCCGTTGTAACGATTCGGGATCAGAAGTCCGGGCCGTCATTCAAATTGGCCCGTTACCGAATCCCCAATCCAAGGACCGGCCTGATGGCGATCTCCACCTTGCCAGCGGGAACCGGGGATCCGGATTCCAATCGCGGTGCCACGGTCATGAGAAACACGAAAGGGGATTTGTTCTGAATTTGTCGTTCGATCAGATCGCGGGCCGGAGAATCGTCAGCAAGTACGAAGTGTCGGGGTTCGGCGGCCACGACGGTTCCCGCGGCCAGGGGTGGCATGTTGTCGACGAGGAAGGTTCCAGGATCCCCCACCGTGGTTGTGCCGGGGGGACCGACGTGGACCGCAATCGGGGGTATGTCGAAAGTGGTGGTGTTGGTCGGAATCGTATAGGCCATGTCCAGCATGCGAACGACGGACACAGCCCGGCGCCCCACCTTGCTGGTGAAACTTTCGTCCCGCAGAACGTCCACGGTGTAGGTTGCACGCGCGTTGGCCTCTGCGTAACAAAGCAGTGTTCCGGGGTCGCAAGCGGCGTTCAACGCCACGTGGACGTCGACAGGATCGGTGCCGCCTCCCAGCGCGATGACTTGATTGCCTCCGCACACGGCCAGACCCATGGGATCACATGGCAGGGTTGGAATGGTTCCGGTGGCCGATCCGAACTCTATCGGGAAGACCTTGGAAGTCAGGACGACATTGATGTCGAAGATGTCCGAACTGCACCCCGTCGCGACGGTGAGCAGCAGAACGGCCAATACCGGCGCTCTGGTGGACGGAGCCTGTCTCATTTTGGATTTTTCAATCGGTTTCATGATTGCCTCCCATGTTCACGGCGAGGCTTCGCTGGGGTCGTGCGGAATCGTCTTCGATGACCACCGCTGTACTGGTTGCGGGGACGATCAGAACCTTCGCGGCCAACCCAACGACGCTGACGACGACACCGATGCCGTCTTGGGGGCGGAAGCCATGCACCCGTGACTTGTCGACTTCCTCCAGGATGACGAGATTCACTTCTTGGCCGGTCGTGCCCGGATTCTCGAGCGTTTCGGTCATGGTCACGTCCGTCGTCGGCCATTTCTGGGACAGGCCAGCGAGGCTGTCGTGCGTCCGCGCAGTCGGGGACGCGTTGGGCAACCCGCTGACACGAACCACGGCTTTGAATCGGAAGTCCCCGCTATCCACGTGGCCGGCGATGGAGAATGGCAACCCGTCGAGGCTGGCGGCCCACGCCAATCCGCGAACCGAGAATGAGGTTTCCCATTTTCCGGCCGGCGTGTGGTTGATCGTCACGTGCACGGGATTCAGGGCGGCCAGATAGCCGTCGGCCGAAATCTTCCAACGCTGCCGCGCTATCTCGGCGCCGGTGGCCAGCCCCTCGACAGTTCCATGCATGCCACCTAGAACCGGCCGACCATCGCCCCCCGCGGAATTTCCGACGCTGCCGTTGGCGAAACTTGCGACATCCACGTGGGCCGCGGGCATCGCGCGCCTGAGCCGATCGAGATCGCTGGCGCCTGGGAATGTTCGCCAATGCGGTCGCACGATGTGAAGGCGGACGTGGGGAGTCGCGGCGGCCAACTCGCGCAGTGATGCCACCTGGACAACCAAGCGATCAACATCCATCGATTCGCCGGACTGCCCCTGGAAGGTCAGGTCCGTGAGAGCAATCGAGGGCGGAAAGAGAGACACCTGGAGATCGCGGAACGCGACGACAACGCCCGTTGTGGCCAACCGGGTCAGATTGCCGCGAACCTTTGCTGTCAACCACGGATCAAGAGCGATACGGCCAGCAGCAAGAATCAGCGCTGTCGCCGTGAGCAGCGCCAACGGGCTGCGCCACCACGGGCGGAGAAATTCCCTGATCATCCGGCGGGTACTTGGCGGTTTTTGCGACATGGTTGCCTACCTCTTCAAGGTCCGGGCCAACCTGATTTCGTCGCCAATTCCGCCGCCGATCCGCCGGGGGAAGCCCCCTGCATCAATTCAACGTATCAAGCGGGGACCGCCGAGCGATCTGCGTTTCGCAAACGTGACGCCCCCGGCGCGCGGTGGCCGTTCAGCCGGCGGGGACCACGTCCTTGTCAATGGTCTCGCTGCCGGGCGACTTGACGGGATCCGCGGCAGATGTTTCTGGCTCCGCCGTGACGACTTCGGGGCGTTTCTTCTTGGGGCCAAGCGAATTCAGATTGCGAACACCCTGCTTGGTCATGAGTACTGATTTCTCCATGGTTCTCCTGTTTGGTGTTGGGCCGAGGTTCGATAGGTGTTCCTCTGCACCGCTTGTCCACGGTGGAGGATCACTGGCTGGAAACGAATCTCGGCCGGCTTCGTCGACGCGCTGATCATCGTCCGCGGTCGTCGACGGTTCAGACATTTGCGCGCCCGCGACGGATGATGCGCAGCAACACCAGCAGGATGACGGCGCCGATGAACGCCACGAAGATGGTTCCGGGTATCCCCGAAAAGACGGGGCCGATGCCCAGGTTTCGAAATACGAATCCACCGACGAAGGCGCCGACGATTCCCACCACGATGTCGCCGATGATGCCGAATCCGCCACCCACGACGGCGGAGGCTAACCAACCAGCAACAAGGCCCACGAAAGCCCACAACAGAATTGTTTCGAGTGACATGTTCCGACGTAATGCAAGCGCCGTGCGAGATGCCTTGGCGCGGCGGTGAGCATTCCGCCACACCGAAGCTCATGACGGGGGCGGGCGGCCGTCACTTCTGGGTGACATCGTGGAGTGCCTTGTTACCACCGCATCCCGAAACCACGATTCCATTCGGATCGCTCGCATCCGCAGCACCTGACTTGCATGCTGCGGGTGCCTGTTCGTTGAATCAGATCGCCGCTACTTCTTGCCCATGTCGGTGCCGGCCTTTTCGATCTTTGCGCCGGCCTTCTCCATCTCATCGGCCGCTTTTTGCGTCTTCTTGGCGTGCTCCTTCTGACCCTTGGCGGTCTTTTCCAGCTTCTCGCCTTCGGCTTTCTCGACGGCGCCCGCCTTTTCCAGCCGTGCGCCCTCGGCGACGGTCTCCGGGTTCTTCTCAGCGTTCTTCTTCAGCGATTTGCCTTCCTTTTGCAGTTGCTCGCCTTTGTCCTGTTTCGCTTCGGCCGTGGCGGCGTTCTTCTCGGCGGCTTTCTTTTCGCGGACGGCTTTCTTCTCAAGCGCATTGCCTTTCGCCTCCAGGGCGTTGCCTTCCTTCTGAACGGCATTTTCGCCGGCGCTGGCAAGTCCTGCGGTGATCAAGAGAAATGACAATGAGGTCCCCAAAACGAACTTACTGATGTGCATGTGTTCTCCTTCGTGGTTGTTGTGACCCGACCGATTCGGTACGAATCGCCGGATGTCGCTCCGCCTCCAGCAAGGAAGGGGCCAGGTCACGTGCGACGCGGGCGTCCAAAAGGCGAAGCCTTGGAAAAAGGCGATACCAAAGGATGACTAAGGATGACTAAAGATAGATACGGCCGCCGATGGCGCCTTCGAAAAAGAAGATCGAGGGACCAAAGGCCAAGCTGGGAGTGATCTCGCCGTAAACTTCGAGCCATTTGAACGCGTAGAGATCGAGGCCGATAGGCATCCGCCCGGCGATCTGGAAGTCACCGGTCCCGTTGCCGTAGTCCCAAAACCAAAACCGGGCACCAAGCCCAATGTGCAAGCTGAGGACATCCCGCGGTCCGTGGCCCGACTGCCAGAGATAGTCGAGATTGAAGCTGGAGCGGCTGCCACAAGGATTGAATCGCTGGCTACAGGCGAAGTTCCCGAGGCCGAAACCGACGCCGAGGTCCACCGCGCTGGTGCTGCTGGTCCATATCTTCGCCGTCACCCCGGGCGCGGAACCCGCCACCAGCCCGACCCCGACCTTGCGCTGCATCCCCACCTCGGTCGCGTGGGCAGTACCGCCCGCTTTCAGAAACACGGCGACAGTGAGGACCGAATAGAGCACGAATTTGAGACGAGACAGGGACATTGACGTACCTCCAGGGTTCATTGCTTGTGGACCGCTGTTCACGAGAACAGCGTGAACAGCATCAAGCACAGCAAACCTCGGGCCACCGCTTGGTAACGTGGGATCGTCGTGGCGCCTACCTGACGGTGTAATCCAGCGCCCAGATGTTCACCGACGACCTCTGCGGGTAATAGACGGTCAGCTTGTCCTCGGTTTGCAGGCGCGCGGTGTCGATCAGCGGATCCGAGAAGAAACGCCCCGCGTCGGTCGAGTTGAGCAGTGACCAACTGGCGAAGTTCGTGGAGGCCGCAGCGGCGGCGATGCGCAGGTCGGGCAGGATCGCATACAGGTTGTTCGCGGACGACAGCGCCAGCTTGCCCCGAAAGTTCGCGATGACCGGCAAACCGATCGCGGTTCGGGTCCAGGTTCCGTTGGTGTTTCGCCAGTAGTGGAAGAACTGGCTCTTGGTCCGCGCGCTGTCGAAGGTCGCGTCGGCCGCCTGCGCGTCGGGCATGTGCGAAAGCAGCACGTGGACCCGCCCCGCGGGGTCGACGGCCATGTGTTCCTGATTGATGAGACCTCGATTCGTCGCGATGGTAAAAACCCGGGCACCGGAGGAGTCTCGGTTGATGAACGACGAACCCGTGGTGGCGATCGTGGTGCCCACGTTGTTCTTCCAGGATCGGCCGTGGTCGTCGCTGTAGGCGTAGTACAGGTCGTGATTCGTCGACGCGTCCGACGTGTCCCGCCAGCACCAGGAGATGTGTAACCGTGTACCGCCTTTGGCGTAGGACAGGCCGTGGGGATAGGCATTGATGTTGTCCGTGATGCCGTCCAGGTACTTGCCGAGAGACACCCAGGCGTGGGTCGTCCCATCGTATTCCCACAGGTACTCGTCCCCACTGCCGCTGGTGCCGAACCGGGCGCCGAACAACATCTTGCCGCCACCGGGCTCGGTGACGAATCGAGGGTAGGTCACTTGCGTCACGGCGGTGGTCCCGACCAGTGCGCTGGTGACCGCCGTGAAACTTGATGCCGCCCAGGTGGCCGTGGCGGGGGTGGTCAGAAGCCCGGCGACGGATTTTCGGTAGTGCAGGTTGTTGACGTGATGATCGAATGACAGATGCAAGGTTCCGTCGCCGGGGCAGATGCCCAACGAGATCGTGTTGTGCGCGTCGTCGGCGGTGTTGGTGTAGTCGGTGAATTCGAACCTGGCCCAGGCACCGCTGGGCAGCGCGCGTCTGGCCATGACCACGTGGCGACTGGTGTTCCAGAACGCGGCGTACTGGTAGCCGTTGTGGCTGACGATGCCTTCTTGCTGGAAGGATTCGCCGTTCAGGTATCCGCCATAGGAGACAATCGTCAGTCCGTTCGTACCGACCTGGGTTTCGCCGTCCTTCGTGATGCCGGGGGCCACGGTGGTCGCGCCGCCCGTTCCCGCGCCGCCCACGCCGGTGCCACCAACCGACGCACCGCCCGTGTTCGTGACTCCGCCAGTGGCGCCGCCGCCTCCGGTCGCACGCCCACCGGTCGCGGTTCCACCCGCCGCGCTGCCTCCGGTCGCGAGGTTGCCGCCGGTGGCGGTCCCACCCGTGGCGCTGCCCCCCGTGGCGCTGCCGCCGGCCGCGCTGCCGCCTGTGTTGCCCCCGCTGGCGCTGCCGCCCATGCTGCCCCCGTTGGCACTGCCGCCGGTGGCTGCTCCGCCGCCGGCGCCGCCCGTCACGGGCGTGATGCCTCCCGTGCCGACTCCCGCGCCGCCCGTGGCGGTGCCTCCGCTGCCCGACGGTGTACCGCCAGTGGACGTTGCGCCTCCCGTCGAGGAACCCCTGCCCGGGGTCGTGCCGCAACCGACGAGCGCGGCGGCCTGCACCAGACCGAGAATGACCACCAGCTGACGCGTCACCGGCTGACGCAGTCGGAGAGTCGTGTTCAGGTCATTCATGAGCACACCATTGCTGACTGAAAAGGCAACGCGAAAAGGAAGGCCATTTAACCAGCACTTGTCCCCCACGGGAAATCGGCCCGGAAGTTGTGCGCTTTGGGTGCCGGCGATAGCCTGCCCTGCATGCGTGTCGCGGGTTCTGTTTTGTGTGGATTTGTGGTGTTCGGCCTTCTCGGTTGCGGCGGCGGCGATTCGGAGACCAAGCCGCTCGCTTGCTCCTGGCTTGATGGCGACAACTGCTGGAAGTCCATCCTGACAGCGGCCGAGGCTTGCGTCGCGCCCCAGACCGAATCGGGAACGTTGGATGTCGGCCGCGCGTCTTGCACGTACGCCAGCGGGCCGGTGATCACATTCAACCCGGCGCTGACCCTCCCGGTACCGGACGCCGCGTTGTGGAAGTTTCAGATCGCGCGCCAGGGGGCGACTTGCCTGACGTACAACGAGATCTCGGAGGACAACTTCGACCTGACTGTCGGTGATCAGGTCTTCAAGCAAAGGGTCGCGGGTACCAGTGTCAACTTCACGTGTCCGGACGGCACGTCATATTCAGGGAACCAAATCAGCCTTCTGTTGTGCGATCTCGATGGATTTCCGGGGAAGGCAAAATCCTCGTCGGGCACCGCGGTGAGCCTCTCGTTTCTGGGCGGCTCAACCTCCGAGCTTCAGGTTCTGTCCTGCGGTCAATAGGCGCCGCCGTCAGTTTCTGCCGCCCGCTGTCTCGGGCGGCAGCAGGTGGGCCTGGATGAAGGCGATGGTCGCGTGGAACAGAAAATCAGCGTTCTTCTTCTTGGCGAAGCCGTGCCCCTCGTCCTTGGCCACCAGGAACCAGACCGGCGTGCGTTGTTTCTTCAACGTGGCGACCATTTGCTCGGCCTCCCGCAGGGGAACGCGGGGATCGTTCTTCCCCTGGACTATGAAGATGGGCTTGGTGATCTTCGAGGCGTTGTTCACGGGCGCAATTTTTTCCATGAAGGCGCGTGTGGCCGGATCGCGCTCGTCGCCGTATTCCACGCGTCGCAGATCGCGCCGGTAGGCCTCGGTCCGTTCCAGGAACGTCACGAAATTCGATATGCCAACGGTGCTCAGCGAACAACAGATGCGCGCCGCAAAATGCGTCGACGACGCCAGCGTCATGTAGCCGCCGTAGCTGCCGCCCGTGATCATGATGCGCCCGGCGTCCAGGTCCGGCCGCGTGGCAACAAAATCCAGCAACGCGCCGATGTCCTTGACGGCGTCCTCGCGTTGCAGGCCGTTGTCCATGCGCGTGAACGTCTTGCCGTACCCCGTCGAACCGCGCACGTTGGGATAAAGGATCGCGACGCCCAGTTCGGCCAGGATGAAGTTGTTGCGCCCCTGGAATCCGGGTCGCGCCTGTGCCTCGGGGCCGCCGTGAATGTTGATCATCACCGGGCGTTTGCCGGCGAAACGCGCGGGCGGCAGGTACAGCAGGCCGGACAACACGCGCCCGTCGAACGACGGCCATCGGACGATCTCGGGTTCGGGAAGATCGCGCGTGTCGACGCCGCCGGTTTCGCTTTCGGTCCAGCGCTGCACCTTGCGGGTCTTGACGTCCAGGCTGTACGCGTCGGCGGGCGATCGGGCCGAGACGATCGTGAAGGCGAGATCGCGCCCATTCGGATGAAAGGCCGCGTCGGCCACACTGCCAGGGGGCAGCGCCGGGAGCGACTTGGCGTCCCATTCCTTGCCGGTCGTGGCGCTGAAGAGGCGCAACATTCCCACACCGGCCTGGTTGGTTACGGCGGCCAGCAGGCGGCCATCGGGTGACAAGTCGAAGCTCTCGACGTCCCACGGGATGTGGGAGGAAAAAGGGCTGAACGCCTTGGTTCCCGGGTCCAGGCGACCCAGGCGCAGAAACTCACCTTCGCGATCCGTGGTCACGAAGATGGACTTGCCGTCCGCCGCCCATTTGCCCTGGCGGTAGGCGACGCGCTCGGTGGCGGGGGTGTCGGTCAGCGGCGTGCGTGTCCCGCTGGCGATGTCGAACAGCCACAGATGGCTCTCGTTGACCGAGATCATCTGACTGACCAGCAGCGTGCGATCGTCGGGCGACCAGTCGAGCGGCGCCCAGCCGCCTCCCTGCACCTGGACCAGCAGCCGGTCGGTCGCGGGATCGGCCGGGGAGATCACGTACAGATCCGTGTCGGCGCCGTTTCGGCGCGTCGACGTGTAGACCATCTGCTGCCCGCGCCTTGACCAGACGCCCAAACTGTTGCGCGATTTTCCGTCGGTCAGGCGCGTGATCGCGCCGCTTGCCAGGTCGTAACGGTAGTTCTGGAAGAACTCGTCGCCGCCGGTGTCCTTCGAAAAGACGAACGAATCGATACCCGCGCGCGGTGGAAACGATGCGCTGGCCACGCGATCGGGAAAGAACGTCAGTTGTTTGCGCGCGCCGCCCGGCAAGGCGACCTGGTGCAACTGCGTCGTATCGGCGAACCGGGTCGCGACCAGCATCTCGCGGCGGGCCGGATGCCAGCTCAGGAACGGCGCAGCCCGGAATTCCGTATAGCGCCCGACCCGCGCGGCAAGCTCCGTGGGGATCGGCGGGATGCCGTCGACGATCAGGTTTTCATGGGGGGTGATCGTGGGGGCGGCCGCGGTGGGGACGGCGGCAAACAAGCTCAACCACAGGGCGCTCATCGGACGAACGATAGGTCACTTTGCGGCCAACTGCTTCAGCAGGATGTCAGCCGTGTGACCGCGCCAATTCGCGGCCTGGTAGGGGCCCCATCCCAGGCTTTTGTATAAAGACTGCTGATCCAGTGTGAACAGAAAAAGCCTCTGAAATCCCAGGTCCCGCGCCTTCTCCTCGACCGCCCGGCACAATGCCGATGCGATTCCGCGGCGGCGAAACGCGGGAAGCACGAACACCCCGCCCAACCACGGCGTCAGATCCTCCCGGCCCGGCAGATCATGGATTCTGATCGCGGCGGTCCCGAACACGCGATCCCCGGAATGCGCAACCCAGGCGATGGGTAGTTCGTCGCGATTCAGGTGAGCCTTGAACCGCGCCTGGCGGCTTTCAACGGTCTCCTCGGGCGCGATGTACCGCCAGTGGTCAAGCAGCCCGGGAATCAGCGCCGCCGACGCATCGGGGATGTCAGCGAGATAGCTGATCTGCATCGGAATACCGGTTCCCAGCGTATCACCGTCTAGCGGATGTGTGGTGTTCAGGCTGGCGGCAAGGGTCGGTCATCGAGCGAAGTGGAGCGCCCCTGTCCGTAGCGGTTGACTCCGTCGGCGGGTGTTCCTATATCTACGTCCGCATGCGCACGGCGAAAGCCCTGGTTTCCGTCGCGTACGTCGGGTGGACGATTGTCGCCGCGGCGTCGTTTGCCTGTGCCAAAAGTCCGCCCGAGGCATTGTCGGCACCGGCCGCTTCGCAGGGCGGTGGCGGTGGGGCCAAGGGATCGGCCGCGGCCGCCGCTGGCGGCGACGACATGACTCCGCCCGCGGGCGTGAACGTGTCGAAACTGGACGAGCTGGCCAAGAAGATCTTCTTCCGCGTCGTGAACAACGAGCCGTCGATCTGCGGCAAAGGCCAAAGTCTAATGGCCTCCGCGAAGAAGGACGCCAGTTGCCGCCGTTCGCTGAATGCCGTGAAGTATGTCGCCCGCCTGGCCGACCAGGGGTACACGCAAAGCGAGATCGTGGAGTCGCTGGAGAAGCGGTATCGCTCGACCCAGCCGAAAGTCATCGACGTGTCCGAGGCCCCGATGGAGGGCAGCGCGGGCGCGAAGGTGACGCTGGTGGAATTCGCGGACTACGAGTGCCCGCATTGCAAACGCCTGCAGCCGGTGCTGCGTCAGATCCTGGACGAGTTCAAGGGCGAGGTCAGGATGTATTTCAAGCATTACCCCTTGCCCCAACACACCAACGCGCGCCTGGCGGCGGAGGCGGCGGTGGCGGCACAGAAACAGGGGAAGTTCTGGCCGTTTCAGGAAAAGGTGTGGGAGAACCAGGACAGCCTGAGCCCGGCCGAGCTGGAAAAATTCGGCAAGGAACTGGGGCTGGACATGGCGAAGTTCCGGGTCGATCTGGATGATGCGAAGGTGAAAGCCCGCGTGCAGAAAGATCGTGTCGACGGCACCACCCTGGGGTTGTCGTCGACCCCGACGTTGTACATCAACGGTCGCGAGTACACGGACGCGAAGGACACCGAAAGCCTGCGCGAATGGGTCAAGGAAGAGATCGGCAAGTGAGGGTGTCCGGGCGAGATCGCTCGGTCGTTTCGCGTCTCTTGTTGGGATTGGCCGTGGGGGGGGCGGTCGTTGGAGGCGTTGCGTGCGCTACGGGCAGTGCGGACGCGGGCGGATCCGCGCGCGGCGCTTCGTCGGGTGCGGACGGGGTAGGGCGACCAGCGCCCGACCTGGTGGTGGAAGGCATGAACGGCAAAAGCCTGTCGCTGTCGTCGATGCGCGGGAAGGTCGTGCTGCTGGACGTCTGGGCCTCCTGGTGCGGCCCGTGTTTGAAAGAGCTTCCGATGCTGGACGCCATCGCCCGCCGCCTGCGCGGCCGGGGCGTCGAAATTCTGGCGGTGTCGATCGATCAGAAGAGATCCAACGTCGTGAAGTTTCTGGAACTGCAGCCGAACTGGACGCTGACGGTCGCCCACGATCCCCGCGGCGAGATCGCGGACACCCTGCAACCCGACAAGATGCCCACGTCATACGCGATCGACAGGAATGGCGTGATTCGTTTCGTGAACAGCGGATTTGAACCCGCCGACGCCGCGGTGATCGAGCGGCGGCTGGCGGAATTGGCCGCACAGCCACGCAGCAGTCGCAATCCGTAGGCCGGGCGATTGCCGGCGGAGCAGGTCCTGACATGACGGTGCCGCTGCTGGTGATCATCCCCTTGTTCCTGACCAGCGCGGTGGTGGGGGTGCTTGCTTCCCTGACCCACCGGCCGGCGGTTCTGCGCGTGGCCAAGCCGCTGACGACGATGTTGCTGTTTGTCGTCGTGGGCTGGCCCCAGTCGCGGTTCGCGTGGCTGATCGCCCTGGGCATCCTGTTTTCGTTGGGTGGCGACGTGGCGCTTCTGGGCGATCCAAAGAAGACGTTCCTGATCGGACTTGGGCTTTTTCTGGTTGCTCACGCGTCGTATATCGTGGCGTTTGTGGGTGCCGTGATTGGCGCCGGTTCCGACGCGGGGTTGTGGTCGCCAAGTCTGATCGGCGCCGCACTGGTGATGGTGTTTGTGACGACGATGTTGTTGCGCAAACTGTGGCCGGGGGCGGCCGGAATCCGGGCACCGTTGGTCGGGTACGCGGTCGCGCTGGGCACGATGGTCGTCACCGCCGTCGCGGCGGCCGGCGCGGGCGCGTCACCGCTGATCGCCGTCGGCGCGGCGCTGTTCTACGTTTCGGACGCCACCTTGGCCCTGGACAACTTTCATCGCCCGATCAAACGGTCCGCCATCCTGACGCTGGGCGTGTACTGGCTGGGGCAACTGGGGATTGCGCTGGCGGCGCGGGCCTGACGATCTCCGATCAGGCGGGCGGCCCGTCGCCGCGCGCCAGGATCGTATCGTGTTCAAATCGCGGATCCTTGTCGGGATAGTCCAACGTGTAGTGCAGTCCGCGGCTCTCGCGGCGGCGGATGGCGCTTTCGATGATCAGGTCGGCGACCAGCGCGATGTTCCGCAGTTCAATCAGATCTCCCGTGACCAACACATTCCAGTAGTAGTCACGGATTTCGTTGCGAATCAGATCGATGCGGCGTTTCGCCCGGTCAAGGCGCCGGTTCGTTCGAACGATGCCGACGTAGTTCCACATCAGGCGCCGAATCTCGTCCCAGTTCTGGCTGACGACGACGGCCTCATCGGACGACGTCGCCTCGCCGGCGTACCAGGGTACGACGTCGGTGGGGCGCACGACGGCGGCGTTGCGGACATCGTCGGCGGCGCGCGCCCCGTACACCATCGCCTCCAGCAATGAATTCGAAGCCAGGCGGCAGGCCCCGTGCAACCCCGTCATCGACACCTCGCCGATCGCGTACAGGTTCGACACGCTGGTGCGGCCGTGATCGTCGACCACCACGCCCCCGCAGCTGTAGTGCGCCGCCGGCACGACGGGAATCGGCATGCGCCGCATGTCGATCCCCAGTTCCATGCAGCGTTTGTGGATCATCGGGAAGCGATCGACCACGAAATCGGGCGACAGATGCGTCATGTCCAACACGACGTGATCATCGCCGGTGCGCTTCAGTTCGGAATCGATGGCCCGCGCGACGATGTCACGCGGCGCCAGGTCTTTCATGGCGCTGTAGCGGGGCATGAAGGCCGTTCCGTCGCGCAGGCGCAGAATTCCGCCCTCGCCGCGCAGCGCTTCCGAGATCAAGAACGACTTGGCCTGCGGGTGGTACAGGCACGTCGGGTGAAACTGGAAGAATTCCATGTTGCCGACCCGCGCGCCGACCCGGTAGGCCATCGCGATCCCGTCGCCGGTCGCGACGTCCGGATTGGACGTGTACAGGTACACCTTGCCGGCGCCCCCGGTGGCCAACACCACCGCGCGCGCAACGATCGTCCGCACCTGACCGGTCTGCTGATCGAAAACGTACGCGCCGAACACCGCGTTCAGTCCGCCGTATTTTGCGGTGGTCAGCAGATCTACCGCCAGTTGGTCGGGCATGATCCGGATGCGATCGGGGCGCTCGGCCACGCGGTCCAACAGCGCCTTCTGAATCGCGGCGCCGGTCGTGTCCTTGACGTGGGCGATGCGCCGGGTGGTGTGGCCGCCTTCGCGGCCCAGTTCGAAGTTGCCTTCGGGATCGCGGTCGAAGGGGACACCGATGTCGTCGGCGAAGCGCTGGATCTGTTCGGGCGCCTCGCGCACGCAGCGGTCGACGACGTCGCGGTGACACAATCCGTCTCCGACGCGCAGGGTGTCTTCGATGTGGTCGTTCGGCGTGTCGGAGGGATCCAGAACGCCGGCGACGCCCCCCTGGGCGTAGCTGGTGTTCGACTCGGCCGGCGCCCGTTTTGTCACGATCAGCACGCGACCGTGCTCGGAAGCGGACAGCGCGAACGTCAGGCCGGCCAGGCCCGATCCAATGACCAGGTAATCGGTTTCGACGACGGATGAAGACAAGCGAGGGACTTTAACCCATACGTCCGCGTATCAAACCGCCGGATCGTGTTGCGGGATCGGCGACGGCGGGACCAGTACCGGTATTCGCGGCTGGTCGCGCCAGGCGACATACGCCGCCGTCATGTCGCCGAGGTGGCTGCTGACCGACGCAAGCGCTCGATAGAAGCTGGCCTCTTGATACGGAAAACCGTGCTTTTCACAGAACGCGCGGACGATCGGTCGCATCGCACGATAGCGATGGCGCGCGACACGCGGGAACAGGTGGTGTTCGATCTGCGAGTTAAGGCCGCCATAGTAGAAATCGAACAGGGGCGGGTTGGAAACGTTGCGGCTGGTCGTGATTTGTTGTTCGAAGTAGCTGAGCTTGTCGCTTGTCGCGAGGCGCCGCATCCCGATGTGGTTGGGGATGAACACCGACGCCGTCATCAACGACGAAACACACGACATGGTCAGGTACGCCAGGATCGCCGCCGGCCAGCCAAAGATGAAGCCGGGAATACCGAGGAGCACGATGAAATGCAGCGGCAAGAGGACCCGCGCAATCTTGGTCTGCCGCGGACGTTGGAAGAGATCGCGGATGGCGTCGGTACGCAGCGACACCCAGTAAAGCGACGCCAAGGGCCAGAAGGTCCATTTCTGGATCCGCAGGAAGAAGCGGCCGAACGGCGTGTGCCAGTTCCCGGAGTTCGGATAGACGGAAAAAATCACGCCGAAGTGCATGTCCGGATCGCCGTCGATCTCCTGGCAACGCGAATGGTGCAGGTTGTGGCGCAGACGCCAGTTCCCGAAGCTCATCCCGCACAGCAGGGTCATGCAGATGTGTCCCCAGACGTCGTTCACCCACGGTTTCGGCGCCAGCGCATAGTGGCCGGCGTCGTGGCCGACGAACCCCATCGTCAAGATGGCGACCGAGCAGACCGGTACCAGGCCCAGCCAGAGCAGGCCGAACGGCAGGACGATGAGTCCCCAGTACGAAAGGAAGAACGTGGGGATCCACAACAGCAGCTGCCACTTCCAGAAGGAGGAAGGCTCGAAATGTCCGGCCGTTTTCAGCTCGCCGTACAGGTCCTTCAGGTATTGGCGATGGCTTGGTCCGGCGAGGGATAGGTCCGGCATCGAAGTCCTTCCGCGCGAGGTGCCCTACGGTGCCGGCCTAGTGGCCAGGGCGACAATGAAGCAATGAAGCAATGAAGCGCGGTTTCCGGGATCCGTCAAGGTTGAGCGGAATCGCCCGATGGCAACGGGTGGAGGTGGGGACAGCCCCTTCGGTGCGACGACGCCGTCGCCGCGTGCGGTCGCCCTCGGTTCTTCGTGTGGTACGCTAATCATCAGGAAATGAGACGATTTTCGCGTGTTTTGTTGCTGACGGTAGGGGCGGCGCCCTTGCTTCTGGTGTCCACGGATGGCGCGGCGGAGATGTGGAATCGGACGCGAACTGACGGCACGGTCGAGTTCACCAATCAGCCACCACGCCGACGCGGTCAGGCAGCCGCCAAGGGCGTCGCTGGTGACGAGAACTGGTCGCGCGATTCGCAGACCAGCGCCAGCAGCGGGGGGACGTTCTGGGCGCGCGAACGTCCCGACGGCATCGTCGAATTCACAAACCGGCGTCCGGTGGGAAGCAACTGGAAGGTCTGGCTGAAAACCGGGCCGGGAAAGGCGGCGGCGCTGCGGGGACGCACCGACGTCGTGCCGCCCCGGGACGCGGCGTCGGTGCGGTACTCCCGATACGACCAAGATATTCGCGATCAGCAGCTGTATTTCGGTATCCCCGAGGCACTGATGCGGGCGGTGATGAAGGTGGAATCCGATTTCGATCCCCGCGTGGTTTCCAGCGCGGGTGCCCAGGGACTGATGCAGTTGATGCCCGAGACCGCGCGCCAGATGGGTGTGACCGACAGTTTCGAACCGCGGCAGAACATCATGGGCGGGGCGCGCTACCTCCAGGTACTTGCCCGGCGATTCTGCCGTACACCAGCAGGTACGGCTGACGATGGGCGGGTCGCCGATCGGGCGCTGATCTGTTCTGACGAGGAGCGGGTGAAGGTGATCGCCGGGTATCACGCTGGTCCCGGTGCCGTCGAAAAATACGGGGGAATGCCGCCCTACGAGACCACCCGCGCCTACGTGACCATGGTGCAGCGTCGGTTCGACGAGTACCGGCGCGGCCCGGCCGGACACGCGGGCGCGTTCGCGACGGATCGCTGAATGTCGGAGTCTCCCAGCGAGGTTGTGGCCGGTATTCCCGACGGCAAGTTCCTGGATCGTCTGGGAAGCGCGGCCGAGATGGTTGGTGCCGGGCGCTTTCGCGAAGCGGAAGTCGAGATCTTGCGAGGGTTGTCCATAGCGCCGTCGGATCTGCGGGCGCTGAAACTTCTGGCGCTGGTCCGGTTCAAGTTGGGGCGTCTGGACGAGGCGCGCGCCGTCTGTCGCGAGATCGCCGCGACGCTGCCGCGTGATCCCGGGATTCGATTGAAGCTGGGGCTGATCGCGCTGAAGCTGGACCGGATCGACGAATCGGTTCAGGAGTTGGAGACATCCGCGCGGTTGGCTCCCCATGATCTGCGCGCGTGGAGCTATCTGGGGTTTGCCTACGCGCGCCGTGGCGACCATCTTCGCGCGGCGGCTGCTTTCCGGCGGGCGGGACAGGAACATCACGCGGCGGAGGTCGAGCAGGCCGGGGCCTCCGCGCTGGGGGGCGACGGCGCGGCGGTCTTCGCTCCCACGCGTGTGAAGGGTGAGGGTAGTGGTCCTGTCTCGAACGGACGTGACTCCGATCCGGGGCTGCCCGGGCCGCCTGGGCTGCGTGGGCCGCCTGGGCTGCCCGCGCTGCCTGGGCAGCGGGCCCCGGGCGGGGGCGGCTCGGGTTCTGGGGCGATTCCAGCGATGTCATCCGGGGCGTTCGAACCCGCATTCGATCTGTCGGTGCCGATCGATGCCCGCGAGCCGCGCACCGATCCCGACGGGCCGGTATCGAATGTCCGCGCGGGGACCGGCGGCATCGCGGTTTCGCCCCTGATCGCCTACGCGGTTTCGCGCCTGGCGCCGCCGGCGGATCAGGCGTCTTGGGTGGGCAGCACGGCGCGCCTGGCGATTGGCGACGGCGTGTTCGTGCGTCGGGACGCGGCGATCGCTTGTACGGGGTCGGCGCGCTGGGAGGACGCCCACCGCCACGTTCGCGGGCGTCCCACCACGGAACGACTGGGGGGCGACGACCGTCCTTTTTTTCGCGTATTTGGCCGCGGGGAACTGTTTGTCGGCGCACCGTCAGGCCGATTGGTTCCGCTTCGACTTGAAGACGACATTCTGTACGTGCGTGAGGATCGCGTGCTGGCCTTCGAGGGGTCCGTGTCATGGGAATACGGCCACGTCCCGCGCGGCAATCTGCGCATGCTGCAATTTCGCGGGCGGGGTGTGGTCGCGATTCGCGTGGACGGCGAGCCCGGCGCGGTGAAGGTCACTCCCGAACACCCCTTGTTCGCGTCGGCTGGACACCTCCTGGGATGGATCGGGCGCGTGGTGGCGCGTGGCAACGAACCGGCCGCTGCGTTGCCATCCGGCACGGGCTCCAACGTTGACTCTGGACCATTTGGAATTACGTGCGAAGGTGAGGGGGTTGTGCTGATCGATGTCGCCGATAGGAGCCGTTCATGAGTTCGGAAAGTAGTAGCAGTGGCCACACCATGGAGGGCAGGCACAGGGGAAACCTGCGCAAGGAGATCACCAACCTCCCCAACTTGATCACGATTGGCCGCGTGTTGTTGGTGCCCTTCGTGTTGTTGCTGATCGACAACTACAACCCGCTGCGGACCTTCCTGGCCAGTGTGCTTTACATGGCGGCCGCCGGTGGCGACGCGCTGGACGGGTACCTGGCCCGCAAACGAAACCAGGTCAGCACGCTGGGGAAATTTCTGGATCCGTTGGCCGACAAGCTGATCGTCACCGCCGTTCTGGTGAGTCTGGTCGCGTTGGGGCGCGCGCCCGCCTGGTTGGTGGTCGTGCTGATCGCCCGGGATCTGGCGATCAACGGCTTGCGCAGCATCGCCTCGGCCCAGGGGTTGGTGATCTCGGCCAGCGACGGCGGAAAGATCAAGACCGCGTTGCAGTTGGTGGCCATCGTGATGCTGTTGGTTCACTTCCGATACCCGATCCTGGGCGCCGAAGCCGTTGTCGGTGAATCGATCTTCGTCGACTATCACCGGGCCGGGTTGATCGTGTTGTATCTGTCGATGGTTGTGTCGGTGGCATCCGGCGCGCAGTACGTCAAGAGTTTCTTCTCGGCGGCTGGGCGGCAGTCGCTGCATTCATCCCCGTGATCGTCAGCCGGGCGCGGCCGCTTGCTCCTGACGAGGCGGCCCGCCGGGCTGTAGCCGGCGCGGATCCGATCTGGGTCTCATCGCCGGGGGCGGCGCGCGATCGCGACGTCGGAATCACGTTCGACGCGGTGGCCGCCGATCCAACAGTCGTGGTGCGCGGCGGATCGCTGACGGAACTGGAAGCGGCCTGGTCCGAGGCGCGGCGCGCGTGGACGATGGACGGTGCGGCAGCGCCGGAAGTGCCCATCGGTGTCGGCTGGCTTTCTTACGATTTGGCGCGGCGCTGGACGCCGCTTGCGTCCCGTGCCCGGGATGACCACGGTTGGGCCGAGATCGAATTTCGCTTCTTTGACGCCGTCTGGATTCGGGCGGTTGGCGCGACGGACGCGCGCATCTTTGCCCGCGATCAAGGCGCGGCCGATCGTTTGGCCGCGCGGTTGGATCGCCCGGCACCGCTGCTGGTTCCCCCGCGGTTGGGATCGCTGACATCCGACGAACCGCGCGAGATGCACGCAAGGTCGGTCGCGCGCATTCAGGACTACCTGCGTGCCGGTGATGCCTACCAGGTGAACCTGGCCCGCCGCTTGACCGCATCGCTGGGCGACGGCGATCCGATCTGGATGGCCGCCGCGCTCAGGGCGCGGGCGCCCGCGCCGCACGCCATCTGGATGGGCAGTCGATCCGTACCGGATGGCGCGATCGATCGCCAGATTCTGGGGAACTCCCCCGAGCGTTTCCTGCGTGTCGATTCGGACGGCGGGATCGAGACGCGGCCGATCAAGGGGACCCGGCCCCGTCACGGCGATTTGAATCTGGATGGCGCCGCGCGCGTGGTTTTGGCCGGTGCCGCCAAGGATCGCGCCGAGCACGTCATGATCGTCGACCTGGAGCGCAACGATCTGGGGCGGATCTGCGAGACCGGTACGGTCACGGTCGATGGGTTGTTGCGTGTCGTCGAGTTGCCGACCCTGTTTCATCTGGTTTCGACTGTGCGTGGGCACCTGCGATCAGGCGTCGGCCTGGATGAAATGTTGCGGGCGACGTTCCCGGGTGGCTCCGTGACGGGAGCCCCCAAACGGCGGGCGATGGAGATTATCGAGGAGTTGGAGACCCACCGGCGCGGGATCTACACGGGGGCGACGGGCTGGTTGGGTGCGGCTGGCGATCTGGACCTGGCGATCGCGATTCGGACGGCAACCGTCGCGGACGGACAGCTGCGCCTATCGGTGGGGGGCGGGATTGTCGCGGACTCGGATGCCGCGGCGGAGTGGGACGAAAGCGAGGTCAAGGCGCGCGCGTTCGTGGCGCTTTGTGAATCCTGAAACCCGGCCGCGCCCCGTGCTCACTGTTTGCGTCGCCAGGCTACCGTGCCCACCGCCGCGCATAGGATCACCAGACTCACCGCCTGCGAAACCGACAGCAAAAGCGGCTCGTCCGCCGGCAGCCGCAGCGCGGACGCCAGGGCGGGCCAGTTCCATTCGACCAGATACCGTCGGGACGTGTCTCCGCGGAAGATCTCGACAACGAACCGCAACGCGCCGTAGCAGGCGGCGTACACAAGGATCAATCCGCCGGGACGACGCTCGGTACGGGCGGCGTCAAGGTGGCTTGGCCGCCAACGGTGCCGCAGCGCCAGCAGCAGCAGGAAGATGCCCAGTTCCCCCAGTGCTTCGTAGATTTGCGTCGGGTGAAGGCCAGGAGTGCGGGCCGCGCTGGGCGCAATGACGCCCACCATGCGCAGTTCGTCGTGCGCGACGCTGCCCAACGGAAACGAAACCGCCCAAGGCGCGGTGCAGGTCTTACCGAAGCAGCACCCGGCGAAGAAGCAGCCCAGCCGTCCCAGTGCGTGCCCGATGGCCAACGTCGGTGCCGCCAGATCACCCAGTCGCCAAAACGACCAGCCCTCGCGTCGGCAGAACAGCAGGATGACCAGGGCCGTGGCGATGGCACCCCCGTAAAACACAAATCCGCCTTCCCAAAAACGAAGGATCGCCGTGCATCCCGAAATCCGGCCGTCCGCAGCGTCGCCACGTCCGAAACACGCTTCGGCGAATGTGCGCGCGTTCAGTGCCACGAACGCGATGCGCGAGCCCAGCAGCCCCGCGACGATGCTCCAGAACGACAGATCCAACAGGCGTCCGCCATCCAATCCCTGGCGCCGTCCTTCGAACCAGAACAGCACGATGCCGATCGCGAAACCCAGCGCCACCAGGATGCCGTAGGTGTGCGGCCCCACCTCGTGCTGGCCCAGGTGAAACGAGAAAAGGATCGGTCGCATCGCGGGAAGTCTACGCCGCCGATTTCAGACCGCCCGTGCCGTCAGGAGGCGGGTGTCGTGGGCACGGCGGCGGCACAGCGCGCGCACAGGCTCGGATCGCGCGTATCGCCGGCTGGCGGTCCCAGGCGCCGCCAGCAGCGCGGGCACGCGGCAAACGGTGATTCCTCGACGGTGATCTCGGTGTCGCCGGGGGCATCGTCTTCGGTCAGTTCGATACCCGACACCACGCACAGCTCGACCAGGTGGTCGCGGTTCCACTCCCAGTGTGGGCGCTCCGCGGCGCTTGGCCGCACGCGTACACGGGCCTCCAGCGACTTGTGTCCGGCCGCGCGGAAGGCCTCCAACGGGCGCAGGACCGCCTCGCGCCGTGGCCGGATCTCCTCGATCCACCGCCGGTTCGGGTTCGACATCGCCTTGCCCGGATAGAAGATCTCGGCGCGAACACCGCCGTGAACATCGAATGGTTCACCCGTGGTGCGTGCGATTTCGTCGGCCAGATCTTGCGCGGTGAAACACAACACCGGCGCCATCCATGTCGCCAGCGTGCGCAGCGTTTCGTACAAGACCGTCTGCACGCTTCGCCGCGCTGGTGCACCGGCCGCCTCGCAGTACAGGGCGTCTTTGACCGGATCCAGGTATTCGGCGGACAGCGTGATCGCGAAGTCCGTCATCAGGCGAATGACCTCGTGAAAGGAAAAACGCCGGTAGGCCTCCCAGATCTCGTGATCGCGTTCGCGCAACAATCCCAGCGTCAACAGGTCCAGCTCGCGCAGGTTCTGGTCCTCCAGGCGATCGCGGCCCGGGACGAAATCCCCCAGGTTGGACAGCAAGTAGCGGCACGTATTCCGGATCTTGCGATAGGACTCGCCCAGCTGATCCAGGATGGTCTTCGAAAACACCATGTCGGTTTGATAGTCGGATGCCGCGGTCCACAGACGCAGCAATTCGGCGCCGTTTTTTTGCATCCACACGGTGGGATCCACGTAGTCGACCTTGGCGCCGGCCGCGCGGGCCTTCGCGATCTCGGACTTCGAATAGACCTTGCCGCGTTCGTCCAGGACCCACCCATGGGTTAGCACGGCCTTGTACGGTGCCTGATCCCGTGTGGCCACCCCCGTCAGCAGCGACGAATGGAACCAGCCCCGGTGCTGGTCGGCTCCCTCCAGATACAGGTCGACCTTGTCCCCCGGCGCGACCAACTGTCCTTCACAAACAGCGGCCCACGACACGCCTGATTCGAACCACACGTCCACGATATCCTGGCCCTTACTGAAGACGCGCCCGTCGCAGTGGCTGCATCGGGTTCCGGGCGGCAGCAGGTCGGCTGCCGCCCAGCCGAACCAGACGTTGGACCCGTGTTCGGCGAACAAATCGGCGACGTGATCCATCACAGCCGGCGTCAGCGACACGTGACCGCAGCCGTCGCAGCGAAACGCGGGGATCGGCACACCCCACACGCGCTGCCGCGACAGGCACCAGTCGGGGCGGGCCTCGATCATGCCACGGATCCGATTTTCTCCCCACGTGGGGATCCACTGGGTGCGGGCAATCTCGTCCAGCGCGCGCCGGCGCAGCGATGCCGCATCGTCTGCTGCCCCCAAGCGCGCGAACCATTGCTCGGTCGCGCGGAAGATCACCGGTTGTTTGCAGCGCCAGCAGTGTGGGTACTGGTGCCGCACCGAATCCCCGGGCATGTTCAGCAACAGCCCGCGCGCGGCCAGATCGGCGACAATCTTGGGGTTGGCGTCGAAGACCGGCAGGCCGGCCCATAGATCGACGGCGCACGTCAGGCGACCCGCTTCGTCGACCGGTGCGTAGATCGGCAGCCCCTGGGCGCGGCCCACCACATAGTCGTCCGCGCCGTGGCCGGGCGCCGTGTGAACCAGACCCGTGCCCGCTTCCAGCGTCGCGTGACGCGCGAAGTACAACCGGTATTCGCCCCCCGTCGCCTCGGGCACATCGTCCAAGCCGAATCGTGGGGGATAGGGGGGCGTGTACCGCGCGCGCTCCAAGGCAAGCAGCGCGGGCTTGGGCAGCGGCACCCAATTCGCCGCGGGACAGTCGATCTTGCACGCGACCAGAAACGCCTCGGCCAAACCGCGGGCCACGACCAGGTATTCGATCGCGCCATCACGAGGCACGGGCAGGGCGACGTACTCCAGTTCGGGGTTCGCCACCACGGCCAGATTCGCCGGCAACGTCCACGGTGTCGTCGTCCAGATGACAAAAGCCGCCGGTTTGCCCGCCAGTTCGGGCAAGACCGCGCCCAGCCCATCGTTGATCGGCAACCGCACGTAAATCGAAGGCGACGTGTGCTCCGCGTATTCCACCTCGGCCTCGGCCAAGGCGGTGTTGTGAACGCGGCACCAGTGCACGGGCTTCTTGTCGCGAAAAAGCAGACCGGCGCGCGCGAAGCCGGCCAACTGCCGGACGATCGTCGCCTCGTACGACTTCGTCAGCGTCAGATAAGGATCGTCCCACTGTCCCAGACACCCGAGCCGCTTGAATTCCCCGCGCATGACGTCCACGAACTTGCGCGCGTGTGCCTCGCAACGCGCGCGGAATTCGACCGCGCCCAGCTTGGCCTTGGCTTCCTTGCCACCCAGATCTTTTTCGACCTGTTGTTCGATCGGCAGACCGTGGCAGTCCCACCCGGGACGGAACAACACGCGGCGTCCCATGATCAGCTGCGACCGCACGACGATGTCCTTCAGGACCTTGTTCAAAACGGTTCCGTAGTGAATCCCGCCCGTCGGGTAGGGCGGTCCGTCGTGGAGCACGAACGCGGGGGCTTCCTGGCGGGCCCGGTCGGCCAGAATCCGCTGGTACTGGCCTTCGGTTTCCCAGCGCGCCAGCCATTCTGGTTCGCGGCGCGCCAAGTCAGCGCGCATGGGGAAGTCGGTCTTGGGCAGATTCAGCGTTGTTTTCCAGTCCACGGCGCGGCGGATACTACCAAAGGCGCCGCGACACTGGCGGGGCATCCCAAAATGCGGCTCACCCGCTACACTGGGCCGACAACGTCAATCACAACTGATCGGAGCCCGCATGCAGCGCGTGTCTTGGGACCAGTACTTCATGAACATCGCGGCGGTCGTCGCTTCACGTTCGACCTGTCCGCGCAAGTTCGTGGGCGCCGTGATCGTGCGCGATCGGACCATACTGTCGACCGGCTACAACGGATCGATTCGCGGGATGCCTCACTGCAGCGAGGAGGGGCACATGATGGAAAACGATCATTGCGTCGCGACCATCCACGCCGAGGCGAACGCCATCATCCAGGCAGCCAAGAACGGTGTCATGATCGACGGGGGCGCGGTCTACGTGACGGCCAGCCCGTGCTGGAATTGCTTCAAACAGCTGGCCAACGGGGGAATTCGCCGCATCGTGTTCGGCGAGTTCTATCGCGACGAACGCATTTTTTCGGTGGCCCAGCGCCTGGGGATCGACCTGGTGCATCTGCCACCCGAAATATCCGCGTCGCCCCCTCCCGTCGTACCAACAACCGTGTAGTGCGGGGTCCGCGTCACGGCATTGTTTTTTGGAATCGGGGCTTGATTTCGGGCCGCATCTCGTCAACCTTTACTACCCCATGCGGCGACCCGGGATACTGGCGCTTGCGCTGACGTTTGTTCTTCCCGTTCTGGGTGATCCCCAGGCGGCCTTTGCGCAACCGGACAGTGAAGATGGTGCCGAGGAAGCGCCTGCCGCCAGCGACAGCTCCCCCAGGACCCTCGCAAAGGCGGGTAAACGCAAGGGGTCGGCCAAGCAGAAGCGGCGCCGCAAGAAGAAGGTGGTCGGACACGTGGTGCAGGAATCGCAGTTGCGGGTGGGGCCGCTCCCCGCGCCGTCCGGGCGTTTGCAGCTGATCAGCATCGCGTCGCACGAGGATGCGGACCTGGAAATCTTCAATGACGACGGATCGTACGACGTCGACGAACTGAAAGCGGCGTCGCACATTCTCCGTTGCAAGCGCACGGACACCGAAAAACCGATGGATCCGCGCCTGATTTCGATCCTGTCGCACGTGTACGATCATTTCGGAAAACGGATCGAAGTGGTTTCGGGCTACCGGAATCAACGTAAGCAGACCAGCTACCACTTCAAGGGCTCGGCCACGGACATTCGGATAGCCGGCGTGCCGCCCAAGAAGATCGTCGCGTTCGCGTCGACCCTGGATACGGGCGGTATGGGTATCGGCATTTATCCGCGCAGTCGTTTCGTACACATCGACGTGCGGCCGTTGCCCAGCTATCGCTGGGTCGACAATTCGCGTCCCACGCCGAATTCGGCGGACAAACGGCCCCCGCGCGGCTGGAAGCGCAAGAAGCTTCAGAGCTGACGGCGCGCCTCCCTTGTCAGGGCAGGGCGCCGGCCTCGATCCAGGTTCGGATCGCGCGCACCTCCGTGGCGGGCAATGCTTTTTTCGGCGGCATCGGGGGGCGATCGCGTCGCATGACCTTCTGGAGCAGGAGGCTCGCCTTGCCGTTGCGTGGAACGACGGCGGGACCGCGTTCCCCGCCACGCATGATCTCGTCGTAACTGTCCAGACGAAGGCCCCCGGCGACATCGTCGGCGCCATGACAGCGCACGCAACGGGACTTGAAGATTCCCGCCACGGAATCGTCGAAGCGAGCGCCCGAATTCGGGGGGGCTCCCTTCAGCGCGGCGCTGGCCATTCCCACGGCGGCCAGAACCACGCACGCCGCGATTCTTCGTTGGGATTTGGGGAGGAGGCGCAAAGGCACGCCGCATTGTAGCCGCGTCCCATACGGGCCGCCGTTTCTTGCATTTCGGATCGTGGTCCTTTAGCTTGCCACCAGACCCGAACCGACAATGGGGCAGCAGCGACAACTCGATCTAGACGGCATGAACAAAACCGGGCGCACTGCCGTGGACGCGGACGGGGAACGTCCCCGCCGCAAGTCGCGCGGTGGCCAAGGTGGTGGTGGGCAAGGGCAAGGGCATGGGCATGGGCATGGGCATGGGCATGGGCATGGGGGAGAAGGGCGCGATGGAGGGAGCGGCGGGCCAACACCACCGCGTGATGCGTCGCTGTCCGACGAGGCGCAGCGCCGCTACCTGAACTACGCGGTCAGCGTCATCACGGCCCGCGCGCTGCCCGATGTTCGCGACGGGCTGAAACCCGTGCAGCGGCGCATCCTGTACGCGATGCACCACAACCTGCACCTGTATCCCGATGGGCGGTTTCGCAAATGCGCGACCATCGTCGGTGAGGTTTTGGGCAAGTTTCATCCCCACGGGGATTCGTCCTGCTACGAGGCCATGGTTCGCATGGCGCAGGATTTTTCGTTGCGCTACCGCCTGGTCGATGGCCACGGAAACTTCGGTTCTCTGGATGGGGACGCGGCCGCCGCCTATCGATATACCGAGGCGCGCCTGGCGCCGCTGTCCACCGAATTGCTGGACGAGATCCGGCACGGAACCGTGGATTTCCGTCCCAACTATGACGGTACGACCGAGGAGCCGATCGTGCTTCCGGCCAAGATTCCCCAGTTGCTGATCAACGGCTGCACCGGAATCGCGGTGGGCATGGCGACCAACATACCGCCGCACAACCTGAGGGAGGTCTGTGACGCGGCGGTGGCGTTGATCGACGACAAGAACCTGGAGACCAAGGACCTTCTGAAGTACATCAAGGCTCCGGATTTTCCCACCGGGGGCCAGATCACGAATTCGAAGAAGGAATTGCGCGAGATCTATGAGACCGGCCAGGGCGGGGTTCGGGTGCGGGGTGAATGGAAGACCGAGGAGCAAAAACGCGGCGGCGACCAGATCGTCGTTACGTCCATTCCGTTCGGAATCTCGAAGGCGACCTTGGTCGAGAAGATCGCCGATGTGATTATCAACAAGAAGTTGCCGCTGTTGCTGGACGTGCGGGATGAATCCACCCACGACGTCCGGATCGTGCTTGAAATCAAGCCCGGCGCTGATCCGTCTCTGGTGATGGCGTACCTGTACAAACACACGCCCCTGGAGCTGGGATTTCACGTCAACATGACCTGCCTGGTACCGACGGCGAACCGTGACATCGCGGGCCCGGCGCGGCTGGATCTGAAGGCCATCCTTCGCGAGTTCCTGGTGTTTCGCGAAGAGGTGGTCACGCGCCGCTTCCAGTTCGAGCTGGATGAGCTGAACCGGCGGATTCACATTCTGCTGGGCTTCGCGACGATCTTCGACCTGCTGGACGAGGCGATTCGCATCATTCGCAAATCCGACGGCAAGGCGGACGCCGCCGCCAAACTGATGAAGCGGTTTTCCCTGGACGCCCTTCAGACCGATGCGATCCTGGAGCTGAAGCTGTACAAGCTGGCGCGCCTGGAGATCGAGGCCATCGCCAACGAACTGCGCGACAAACGCGCCCGCGCCAAGGAGATCCAGGCGATCCTGGGCGACAAAAAGAAGCTGTGGAAAGTGATTCGTGGCGAGCTGGTCGAGGTCGCTGAGCGTTTCACGGACAAGCGCCGTACGAAGATCGGTGGCTCCGGTGGCGACGATGTCGAGTTCGACGCCGAGGCGTTCATCGTCGACGAAGAGGTCACGGTCATCCTGTCGCGCGACGGTTGGTTGAAGCGCGTGCGCGAGGTGAAGGACCTGACCGCGACGCGTCTGCGCGAGGGCGACGCGATCTTGTTGGCGGCGCGCGGCGGCACCAAGGAATCGTTGACGCTGTTTTCCAATTTTGGCTACTGCTACGTCTTGCGCGTCAACGATGTGCCGCAGTCGACGGGTTACGGCGAGCCGGTGCAGAAGTTGTTCAACCTGCGCGATGGCGAGCGGATCGTCGGGGGCGTGATGCTGACGGCCGCGCAGGCTCCCGCGGGAACCGTGGCGGTCGCGGCGTCCAAGCGTGGATTCGGCCTGCGGTTCAATTTGGATCCCCACCGCGAGCTGTCCACGCGCGCGGGCCGTCGTTTCGCCAAGCCCGTCGACGGCGACGAAATGGTCGGCGTCGCGATCGCGTTGCCGGGTGATTTGTTGACGACGGTTACCGCCGGTGCCCGGGTGTTGATCTGCAAGGCGGACGAGCTTCCGGAATTGGCGAATCCCGGGCGTGGGGTGACCTTGATCAAAGTCGAGGAGGCCGACGCCGTGCTGGCGTTCGCCGTCAGCCGCAAATCGGACAAGGAGCCGGCGCTTTTCGCCGAGACCGACGGCGGCAAAAAGATTCCGGTCGGGCCGGGACGGTACTCCGTCACCGGACGGGGCGGTCGCGGCCATACTCTGGGACGCAAGATCAAGCTCACGCGCGTGGTGTTTCCGGATCCGCCACCTCTTTCTTCCGCTCCCACGTTGCTGAACTAGGCCGCACCCAGCCCCAGCGCCAGCCAATCGCCTCATGCCCCCTTCCGAATCATCCGGCTACACGTCGGAGCACATCACGGTCCTTGAGGGACTGGAACCGGTGCGTCGACGTCCCGGCATGTACATCGGGGGCACGGACAACAAGGGGTATCACCACCTGATGTGGGAGATCGTCGACAACTCCGTCGACGAGGTGATTAACGGGTACGGTTCGCATATTCAGGTCACGCTACACAGCGATCACCGATCGGCGACGGTCGTCGATGACGGGCGCGGGATCCCGGTGGACGTCAAGAAGGAGTTCAAACGATCCGCGCTGGAACTGGTACTGACGACGTTGCACGCGGGTGGCAAGTTTTCCGGCGGCCAGTATCAGTTTTCCGGCGGTCTGCACGGAGTCGGATCATCGGTCGTGAACGCTCTGTCCGAAGAACTGGTTGCGACCATCAAGCGCGACGGCGCCGAGTGGCAACAGAGTTACAAACGCGGCAAGGCGACCAGCAAGCTGAGTAAGTTGGGGCCGGCGCGGGGAACCGGCACGTCGATCATGTTCCGTCCGGATCCCGAGATTTTCGGCAAACAGTCCTTTGACGCCGACACGATCCGTTTTCGCCTGGATACCAAGGCCTTTCTGCACAAGGGCCTGAAGATCACGTTTCGCGACGAGCAGGCGAAGACCACCGAGGTCTTCGAGCACGCGGGCGGCATAGCCGATTTTCTGACCAAGGTGATCGCCGACAAGGGCAAGGCACCGACGGTTCCGCAGGTGGTCTACGTTCAACGCGACGGGGATCAGGGATTTCGGTTGGAGGCGGCGCTTCAGTGGACGGAGTCCCCGGAAGAGACGCTGCGGTCGTACGTGAACGGCATTCCGACGACGCAGGGGGGAACCCACGAACAGGGACTGCGGTCCGCCGTGGTCAAGGCGATGCGTTCGTTCATGGAGACGGCCAACCTGACCCCGAAGGGCGTCACGATTTCGGCCGAGGACGTGCGCGAGGGGATCGTCTGCGTGTTGTCGATCTACATGCAGGAGCCGCAGTTCCAGGGCCAGACCAAGGAACGCCTGGGTAACCCCGAGATTCAGGCGCAGGTCGACAACGTCGTGCGCGCGGCGCTGGAAAAATTCCTTCTGGAAAACCGGACTGCGGGCGCCGCCATTGTCGAGCGCATCGCGCTGGCCGCCAAGGCGCGCGAGGCGTCGCGCGCGGCGTCGCAGGCCGTGTCGCGCAAGACGGCGGTGTCGCACCGGCTGAATCTGCCCGGCAAGCTGGCGGATTGTTCGTCGACCGATCCGGGAAGAAGCGAGCTGTTCATCGTCGAGGGTGACAGCGCCGGTGGTTCGGCGAAACAGGGGCGTGAACGCAGGACGCAGGCAATCCTGCCGCTGCGGGGCAAGGTGCTGAACACCGAGCAGGCGTCCTTGCAGAAGGTGCTGCTGAACAAGGAACTGCAGGACGTCGTGTCGGCGCTGGGGTGTGGCGTCGGCGTGGACCTGAAGATTGAACGTCTGCGGTACCACAAGATCGTATTGCTGATGGACGCGGATTCCGACGGTCACCACATCGCGACGCTGTTGCTGACGTTTTTCTATCGCCATCTGCGCCCGTTGATCGAGCAGGGGTATGTGTATCTGGCGCAGCCACCTCTGTTTCGAATCGATCACGGCAAGGAAACCCACTGGGCACTGGACGAGGTGGATCGCGACCGGATTATCGCCGGCCTTCCCAAGAACGCGCGTCCCGAGGTCATGCGTTTCAAGGGCTTGGGCGAGATGCAGCCGGAAGAATTGAAGCGGACCACGCTGGATCCGGCGACGCGCAGGTTCTTGCGCGTGACGATCGTGGACGGTGCCGAGACGGATCGGGTGCTCGGCGAGCTGATGGGCAAGGATGTCGAGGCGCGCTTCAGGTTCATCATGGAACGCTCCGCCCAGGCGGATCTGGATATCTGAGGCGAGCCGGGGGCCGGTAGGCCGCGTCGCCGGATAGACCCACCGGTCGGGTAGCCCGTCCGGTCGGATATAGTGGGGACGTGCGTGGTGGCGGCGCTCGACTGATCTTTGTTGCTGGTATGGGGGGGTGGGTCGTGGGCGGCGTTTCGCAGTGCCCACCGGCGCACGCCGCCCGGGGGCTATGGCACGCGGTTTCGCGCGCACCCGCCGACGCCGCGGCCCGTGACATTCACAAGGCGCGGGCCGAAGGGGCCGCCGTCGCCCGCAAGGCCGGCGCGGGGCATGTGTCGCGGAACGGTCCGGTCGCGGGCAGCGCCGAGCTTCACCTGCGTCGGGCACTGAGATCTTCCACCAACGATTTCGAGGCACGACGGCAACTGGCCGAGTTGCTGTCGGCGACCGGTCGGCACCGGGACGCGGCGCGCGCGTTCGATGAGGCCCGCCGCGTGGCCCCGACGCCGGTAGACGAATCGCGCATCTGGTTTCGGCTGGCGAACGAACGCTCTCGCGTGGGCGCGTATGCCGAAGCCCTGGATGCGTACAGCCGGCAGCTGGCAATCGGTGATGCCGATCCCGCGGCGCTGGGCAATTGCGCCGAACTGTTGATGGCGCTGGGCCGTCTTCCGGAAGCCATCGAGCGCTACCGCGAGGCCCTGGCGATCGAGGAACGTGAGCACGATCGGCGGGGCCATCTTCAAAGCGTGGCCCTCGGCTATTTCGGCCTTGCTGTCGCGTTGGATCGGCACGGTCGCGAAGCGGCGGCGCGGGAGGCCATGGGACGCGCGTTGGTCCTGGACGCTGGCCTTGGCGTCTTGCGGCTGGCCCAACAGGACGACGGCGACCTGTTCCTGCTCCCAGCCGGCGATGTCTTCTATTACCTGGGCCTGGCGCGGGAGGCGCAGGGACGCACGGGTGACGCGACGGCGGCGTTTGCCGATTACCTTCGCGTTCCCGCGGCCCGGTACGCGAATCGCGCGCGCGAACATATGGCCCGCCTCGGTCAGTCCCGGGCAAGTCCCGTCGCCGCGCGCGGCACCAAGCTGCGCGTGGTTCACGAGGCGACGCTGGTTGCTGACGGACCACTGGTGGCGCCGCTGATCGACGCCGCCTGGCGGTTGAACCGCGAGCTGCTGGACGACTGTCTGTCGGACGTCGTGCTGCTCGGCGGTTCATCGGATGTCGCGCCCGCGCGGTCCGCGCGCGCGTTTCGCATATCGCTGGAGTTGACGTTCGACGAAACCGGTCGCGTGGGCGCGGTGAAGGCCGATCCCCCCGCCGAGCTGGGGCCCGCGGTCGGCCCATGCATCGAAAATGCCGTTCGCACGCGGTTCCAGGTCACCCGGCCAGCGCGGCGCAAGCCAACCAGGGCCCGGATGGAACTGGTACTGGCGCCGGCGGGGCCAAGCGGGTAATAGGTCGAGACCACGTTGAGCGAGCGCCCGCGTTATATCGCCGTGGAAGGGCCGATCGGCGTCGGCAAGACAACGCTTGCCGAGCTTCTGGCCGCCGCGTTGGGGGCCCGTCTGGTTCGCGAGCAGCCCGACGACAATCCTTTCCTGGCGGCTTTTTACAAGGACCCGCAGCGCAACGCGATGTCGACGCAGCTGTTTTATCTGCTGGCGCGCTATCAGCAGCAGGGGGATCTGGGCCAGGGCGATCTGTTCGCGCAGGGCGGGATCGTCGCGGACTATCTATTCGCCAAGGATCGCCTATTCGCGTCGTTGACCCTGTCGAACGACGAGATGGCGCTGTACGACCGCATCTACCAGATGCTGCGACCGCGCGTCGCGACCCCTGATTTGGTCGTCTACCTGCAAGCGCGGACGCCCGTGTTGCTGGACCGGATTCGGCGTCGAGGACGCGCGGCGGAAAAACCGATCCGTGCCGAATATGTGGAGGACGTGGCGCGCGCTTACGCCGATTTTTTCTTTCACTACAACGAGGGGCCGTTGCTGATAGTCGATGCCTCCGAGATCGATTTCGTGGCCAATCCCGAACACTGGGCCGAACTGTTCGCGGTCATCCGGCGCACGCGGGCCGGCGTGAATCACTGGACCCGGCGTTGAACGGCGACGGCATGCTAGGTTTTGGTGATGGTGGACGAGGATGAAGGACCGACTCCCAAGGGAGTGACGAAGCCGGCCCCCAAACCGACGTCCAAAATCACGACGGTGGGGTTGCTGGCGCGCAAGGGAACGACGGAGCGCACCGTCGTTGTCACCGCCTACGACGTCGCGTTCGCGCGGCTGGCCGACGCGGCGGGGATCGATGTCGTGCTGGTGGGCGATTCCTTGGGCATGGTGATTCAGGGACACGGATCGACGCTGCCGGTGACACTGGACGACGTCATCTATCACACGCGCGCGGTGGCGCGCGGCGTGAAACGCGCGCACCTGGTGGCCGACATGCCGTTCATGAGCTACCAGGCCTCGATCGAGGACGGCGTGCGCGCGGCCGGGCGATTGGTCAAGGAAGGCGGCGCCGAAGCGGTCAAGATCGAGGGCGGCGTGGATACCGCCGACTTGATTGCGCGATTGGTCGGCATCGGCATTCCGGTCATGGGGCACGTCGGCATGACGCCGCAGTCGGTCCACGCGTTCGGTGGGTTCAAGGTTCAGGGCCGGACCGCGGACGGCCGCCAGAAGATATTGGATGACGCGCGCGCCGTCGCCGAAGCGGGCGCCTACGCGATGGTGATCGAAAGCGTCCCGCGTGCGCTGGCAGCCGAGATCACATCTACCGTCGGCGCGCTGACCATCGGCATCGGGGCCGGCGCCGCGTGCGACGGGCAAGTGCTGGTCATGCACGATCTGCTGGGCCTGGACACCTGGCGCCCCCGGTTCGCGCGCCGTTATGCGAACCTGGGCGAGCAGGCGCGCGACGCGTTTGCGGCCTTTGCCGCCGATGTGCGTGCAGGCGGTTTTCCGTCGGACGACGAGAGTTTCGAGTGAAACCGCGGCCATCCGAAGCGGCACGGACCGCCGGGGCCGGTGTGTCGACATCGGATGTTGTGTCGGAATCCGTGCGGGCGCCGGATGTGTCGGTCGGCGCCGCTTCCGTTCCCGTCCTCGCGACGCCGGCCGCGATGTCGGCCTGGTCTGACAGCGTACGGGCCGGCGGCCAAGGGATAGCGTTCGTTCCCACCATGGGCGCGTTGCACGCGGGTCACGTCGCGTTGCTGGATGAGGGCCGTCGTCGTGGTCATCGACTGGTGTTGTCGATCTTCGTGAACCCAACCCAGTTCGCCCCCACCGAGGATCTTGATCGTTACCCGCGCGACCTACCCGGTGATCTGGCAAAGGCGGCGGAGGCGGGCGTGGATGTCGCCTTCGTTCCCGTACCCGCGGCGATGTACCCCGATGGGTATCAAACCACCGTGCGGGTCACTGAACTGGAGCAGGGGATGTGCGGAGCCGCCCGTCCGGGTCATTTCGCGGGCGTCGCGACGGTGGTCTGCAAGCTGTTCAACATCGTGCGCCCGGACGTCGCGATTTTCGGCGAGAAGGACTTTCAGCAACTGGCGGTGCTCCGGCGCATGGTTCGGGATCTGGACATGCCGACCGAGATCATCGGGCTGCCGACGGTTCGGGAGCCCGAAGGTCTGGCGCTGTCGTCGCGCAACAAGTTTCTTTCACCCGACGAACGCAGCCGGGCGCTGTCGATCTCCCGCGCGCTCGTCGCCACCAGCGCGCGTTGCGAACGCGGCGAACGAGACGCCGCCGTCCTGATCGCGGGGGCGCGCGACATCCTGGCGGGCGCCGTTGATCGGATCGACTACGTCGACCTGCGCGACGCCGAAACGCTGCGCCCGCTGACCACCATCGACCGCCCCGCGGTTCTGGCCGTCGCCGTGTTCGTCGGGCGCACCCGTCTGATCGACAACGTTCGTTTGGGCGGATAAGCCTAGGCGGCGGCCCGGGCGATATGGCCCAACTTGTCTTCCAGGCCCAGTCGGTAGAACTGGCGCAGCTCGGGGAACATGTCCGCCATGCGATCGCGTGCCAGGAACCTTCGCGACAGGGTCTCGGTGTAGCGGCGCGCTTGCAGATTGGCCATCCGATAGCGGTCATGTTCATCGTCGTCCAGATCGGCTGCGAACGTGACGTCGTCGTACAACCTGCGGCGTAGACCCCGTGCGTGTCCGACGCTGGTGCCGTTGTCGTTCCCGTCGGTGCCGGCGACCAGCAGGCAGCACGCGAATTTGTCGACCTCGGCCTGCAACTCCAGTTCCAGCGCCGACACACGACGCGTGCCCGCGGCGCACAGCGCGACGTAGACGAAATGACTGACTCCCTCGACTGCTAGACAAAAGTCGCCGAAATTCGCCTGATGCAGGCCCCGCGCGGGATCGTGTTGCTCCAGATTCGACACCGCCCGCTGATCCAGAAACAGCCCGATCCTGACCTCGTCGTCTCCGGTTTGACGGATCAGCAGTTGCTCGCGCGGCGCGCGCGCGACGCCGGACTGCTGTCGATCGTGCTCGTCGATCAGAAAGGACTCGACGTCCAGTTGCGTGTCGACCCGATACAGCGACTCGATGCCCCGTTGTAGGCGGGACAACACCGACGGACGATCCGTCGCGGAGATCATTGCGTGAACCCAGACCCGCGCACGATGGGCATGACACCTTCCTCGGCCAGACGTCGCGCGGCCCAGCCGCTTTTGGTCCGCATCCAGCGCTCGTACAGACGGACGACGTCGCCGTTGCTGCGCCCGCGTGTTGTCCGCCGGCTGATGGTCATCAGCACTTCGACAAAACGCGTGAAGTTCGCCGCCAGTTCGCCGAAGACCGTGCAGTAGGGATCCTTCGCGCCGGCCATCGCGCCGGCCATCGCGCCGGCCTTCGCGCCGACCGACGCTCCCCGCGCCAGTTCGGCGTAAGCGGTACCGCCCATGTCGATGTAGTAGTCCACGTCGACCGACTTGCGGCCCAGGCTGTCGCCCCAGAAGCCCGACACGAACAGCGATGTGTCTCCGATCTCGCGCAACGTGTTGCGCCGTTCGCGGGGGGAGGCATCGATGGCCTCCATCAGGCGAATCGCCAAAGGCCGGTCTTCGATGGGTTGCGTGGCGTACCCCGCGAGAAGGTGCACCAGATAGTGCGTGGTC
>JANOJB010000212.1:0-37374 GCA_031407985.1 Pseudomonadota bacterium | reverse complement strand
CCACGCTGGCAAACGTACGCGGTGCTTCGCCCCCCAAGCGCGCGTTTCGCGGCGACGAACGGAGCTACCGCGGACAGAGCCGCGACGCTTTCTCCTTCGGCAGCCGCGGCGATGATCTTGTTCGGCAAGAACGTTCGCCTCAGGACCGCCAGCAGGGGCGCCGCGGTAGCCGCGTCGGATCGGCCCGACCAGACGATGGCGATCTCGCGGGCGGTGTCGGTCCGGAAGTCCAACGCAAGCAACGCCTCCGTCAGCCCAAGCGGGCGTTCCAACAGGATCGCGTGTAGCGATCCGAACGCCCGGTCGGCGATCGCGCGCCAGTGATCGTCGCTGGTGAAGGTCGCGGCGCGCAAGGCGTTCAGCAGGGCCACCGATGTTCCCGACGGGATCGCGCCATCGTACGTGGGGCGCTCGCGCGCCAGAAGACGTTCGTGCTCGGGGCTGCTGGCGTACCAGCCGCCGCGCGCGGGATCGGCGAACCGGCTCTCGGTATCCCTGCACAGATCCAGGGCCTCTCGCAACCAGCGTGGATCCAACGAAGCTTCGTAAAGATCGAAGAGCCCGGCAGCCACGAAAGTATTGTCCTCCAAAAACCCCGGCGGCCCCGTACGCCCGTCCTTGAAGCTTCGCGCCAGGTGCCCGCCAGGACGCATCTTGGTAACAAGGAAGTCCGCCGCGCTGGCCGCGGCATTCACGTAGCGCGCCTCGTCTAGCACGCGGCCGCCCACCGCCAGCGCCGAGACCATCAGGCCGTTCCACGAGGCGAGTATCTTTTCGTCCCGGGCCGGAGGCACCCGCCGGGCACGGACCGCGTACAACCGGGCGCGGGCACCCGCCAGCGCCGCGTGCTGGGCCGGGTTGGGAGCCGGCACATGAAGAATATTGTGCCCCTCGAAGTTCCCCGCTGGCGTCACGTCATAGTAGCGAAGGAAACTTTCCGTCTGGGGCCCCGTGCCCAGAGTCGCGCGAACCTCGGCTTCCGACCACACGAAGAACTTTCCTTCTTCGCCGTCGGAATCCGCGTCGGTCGCCGAATAGAACGCACCCCAGGGGGCCGTCATCTCCTTCAGGATGTAGTCCAGGATCTCGCGCGTGATCCGCGCGAAGTCCGCGCGCCCGGTGACCTGGTACGCCTCTGCGTATGCCACGGCCAGCAGCGCGTTGTCGTACAGCATTTTTTCGAAATGCGGGACCAGCCAAGCCGCGTCAGTCGCGTAGCGGTGAAATCCCCCGCCAACCTGGTCGTAGATTCCGCCGGCCGCCATTTTTTCCAGCGTCATCGTGGCCATGGCAAGCGCATCGGCGTCCCCCGAACGACGGTGGTATCGCAGCAGCAGGCGGATGGGCAGGTTTGAGGGAAACTTGGGCGCGCGCAGCAGCCCACCGTTGGTGGAATCAAACGCTCGTTTGAAATAGTCGACGACGGTTGGAATGGCCGACGCGCTGGGTGTGGTGCCGCCCGCCCACGAAGACATAGCCGACGAAGAGATCGGCGACGACGCTGCACCTTCCAGATCGCGCCGGACCGTGTCGGCCAGCTTCTCTGCGTCGCGTTTCACGTTACCCGGATCCCTGCGGTGCAGATCCGCCAGGTCAGAAAGCAGGGTCAGGAAGCCACGCGCGACACCACGCGCGCCATCGCGGGGCGGGAAGTACGTTCCCCCGAAGAAGGGCGTGCGGTCGGGTGTCAGCCACACGCTCATAGGCCAACCGCCAGATCCGGTGAGAGCTTGCACCGCGCTCATGTAAACGGCGTCGACGTCCGGGCGCTCCTCCCGATCGACCTTGATGGCGATGTAATGCTGGTTCAGGTAGCGCGCAATCTCCTCGTCCTCGAATGATTCCCCCTCCATCACGTGACACCAGTGACAGGTCGAATATCCGACCGACAGGAAGATGGGTTTGTTCTCGCGTCTGGCCCGGTCGAAGGCTTCGGGGCCCCATGCGTACCAGCTGACGGGGTTGTGCGCGTGCTGAAGAAGATACGGACTGGTCTCGAAGATCAGGCGATTCGTGAAGCGCGGGCTTCCGTCCCGATTCAGGTGATGGGTACGCGGGCGATAGGCAGATCCTTTCGTCGCCAGGACTGCCTGCAACTTGGCCGTCAATGCGGCGGATACCATGGCCATGCCGGGCAAGGCGGGATCTTGTTCGGCCGGCTTGCGCGAGATCGGGGCCGGGGGGGTGGTGACAGTCGCCCGCCGGCAGTCCAACGCAAGCAGCGTGCAAGCCGTCAGGGTCAAGAGGATTGCTGGTCGTGCCCGCATTCAGGTGCCGATCGCGCACCATAGCCCACGCTGGTGCGTTGGCCCGAAAAACCCTATCGCCCGTCCCCTACCCGCCCGACCGCCGTTCCATCGTGTCCAAATCCCATTCGTCCGGATTGAACGGCGCCTGCGTCGTGGGGTGCACCGGATAACCACCGACGTCCGTCTCGCTGTTGATGATCGCGCCCTGCCCCGACAGTGCCTGATTCACGATGCGCGTGTCGATTTCGTCGCGATCCCACGGGCGCGCGCCGACGTTCGCCCGCACGAATTCCACGACATCCGACGCGGGCAGCGCCACCAACCCCTCGGGCCAGATCGGCGGGGCATCGACGGTGGTCGCGTTGGCCGCCGCCGTCCCCCCGATCATCGGCGCATCCCCGCCATCCAGCGTGCGGGCGATGTTGTCGGACATGAAAACATCGACCATGCCCGCCCCCGTCACGCGCAACAGCGGCACCCCCGCCGGCGTACTGGGACCGGGCGTGAACACGTTGCCCACGATTGCCATCTGCCCGGTCTGATACGCGTTCGTCGTCCATTCGTTGGCGACCAGCGCATACCGCATGGCGTACGCCCCCGGGTTCGCGATCCAGTTGTTGACGACGATTCCGCGCGCGCCGCCCTTGAACAACGGATGCCGATCCATGTTGCTGAAGTACAACGTCCCCACGATCGCCATCTGGGTGACGTTGTCGTGGATCAGGCCGCCCTTCGAATGTTCGCCCTCGGAATGGGTGGAATTGCTTAACCCCTCGGCGACAATGTTGTGGCTGAACGTGATGGCGTGTGACGTTCCCATCCGCCAGTCATCGGGCGTGGCGCCGTTGAATCTGCCGCCCGACGCGGACAGGTTCTCGTCCGTGCCCCATGTGGCCGAGCAATGGTCGACGATCACGTTGTACGCACCGTCGGTCGCGATCGCGTCTGCCTCCCAGCCGCTCATTTTCATGCGGCCCGCTTCCCCCGGCCGTACACGGATGTGGCGGACGATCACGTCGTGCGTGGCGATCCCCAACGACCCGCGAATGATCGTGATCCCGGGCGACGGCGCGGTCTGGCCCGCGACGGTCACGAACGGCGTGCGTACGATCAGGCGCGCGCCCGCCAGATCGATGACACCGCCCACTTCAAATACGATGGTGCGTGGCTGCGGGTTGGCCAGCGCCGCCGTCAGCGATCCGGGGCCAGAGATCGCCAGCGTCGTCACGCGGATGATCTGACCGCCGCGTCCACCCGGCGTCGTGGCCGCCCAACCCACCGCGCCGGGAAAAGCCGGCGAACCGGCGACAGCATCCGGTGTTACGTCGACCGCCGTCGGCCCGCCGTCCGCCGTTCCCGCGTCATCGCCCCCGTCATCCCCCGGAACACCCACCGGAGCGGACGCCGGCTTCATCCGACCGCAGGAAATCAGGGCCAGCAAACAGGCCACCCCACAGGAGATTGCGAACCGCGATTCGAACAGCACCATTCCCAGGAGTCTCCGGCGATGCCCGGCGCGGCTCACCTTACGGAACCACGACGAATCCCAGCGCCGTGGCGTTGTCCCTGACGCGGGCATCAGTCGAGAGCATGTCGAGCGGTCCCACCTGCTGCGAAAACCGCACCGCCGTGGCCAAATGGAGAGCGTCAAGACTACGGACCGGCTCGACCGGAAAGCCAACCGCCGCCCGATCCAGTACGTCGTCGGACAACGCGTGGACCTTCCAGTGTTTCGCCGCCGTCAAGAACATCGTCCACGTCGCGGCCCGATCCGCGGCGGATAGCTGGCCAAGAACCAGCAGCCTTTGCAGCGCGCGCGCCACTTCCAGGCGGGTCAGCGCCGAAGTCACGACGCCGTCCGCTGACGCCAGGGTTGCCTGCACCTGGCCACCGTCCGCATGGCCCAACAACCAACGCAAAAGCGCGCTGGATTCCGCGTAAACCGTGCTCATCGTTCGCCGCGGGTCCAGTCAAGAGCGGCGTCGATATCGGCCTCGGACAAACGAACCGACGAACGACCGTATACATCCGATGTGTTCGCCAGTCCCACGCGCAGATCGCCGCGGTCAATCAACTGTTGCTCTCCGCCCAGGGCCGACTGGATCGCCTGCTGATTCATCGTGGGCTGACGCAGTTCGGCCACGACCCGTCCCCTGTCGGTCACAAGGAAGATGTCCCCGTGCTGAACATCGCGCAGATACGCGGACAATTTGTCCTTCAGTGCCCGAATATTTACGGTCTTGAGGCTCACGGGTTCATTGTAGCCTCATGAGGCTACAATTCAAGGCGAGGGTTCAGAACCCGATTCGCCGCATCACGAACCGCGGCAGCAGGCGGATCACGAACATGACCAGGCCCCAGATGCGCGGCGCGTAGACCACCGGCTTGCCGCGCGCGATCGCCCGGCGCACCAGACGCGCGACGGCCTCGGGCTCGCCCGCGAACGGCGGCGACGGCAGACCCGCTGTCATGCCCGTCTTCACGAAGCCAGGTTTGACCGTGACGACCTTCAATCCGCGTTCACGGAACTTGTGATCCAGGCCCTCCAGGTAACGGGACAGGCCCGCCTTGGCCGCGCCGTACAAAATGACGGGCTTGCGGCCACGCTCGCCCGCGACCGAGCTGAACACGCACAACGTCCCCGTCCCGCGCGCCAGCAGTCGCCTGCGTGCTTCTTCACAGAACAGCAAGGTGCCGGTGAAGTTCACCATCAACATCTTCTCCACAACAGCCGGATCGGATTCCATTTTTTCCTGCATCGCGAAAGCACCACCGGTCACGACCACGGTGTCCATGCCCTGCTCGCCCAGCCCTTGATTGGCGGCTTCCAACGCGGGCCCGAATCCCTCCGGCGCCGCCAGGTCGCACCACACGACCCCGATGCTTCCCACCGGGCGTCCGCCCCGGATCTCCAGGTCGCGGGCGCTGCGTTCCAGATCGGCCACGTCGCGGCCCAGCAGAAATACGTCATCGCCGCGTTCGACCATGTGCCGGCCGAGGGCCCGGCCCATGCCCTTGGTCGCGCCCAGAATCGCGACTCTCATCGGCGGGGGCTCCTGGTCGCGGTGACCACCACGCCGGACCGTTCGGTCTGATCACCCAGCACCCGCACCGACTGCCGGCTGCGCAGATGGTGGTCAGGATCCCAGCGCCGTCGGATTTCCTCCCACGCTGCGAACCGCGGCTCCATCGCGCGAAAATGTTCGGGGCGTGTAAAGGCGTCCTTGGCCAGGTAGATGCGGCCACCTTCTTTCAAGACCTGTTCGTTCAACGCGTCGACCAGCGCCTGCGTACCGTCGCGCACCGGCAGATCGACGGCGATGGTGATGCCGGGACGCGGGAATGACAGCAGGCCGATTCCCTGGGGGCCACAATCCTTGATCACGCACAGCGGGGACGCGCCGCCCAGACGAACCAACACCTCAAGGAAACGCCGCGCCGCCCCCGGGCCCGCCTCGTCGGGCAACACGCACTGGAATTGCGTCATCCCACGCCGGCCGTACAGTCGGTTCCAGTCGCGAATCTTGTCCAGCGGATAAAAATATTTGTCGGGGTGCATGACGCCGCGGCGGATCCGCGGAATGTGTTTCCAGTACAGCAGCGCGTTGAACAGGCGAACCGTCAGGCCGTTGATCAGGCCGCTTGGCAGATCGAATGGGATCGCCGGCCCGCGTTTCGGTTTGGGCGGGCGAATGGGGGCCTCGTCCGCCTCGGCCCAGCGCCCCTTGATCAAGATGCCCCGCCCCATGTGTTTGCCGCCGGTGACGCAATCGATCCAACCCACCGTTTGCGGCCAGTCCTTGCCTGCTTCCTTCAGCGCAACGACAAACGCGTCGATGTCGGGCACGCGCACGCTTTCGTAGACAATCCAGGGTGACGGGATCTTCTTCAGTCGAACCGTGACCTCCAGGATGTGTCCGGTCAGGCCCATGCCCCCCAGCGTGGCGCGAAACAGGTCCACCTCGTCGGTCGGCGAGCAATCGAGTATGCGACCGTCGGCAACCCGCATCCGCAGGCCCAGAACGTGCTGGCCGAAGGTTCCGTCGCGGTGGTGGTTCTTCCCGTGTACGTCGGCAGCGACCATCCCACCCAGCGTCACGAACTTCGTGCCCGGCGAAACCGGCGTAAAAAAGCCACGCGGCAGGAACAACCGGACCAGTTCGTGCAGCGAAAACCCCGCCTCGGCCCGCAAGATCCCCGTGTTGGGATCGAAGGCCAGCAAGCGATCCGCCAGCACCGTGCCGGCGACCTGCGAATCCCCGGGCGCCGGCAGCGACGAATCGCCGTACGAACGGCCCAGCCCACGTGACAAGGGAACGTCGGCCGTGATCTCGGGGAGGTTCTCGGACAGAAGTTCGCGCGCTGCGATCCGAGGAACCCGCCCCCACCCGGAAAGCGTTGGTGGAACCGTGTTTCGACCCATCGCGCAAGCAATGTACCACCGCTTGATTCTGGGGGCCGCCCCCAAGAAAGCCGCCACGGCAGCAAGCGACCTTCAGGACACTTCTCTATTGGGAGATCGCCGGGCTGGTGCCATTATGCCGCGCTGAGCGCCCGCCGGACCGTTTGGGCGTTCCTGCCTTTTTCGCCCTTTTTTCGCCCTTTTTCGCCACCAGTCGGTTTCATGAACCCACCATCCCTTCACGATCCCGCCACCGTTCTGGTGGCCAGCGAAGCAAGCCTTCGGGCTGTGCTGGCGGATCTGCAGGTCGGCGTCGTGATCAGCGGCCCGGCCGGGGAACTGCGGCTGTGCAACCAGGCCGCGCTGGATTTGCTGGGGCTGACCGAGGACCAGTTGGGTGGAGGGCAAACGCCGGATTCGATCCGAACGGTCGTTCATGAGGACGGATCGGAGTTCCCACCGGAGACCCAACCGCTGACCGTCGCGATCGCCACCGGAAAGCCGGTTCGCAACATTGTCATGGGCATCAATCATCCCGCGCGCCGCCAGCGGATTTGGCTGCTGGCGAACGCAGCCCCCCAACTGGACCACGGTTCTGAGATCACCCAGGTCGTGTCGACCTACACCGACATCACCGAGCGCTGGGGATTCGAGGCCCGCCTGGCGGTATCGGATCGCCTGGCCGCCATGGGCACGCTGGCGGCGGGAATCGCGCACGAGATCAACAACCCGCTGGCGTACATCACGGCGAACCTGGCGTACGCGGATGAAGAGCTGGCAGATCCCGTGACGCTGGCCGACCCGCATCGCGTGTCCGAGGTTCGCAACGCGATCATAGAAGCCCGTGATGGCGCCGATCGCGTGCGCGACATCGTGACCGAGATGCGCACGCTGGCACGGGGAGAGGCGCCCCGGCGCCCGATCAACCTCACGCGCGTGCTACATCTGGCGATGAACGCTATCGCCAGCGAGCTGCGGACCCGCGCCAAGTTGGTAAAAAACCTGATGGACCTGCCGCTGGTCGACGCCGACGAGGCACGCTTGGGCCAAGTGTTCGTCAATCTGTTGCTGAACGCCGCCGAATCCATCCCCGAAGGTCAGCCGTCGCAAAACGAAATCGCGGTCGCCACTTTGCTGGACGCCGAGGGAAAGATCGTCGTCGAAGTACGCGACAGCGGCATCGGTGTTCCGGCGGAGTTGCACCAGCGCATCTTCGACCCCTTCTTCACCAACAAGCCGGTCGGCCGAGGTATGGGCCTTGGACTGGCCATCTGTCATCACATCATCACCGACTTTGGCGGGACGATTGCCGTCGAGAACGCGCCCGAACGCGGGAGCGTGTTTCGGGTCACGCTGCCTGCAACGGTCATCGCTCCATCACCGGTCGATCGGCCTTGAGAACCACAAAACGCTGAAGAAGTTTCGGCGACGGCAGTAAGCTGGGCGCCCGTGCGGGCCTTCGATCGCGGAAAGGGTTGGGTTGCGCTGCTGATCGTCACCGTGGGCGCCATCTGGGACGCGCGCGCGGCGAATGCGATCGAGGATGCCGGGGCGTCGACGACCGACGCCGTCGTGCGCGCTGACGCGGGGGTTTTGCCCGATACGGGATCGACGCCGCCGGGGCCCCCGGTCAAAGGTCCGGTGCCGCTGGCGCCAGTCACACCGGTGTATCCGGACGAAGCCATGAAGGCCGGCATCGACGGGAGTGTTGCGCTGATCCTGACCATCGACGCGACGGGAACCGTGACCGACGTGGAAGTCGAAGCGGGACTGCCGGGCGGATTGACCGAGGCGGCTGTCGCGGCGGCGCGGGTAGCCCGTTTTTCGCCCGCGACGGACGCCACATTGCGCCCCACGCCGGTACGCATTCGTTGGCTGATTCAATTCACCCTGCCTGAACGGCGAGGCCCGTCAAAAGGTGCTGCGGACGCCGGAGCACCGGCATTCGCTCCACCTCCGTCACCGCCGGCCCCGCCCCCGCTACCCCCGGGCGTCGAACGTTTTCCTCTGGGCGCCGAATCGGTGTTTGCCGTCCACGTCCGCGAGAAGGGAACCGGCAAGGAACTGGCGACGGCGACGGTATTCTTGATGGACGTCGCCGAGCTGCTGCACGTCGATGCCCGTGGCCGCACCGAAAGGCATCTGGCGCCGGGGGCCTACGTGGTCGTCGTGCGGGCACCGGGACATGTGCAGGAGGAACGCATCGAGCGTCTGTTCCCCGGGCAGCGCCTGGATCGCACGTACTTCATCGAGAAGGAACGTCTGAACCAATACGAGACCATCATTCGCGCGCGCCCGCCGCGGCCCGAGACCGGCGTTGTCACCCTGCAGGCCGAGGAGATCCACAACATTCCGGGCACGTTTGGCGATCCGTTTCGAACCGCGATGCTGCTGCCCGGTGTCGGTTCCATCGTCTCGGGATTGGGGTATCCGGTCATTCGCGGCGAGGCGCCCGGACAGACCGGCACGTTCATCGATGAGGTCAAGGTGCCGCTGCTGTATCACCTGGGATTCGGTCCCGCGGTGGTGCACCCGTTGTATTTGCAGTCGCTGGACTTTCATCCCGGAAATTTTCCGCCCGAGTTCGGCCGTTTCACGGGCGCGTTGATTCAGGCGCACACGACGGATCCCGCGCCCGAGGCGCAGACGATGTTGTCCGCGGATTTTTTCAAGCTGTCGGCTTTCCATACCCATCCGATGCGCATCCGCGAACGCGAGGTCTCGGTGTCGGCGGCCGCGCGCTACGGCACCTTCGCGTTTTTGGCGCGGGCGATCGATCCGCGCGCGGTACTGGAATATTGGGACTACCAGCTGCGCTTCGACATGAAGCTGGAGCATGGCGACGTGCGTCTGCTGGTGTTCGGTGCGCAGGACACCACCGGCACGAAGGCGGGAACCGAACCAGACGGCGTCACGATCGGCGACAATCTTGTCCGGCTGGGGTTTCACCGCATGGCGCTGCGGTATCGCGGCCGCTGGCTGCGGTCCCAGGTCGACGCCGGAATCGAGGCGGGCCCCGACTACACCAGGACCACGGGAGATCCCAGGGAGGCCAACGGCGACGCCGTCAGGTTGACCGAGAACGTTCTGCGCCCGCACGCCGCCGTGACGTTGCCGTTGCACCCGAAATTCAAGGTGCGGTTCGGTTCCGATCTCCTGGTCCAGCAGTGGACTGATTTCAGTTTCGGCACCATCGTCGTCCCCGGCGTTTCGGAAACCTTTCTTCCACGCTGGGGCTTGACTCCTGGCGCCTTCATCCAGGCCGATTGGCAGCCGACTGCCCGCTGGCTGATCCGCCCCGGCGTTCGATTCGATCACTACGCATACATGTCGCAGACCGTGACCCAGCGGCAGACGGGATTCGATCCCCGTATCTCGGCGCGGTTTCAGATCCGGCCCGGCCTTTTCGTCAAGGGCGGCATCGGTGTCTACCAGTCGCCGCCGCGGTTCCTCCTGCCGTGGCCGGGGTTGGAGGGATTCGGCCTCGATCAGGGCCTCAACCGCTCGAATCAAGCGTCTTTGGGAACCGAACTGGCCTTGCCATGGGACTCGACGCTGGACGCGCTGGTCTACTACAACTGGCTTCCGCGCGTCTCCGAGTTTGGGATCGGGTCGACTCAAAACTCGGACAACAATCTCAGCGGCCTATCCACGTACCCGGGACGTTCCTATGGCCTTGAAATGATCGCGCGCCGCCGCTTGGGTCACCGGTTGTTCGGATGGCTGACCTATACGCTGGCGCGATCCGAACGGCAGTACCCACTGGCTGGGTGGCGGGCGGCGGACTTCGACCAAACCCAGATCATCAACGCCGTGGCATCGTATTCGCTGGGCCGCGCGTGGACCGTTTCGACGGTGTTTCACTACAACAGCGGCAGGCCCTACACGCCCGCGACACCGACGGCTGGGGGTGGAGGGGGCGACTTTCAGCGCCTTCCCGGGGACCGCAACCTGAATCGACTCCCTGACTTCTGGCGCGTCGATCTGCGGATCGAAAAACGAGAGGCCTTCGATACCTGGTATCTCGATTTTTACGTCGATTGGCTGAATGTGTCGCTGCAACGGGAGGCCACCAGCTGGGACGATAGGCGCAACCAGCCCCAGACCATTTTGATCACCATCCCCACCATCGGCCTGCAGGCGGTTTTTTAGTCCGGCTGCGAAAACTCGATCAGCAGTTCGACGCGCCGATTCGCCTCGCGCCCCGCCGGCGTGTTGTTGTCGCCAAGCGGACGCGTCGACCCGTAGCCCGCCGCCGCCAACAGCTTGCCGTCCATGTTGTGGGCGTGCTGGACGTAACTGGCCACGGCTGCCGCGCGAGACGACGACAAATCCCAGTTGTCGCGATACCGCACGCTCGCCAGATTTGTCTCGTCCGTGTGTCCTTCGATCCGCATGGGCAATCCCATCGACACCATCTCGGCGGCGATGACGTCCAGAACGGGAATCATCTCGGGGCGAATCGCGGCCTGTTTGGCGTCAAAGAAATGCGAAGCGGACAGCCTCACGGCCAGTTTGTCCTTGTCGCTTTCAACCTGGACGTGGGTCTCGGGACGGGTCTGCAAAAACCGGCGCAGCCGGCGCTCGATTTTTTTGCGAAGCACCTCGGCCTTCTCCTGGGTCTTGGTGCGCGGGCGTTGCTCGGTGCCCATCTTCGTCGCCCGGCACCGTCCCCCGTCGGTGGGGGGACCTTCGATGATGTTGCGCCTATCGATACCGCCCGATCCCTTGAAGTGCATGGCGAATTTGATCGAGTTGACCACCTGCACCATCTTCTTGTTGTCGACGCGGCTGGTCGCATACAGGACGACGAAGAACGCGAACAGCAGCGTGATGAAGTCGGCGTACGACACCAACCACCGCTCGTGGTTCTCGTGTTCTTCGTGGTGTTGTCGTTTGGCCATTGCTTCTTGTCTATGTCTTATCTATTTCTTTTCGCCGTCCTTGGGCCCGTGATGGTGGCCTGCGTAGGAAGCCAGTTTCTCCTCAAGAACCCGCGGATTGAGGCCCGCCTGTATCGACAACACACCCTCGGCGATCAGGGTTTTGCGATCCCTTTCCAAACCCAGTTTGCGTTTCAGCTTGTTGGCAATCGGCAGAAAAAACAGATTGGCGAACCCGACACCGTACACCGTCGCGACGAACGCGGTCGCGATACCACCGCCCAGTTTCGATGGGTCGTCCAGGTTCTCCATGACGTGAATCAGGCCCAACACCGCGCCCAAGATGCCGACGGTCGGGGCAAAACCACCGGCCGATTCCCAGACCTTGGCGGCGACCGATGAACTATCGAACTCGTGGTGAATTTCGGTTTCCAGCGAATCGCGCGCGATCGCCGCGTCGACGCCGTCGACCAGGAAGCCGACGGCTCGTTTCAAGAATGGGTCCTTGATCTCGGTCAGCTTCTGCTCCAGGGCCAAAACGCCCTCGCGACGGGCGACCGCCGCCAGTTCCACGATCGACTTGATCAACTCGGGCAGATCGCTCTTTTTGTTCTTGAACGCCATCCCGGCCATCTTCAGGCCCTTGATGAAATCGGACGTCGGAAACGCAACGGCGCACGCGCCCATGGTTCCGCCGATAACGATAATGGCGGCGGTGGCCTGGACCAGGGAGCTCGCGTGCCCGCCTTCCAGTGCCTGACCACCCAGAATGCAGGCGATGGCGAAGACGATTCCACCTATCGAAGTAAGATCCATGGGCTTCTAAGACTCCTCGCGAAAGGACCGGATCGGGGCGGCGACGACGCCTGAACCCAGATCGGCTGCAATATCCTGGGCGTCCGCGCGCACGCCGGGACCTTGCAGGACCCGATAGCGATACGCGGCGGCGCGGGCGACGACCTCTTCGATCGGTTCTTTGACCATCAAGCGATCACCGGTCGTCAGGGTGATGACCGTGTCGGGCGTCTTCTCGACGGTCACGATAAGATCGCTGTTCACGACCAGCTCGGTCCCGTCAAAGCGCGTCAGAAAAATCATTCTGTTGTCCATTTCTCGGCAATGTCCGCATCGACAGTCCCCGCCCATTTCCTGAGCCCCGAACCCAGGTCACAAAGCGCCGGCCGACCCCTCGGCCGGCGCCTCAATCAGATGCGATCAACCGGGCGTTATCGCTTCAGGTTCATCAGTTCGGCCAGCAGCTGATCCGCCGTCTGAACGGTCTTGGCGCTGGCTTGATAGTTGCGCTGGGCCGTGATCATCCGGATGAACTCGTTCGACAGGTCGACGTTCGAGTTTTCGAGAGCGCCGGCCACCACGCCGCCGCGACCACCCGACCCGGCTGCCCCCAAGGTGATGTTCCCCGAGGCGGTGGTCTCCGCGAACAGGTTGCCGCCCGCCCGTTCCAGTTGGTCACCGGCGGGGACCGAGGCAATCGCCAACTGGCCGATGATCCGGCTGGTTCCGTTGCTGAACGCCCCCTGAACGTTCCCGATCTGGTCGATGCTGATGCTGGACAGCACACCTGATCCGTAGCCGTCCTGGCTGACCTGTGTCGCGGCGGAGGTCGCCGCGAAGGATGTGATTCCCAACAGCCCGGTTCCGCCGCTGGTGATGTCGTCACCCAGATTCAGGGTTAGCGGCTGGGCCTGCGTCGCGTTGATCGGGTTGAACGTTCCCGCGCCGGGGGTGACCGTATTCAACCTGCCGGTCAGGTCAAAATCGAAGGTTCCCGTCTGAATTTCGGTCGGCGTGCCCGCGGTTCCACCCGTCAGGCCAGCTCCGTCCGTCATGGCGTGATACTCCCACGTCGCGCCGGTCGCGGTGTCGGCCGTCTTGCGGAAGTACATGTCCACCTGATGCTCGACGCCCAGGGAATCGTAGACCGTAACGCCGGTCGAGAAGTTGGAGGTGGTGCCCGGAGACAGCGGATCCCATGCGGCGACCAACACCGTCGACGCGGCGTCGAGATTGGCCTTGGCCGAAATGTTGGCGGTCATCAACGGCGCCGACGCAGCGTCGCCCAGTCTCAGATCGCCGGGCGTGGGACCAACCACACCGGTCGGGCTGGCGGTGTAACCCTGCACCCGCAGTCCCTCCTGATTCACGAAGAAGCCGCCGCGATCGATCGTGAACTGGCCCGCGCGTGTGTAGAACTGGCCCTCGCGACCGTTGTGCGATCCCTTGACGGCGAAGAACCCGTTGCCGTCCAGGGCCAGGTCGGTGGCCACGCCGGTGTTATTCAACGCGCCCTGGGTCAGGATCTTCTGGACGCTCATGAGCTGGCTGCCCAGACCCACCTGCGACACCGTGCCGCCCGCGCCAATCATTTCTTGCGTCATCGCGTCCGAGAAGGCCGCGCGGCTGGCTTTGAAGCCCACCGTGTTCGAGTTGGCGATGTTGTCGCCGATAACCGAGAGATCCGCCGTACTCGATTCCAGACCGGTCTGACCTGTGTACAGTGATGATACGAGACTCATGGGGTTTTCCTTTCGTTGATTGAGGTGACGTCTGACATTTTCACGAGGCTGCCGCCGACCCTGAGGCGCGGAACGCCGCCCTCGAAGGTCACTCCGGTCACGGTGCCGGATGTGCTGACGCCGATGGGAACGGCCTTGCCGTCGGCGTCGAACGCGGCCGGCTGCAGGCTGTAGTCCCCGGCCGGCAGAAGGTTTCCGCGATCGTCGCGACCGTCCCAGGTGACGGCCAGCTCGCCGGCGCCGTGGGCGCCAAGCTGGATCGTGCGAACCACGCGACCGGTCGAATCGGTGACCGCGACCGTGACCTTGTCCGCGGGGGAAAGCAGCGTTGCTGTCCCCGTGACGGAGGCGATCCCATCGGAATGCACGGTTCCGCCGCGGTGGGTGACAGTCTTGCCGATGAACGATGCCGCGGACGTTTGGTTCGCGGTCGCCTGTCCCATCAACAGCATGTCCAGACGGCTGACCGCGTTCTGTTGCTGCTCGAGCGCGGAAAACTGCGCCAACTCGGCCACGAACTGCGACGTGTCCTGCGGCTTGGTTGGATCCTGGTTCGCAAGCTGCGCGACCAGCAACTTCAGAAATTCATTTTTACCCATCGCGTCCGATCCAGCCCGCGTCAGGGTGGTCGGTGGCAGGGAGCCGCTTTGGGATGCGAGGTCAAGTACGGGAATCGGCATCGTGCTGTCTCCTTAGGCGGTCACATGAAAGCGGCGGCGGCGTGTGGTCTCGGTGGCCGCGGATCTGGTGCCGGTTGATTCGGGCGTTCGAGGGGCGCGGCTGAATCGTTCGGGAGCCTGTCTGTCGTCCAGGTTCCATTGCTGGCGGGCGCCGCCGGACTGGGAACCAAAACCAGCGCCCGACCCCGATGCGGCGGCGCCGTCCGGCAGTTGAGTCGCCCTTGGCGTCGCGTCGGAGCCCGGCGCGGTGGACGTCGACGCGGCGGATAGCGCGACCGGCAGCGACGAGGGCGCGTTCGATGTGGCGGCGCTTTCGAAACGCCCCAGCAAAATTCCCTCGCCCGCTAGCGCCGTTTGGATTTGGCTGGGACGGATATCCAACGTGTGGGCGGCGGCGCCATCCACGCGCAGATCCGCCACGCCGTCTCGCACATTCAGGTGCAACGACAGCTCGCCCGCGCGTCCGGCATCCAGCGTCAAATGAGCGCTGCCGCCCAACGTCGCCCCATGCAGGCTTGGATCCAGGGCGGCTTGTGCCAGCAGCGGCGCCGCATCCAAGGGAACGTGCGGAGGGAGGAGCGTGCCAGCGGGTGCCGCCGCGGCCGGCGACGAAGCCGCCGGAAAAGCAGCTCCTGGTGTTGGCGCCGCGGTCGACGCGTCAACGCGTGACACGGGTGACGTATTGTCGAATCGCGGCCCCTGCGGCTCGGGCGATCGGGGCGCCGCGCTGTCGGATGCCGGCGCTGGATCGAAACCCGCGGGAGCGATCCGACGAGGCCCCGCTGCCGCCGCTTGATCAGCGAACGCCGCTGGCCGCGGCGGGGGCGACACAATCACGCCTGCGCCTGCGCCCGTGCCCGGACGCGATATCGACGCGCCGGGAAAGAGGGTCGTCAGCGCGGCAAGATGTTGAATGGACAGGGTGCCGGGGTCCAGCACCTTCGGACCTTCCTTGGCCGTCCTTGTCTCTCGCGAACGCCGGGGTGAACGATCATCGGTGGTCACCGGCCGGCCCACGTGGGGTGGCGATGCGTCCACCACAATCCGCGCGACCGTCGCCACCGTCGCAATCGGCGCGACCGGCGCGACCGGCGCGGCGATTTTTGCCGCGATTGTCGGGACTTCTAACGCCGCGATCAGCCCCGTGAGAATCGTCGTTGGCGGCATCGGCGCCACCGCGGGCGCTCGTTTTGGCGGCGCCGCTTGGGCGCCCATTCGCATCGGCACCGCGGCCACACCTACCGTGGCGGCGGGCGTCCTGTGCGCTACCAATGTCGGCGCCACCAACGGCGCCTGGTGGGTGACCACTCTTGGCGAGCGGTTGTACGCAAGGCTCGACGTGATCACCGTGCCAACAGGAGGAACCGTGGGCACCGCGGGCGCTATCGGAGCCCCGGGCACGACGGCTGGCATTGGTACCGCCGCCGCCTTTTGTGCTGTCGGCACCCCTGGCACCGTCGGCACCGTCGGCACCGTCCGCATCGCCTGGACCGTCGCCACCGCTTGCACTGTCGGCGACGCTTGCACTGTCGGCAACGCTTGCACCGTCGGCAACGCTTGCGCCGTCGGCGACACTTGCCCCGTCGGCGACGCTTGCACCGGCGGCAACGCTTGCACCGTCGGCGACACTTGCACCGTCGGCTCCGGCTGAACGGTCTTCGACACTTGCACTGTCGGCACGGGAGCGCCGTCGAATGATTCTTCCTTATCGCGCCATCCGAGCGTGCCGATATCCTCTACGTGTGAAGGACTGGCGGCCGCTTCTCCTTCCAGCCGCGCCGGGTGTCCGAGATAGGAGGGCGGCGCCTCCACCGCCACGCCCGAGATCGCATTCGCCGGCTCGACCGACGCCTCACCCTTCTGGGTCAACGGTGCGTGGACAAGCGCATTCCCCGGAAACGGCGGCACCCGGACTGTCGCCGGGAACGAAGACGCGCGATCGTGGGAACGCGCAACAGGATTGCGCCCGCTGGCGTGCGCAGTCCCGATCTCTCGTCGCTCCTCGGACGCCACCGGAGCGACCGACGGCACCAGCGTGTTCCGTTCGATGGCCCCGAGACGACCTTCGTCCCCCGGATCCGCGATCTCTCTCGCGACCAAGACCCCGATGGGACTGTCCTTCAGAACGACCGCGGTCTCCGCCGGCCGTGCGATCGTAGCCTCGACGTTGGCCAGTACGACGGCGAAGGATTGTTGCGGGGAGGCCTTCGATCGGTTCGCCCCGCCGGGGCCAGCATGCGGTGGCAAATCGACGCCGCGCGCGACGGATTCCCTTTCACCCGACCCAGGAAACTCCACCGAGGCCTGATCTTGTCCGGCGATCTGTTTGCCGCCCGCCGCGCCACGAAACGTGGCACCCGACGCGGTCTCTTCGCCATGTCCGAAGTCCTTGCTCCGCCCCAGGCGAAGCAGCGCGACCAAACCCCCGGCAGCCTTCATTGTTTCGCCCCTCCCGGCGTGGTCCGCATCGAAATCTGGGTCGCCAACTCGGCGGCTGTATCGGGCTTCAACGCGCCCATGATCTTGCCCGCGTCGACGGGTGGCATCCGCAACAACACGGTCGCGGCCAGGCGTTTGTCCAACCGCGCAACAATCGGCGCGGCCAGTTCCGGCTTGATGCCGCGCAGCGCCTTGGCCAGAACATCCAGTGGATTCTTGGCGGCGGGCTTCGCGGGTCCTGGTGCAGGCGCCTCGCCCGACGGCGTCCCCGCCGGTGCCGCGCCTTCACCGTCGCCCATCATGGCTTCCAGGCGGGCGGTGTCATCGCGTAACGCCTCTCGTGTCTTGGCCAGCTCGACCAGCATTTGCTCGAGTTTGGTTCGCGGCGGCGACGCCGGATCGATCGCCAGCGAGGCCGGATCGCGCCGAATTTCGTCGCGCAGTCCGCCGACCGTCAGGGGCGGCGGTGACGCGGGGGACGGGCCTTCTCCTGGTTTCGGCGACGCGTTTTTCGCCGCCTGCTCCTTCTTTTTCGCGGGCGCCTTGGCTGGCGCCTTCACGTCCTTCACGTCCTTCTCGCCCTCCCCCGTTGCCACTGGGCGCGCTTCCTTCTCAGGTGGCGTTGCGGTGGCCGTCGTGTGCGCGTCGTCCTTGGCCGATGACTTCGCGTGCGCGTCGTCCTTGGTCGACGGCTTCGCGTGCGCGTCGTCCTTCTTGGGGGCGGCAGCAGGTTTCATTTCAGGCGCAACCGGCGCGCCGGACTTCGGTGCCGTCGCAACCGGCGGCGTCGCTGCCTTCTCTGTCGCATCCACGCGATTCGCGGCGGTCAGGACAAACATCACCACGACGGTTGCCGCCAGCCGCGGGTTTGCACGATCAAGCACGGGCGACCTCGCCTTCCAGCGCGCGTTTCAATTCGTCGAGGGTGCTTTGCAACGAAGGACGTTCCTGCGGCGACTGACGAAACAACGCGTTGATCTTGTGGACACTGCGCAGCGCCCGGTCGACCCGCGGATTCGATCCGGCCACGTAGGCGCCTACCTCGACCAGATCAGCCGATTCGCGATACGACGCCAGGACCTCTCGTGTCTCCATCGCCAGTTGCCGGTGTTGCGGCGTGATCACATCCGACATGACGCGGCTGATGCTCGCCAGCACGTCGATCGCCGGGAAGTACCCTCCGTCCGCCATCTTGCGCGACAACACGATGTGGCCGTCCAGCGCCGCGCGAACCGCGTCGACGAACGGATCCGACATGTCGTCTCCCTCGGCCAGCACCGTGTACATCGCGGTGATGCTTCCGTCGCCCGCGTCGTTTCCGGCGCGTTCGACCAACCGCGGAAGCGCGGCAAAGACCGACGGCGGATACCCGCGTGACGTCGGAGGTTCGCCGGCGGCCAGGCCAATTTCGCGCTGGGCCATCGCCACGCGTGACAACGAATCAACCAGCAGCAGGACGCGTTTGCCGCGCCCGCGAAAATACTCGGCGACAGCGGTCGCGGCCACCGCCGCGCGCACCCGAACCAGCGGTGGTTCGTCGGCCGTGGCCACGACGACGACTGAACGCGCCAGGCCCGCATGACCGAGATCCCTTTCCACGAACTCGCGCACCTCCCGTCCGCGCTCGCCGACCAGTCCTACGACGATCACGTCGACGGCGGCGCCTCGCGCCAGCATGCCCATCAACACGCTCTTGCCGATGCCGGGACCGGCCATGATGCCGACCCTCTGCCCTTCCCCACAGGTGATGCAGGCATCGAGTGATCGGACCCCGAGCACCAACGGCCGCGATATGCGTCGCCGCGTCATCGCGTGCGGCGGCTGCGCGTAAAGCGGCACCCGCCTGGACAGAGCCGGCGTCGGGCCACCATCCACCGGACGCATGGCGGCGTCGACCACACGACCCAGCAGCGCCTCGCCCACGGGGATGTCCGCCCCCCCGCCCCGCACCGTAACCGAGCAACCCTCACCAATCCCGGTGACATCTCCGAACGGCATCAGCAACGCGCGGTTCTTCGCGAAGCCCACCACCTCGGCGTTCAACGTCTTACCCGTGCCCATCCGGATCTCACATGCGGTTCCCACCGTCACCGCGGGCAGCGTGGCCTCCACGATGATTCCCGAGACCCGTGTCACCTTGCCGGAGATCGGCAGTGGTTCCGCGTCGCGCAGTACCTTGGCCATGCGGGCGATAAGACCCGCGTCGACCGCGTCGGGCCCGGGCCAAGGAGGGGCGGCCGCCGCGTCAATCACGGCGTCTCGCCCCCACTGTCAGTCGTCAGGCCGGACAACACGCGGCGGATCTCTTCAAGTCGTGTGCCAAGGCGTCCATCGACCTTGGCCGCGTCAGATTCAACGAAGCAGTCCCCCGGAGTCAGATTCGTGTCGGGCAAGATCTCGACTCTGGCGATCCCCAGGTTCATGCCCAGGTCGGCGCCGCCTGAATCACCCGCCGCCGCTTGCACCGCCTCAATGTCGGCCGGGGCCAGATGAATCGTCACCTTGTGCGCGTCACCAAGACGACGGACCGCCGATCTGACCAGCGCCCTGCGTGCTTCGATGTTCGTGCTGATCTCCGTCTCCAGGATTCGGCGCGCGATCAGACAGCCGATCTCGATCGCGTTCGCCGCGACCTCGGCCCCCATGCGATCGGCCGTCGTGCGAAGGTGCTCGATCGCCTTGCCCAGACGTTCGGCCATTTCTCCCGTCAGATGGGCAGGGGGTGGTGGCAACGGTGGCGCCAGTGACTCGACCCCCGGGCCATCCCGGCTGTCGCCCTCACCAATCGCGCTGAACAGAAGTTCGGCGTCGCCCGCCCGATCGCCAAACAGGGTCTGGACGCTCTGGCGCCGGGGAACACGCGCCAGAAAACCTGGCGGGCGGGCTTGACGGTGGGACGAAGCAGGCATGGTCGGCGTCCCCCATCACACCATTTTGTCAGCGGGTCCGACGAGGGTGATTCTTCCCTGCTCCGCCAACGTAAATCCAATCTTGACCAATTCGCTTTGCGCCAGCTCGACGTCCGCCAACTTGACCGGACCCATCGCGGCAATGTCGTCCGCCAGCATTTGCGCCGCGCGGCTGGACATGTTTTTCAGGATCTTGTCCCTGACGTTCGTCGCTGCTCCCTTCAACGCCACCGACAAGCGGCTGGTGTCGACTTCCCGCAGGAACGTCTGGACATCGCGATCCGACAGGTTGGTCAAATCCTGGAACGTGAACAGCTTCGTACGTAACTCGGCGGCCAACTCGGGATCGTCTTTCTCAATCTCCTGGACCGCCTCGCTTTGCTGAGCGGCCGGGGTCCGGCGCAACAACTCGACCGCGGCCCCCTTTCCGTCAAAGCGACGTATGCCGCTGGATACGGCCGCGCGCAGCTCGATCGTCAGCGCGTTGCCGACCTCGCGAAGGACCTCGGGCGCGACACCCTCCAGCGTCGCCAGGCGCCGTAGAATCTGCGGACGCTGCCCCTCCGGGATCAGCTTCAACACCATCCCCGCGCGTGCCGGATCCATGGCGCCCAGAACCAACGCCACGGTCTGCGGCTGCTCGCGGGCCAGGATCATCGCCAACGCCTCCGGATCCGCCAGCGCGACCGGCCCCAGTACCTCGTCCGCCTGCGGCGGCGCTGCACCACCGTCGAACGCGCGGCGGGCCATATCGGCGCCCAACACCTGGGCAGCGGCTTCGCGCAACAGGCCGTCGCCGGCGGCAATGTCACCGCCGACGATGTCCAGGGACTCGACGAACGATCCCAGCGCCTGCGGAACCGCGTTGGGATGGCGCCTGATGTTCCTGGCGCCATTGGCAATGGCGCGAACGGTGGCTTCGTCAAGATGTTGAAACACCGCCGCCGCCAGATCGGGGCCCAGGCCCAGCAGCACCGCGGCTGCCCGTTGGGTACCGGGCCCCGCGTCGGTACCACCCGGTCCGTCCTTCACACTTGGGTTCGCCTCAGACACCGGTTAGCTCCTCTGCTCGCTGTCCGTGTTGATCCATGCCTTCAGAAGATGGGCCGCACGCTGCGGATCGCTCCGCGCCAGCTCCCGGGCGCGGTCACGCACCCCGATGTTCGGATCCCCTTGTCCCGTCATCGCGGCGGCGGCCGGCCTCATCGACTGAAGCGTGTTGTCGTTGCCCATCATCGCTTCCAACTCACCCACCCGCGCCCCCGGACGCAGCATCGCCATGCCCGACGACGAGGCAGATGCGGACGCGGCAAGCCCACGCATCTTCGACACCGCCAGGGCAGCGATCAGCAGCAACAGCACGCCCCCGACCAACTGGGCAATGCGCATGATGCGGGGCGAATCCAGGAATGACGGTTTGGCCGCATCGGCCTCGGTGGGACGACTGAAGGTCGACGCCGAGAGCTGGAACTGATCGCCACGGGCAGCGTCGAATCCCACCGCACCCTTGGCCAGGGCCTCCATGCGCTTCATCTCGGCATCCGGACGCGCCTTACCCCCGGGCGCGTCCAGCAGCACGGCGACGGACAGCTTCTTCAGGCGCGACCCCCTGGTGATCGTGTGCGTGATCGTTTTTGAGATTTCGTAGTTCTTGGTCTCGTCCTCGCGGGCGTTGGTGCCGCGATTGGCGCCGCCAGCCGGCGCCCCGGCCAACGGCTGATTCGCCGCGGCGCCCGCGATCCCCGAACCTCCGGACGCGTCCTGCTGACTTTGCTCGGTGGTCTTGTGCTCGCTGCGTACGGCGGCGGCCTCGGGATCGTACGTGTCGTTCGTCGTCTCAATCTCCGAGCTGTCGAAACTGGCGCTGACCTTCGCCACCACGGCTCCGGCTCCCATGGCCGGCTCCAGCAAGTCGACGATCCTCTGCTCCAGCGTTCGCTCCACGTCTCGCTGTTCGGTTTGGGCCTTAGCCGTCGCGGACGTGTCACCGGCCAGAACCGTTCCACGCCCGTCGACGATGGTTACCGCCTCCGGCGACAATCCGGCGACAGCCGACGCGACCAAATGGCGAACCCCGGCGATCTCCTTGTCGGCCATCACGCGCCCACTCTGGAGATTCAGGGCCACGCCGGCCGAAGCCTTGCGATCCTCGTCCCGATACAGGCCCTTTTCCGGCAACGTGATGTGCACGCGCGCCGACCGAACCGACGACAGACGCGAGATCGTGCGCGACAGTTCGCCTTCGATCGCCCGTCGCAGATTCACCCGCTGCGTGAACTCCGAGACACCCAGATCTCCGCGATCGAAAATTTCAAAACCCACGCCGCCCCCGCGCGGCAGTCCCGCCGCCGCCAGCATCAGTCGCGCGTCGTACACGTGCGACGCCGGCACGGACAGGGCTGAACCACCCGCGTCGATCTTGAAGGGAATCTTGGCCGACTTCAGGTGAGCCGCCGCCTCGGCGGAATCCTCGGACGACAGATTCGTGAACGCATACTCCCAGGCGCCGCTGTTGCCGCCAAGCTGCGTGAACGCCATGATGACCGCCAGGACCGCCAGCCCCGCCAACGCCCCAAACTTGATCGAAGGCGGCAATGTCGCCAGGCGTCTCGGCAACTCTCGCAGTTGATTCAGCAGCGGTTCCATCAATCAGCCCTTTCCACTCTCCAGCGACGGGGATTCACGTGCGGCCAGCCAAACGACGGCGTCAGATGTTCATCCGCATGATTTCCTGGTACGCCTCCACCAGCTTGTTGCGCACCTTCATCGCCAGACGCATCGACACGTCGGCCTTCTCCAGCGCAATCGACATCTCGTGCAAATTCCCGCCGCCAAGCGCGACTTTTTCGGCCTGAACGTCGGCGTCCAACTGAATCTGATCGACCTTCCGCAGCGCGCTGCCCAGCGTTTCAGCGAAGCCGTTGGCTCCCGCTCCGGCGACGGATCGGTCGATCCGGCCCGCCCCTTGTTCGGGCACCATGGGCGGAATGGATCGAATCGTTTCGATACTCATCGGGCGATGTCCAGTCCGCGCTGGGCCATTGTCTTCAGCGTGTCGATCGCGGTGGCGTTGGCCTCGTAGCTGCGCGACGCGGACATCAGGTTCACGACCTCGTGAACGGGATTGACGTTGGGGAACACGACGAAACCCTCGGCATCGGCGTCCGGATGCCCTGGGCTATAGACCCGCCGTCCGGGCGTCTGGTCGGCAACAATGGCCGACACCTGAGCCTGCATGGGGAGATTGCCGCCGGCTTGCGCATCGCCCAGTTCGGTTGGAAACGCAACCGCCTGAATCACGGGATCCAGACGCTTGTACGGTCCGCCATCTGGGGTGCGCGTGGTCTCGGCGTTGGCCAGATTGGACGTCGCCAGATTCACCCGGGTGCGCTCGACGCCAAGTCCGGCGCCGCTGATTCTCAATGCCGTCAGAAAGTCCATCAGCTTCCTCCGTCAGAGACCACGTAACGTAAGATCGCCAGCTTCTTTCCCGCGGCACGCGCGCTGGCTCCGTACTGCAGCGAGTTCTCGGCAAGCCCGGCCATCGTGCGATCCAGGTCGACCTGGTTGCCGTCGATGCTGGGGCTGGTGCCCGCGCCGTCGCGTACCAGGCCGGTCGCCGCGACCATCGCGCGCGACGCGTTCGGGCCGACATCACCGTCCGGGCCCATGTGCCGGGCGTCGGTGGCCGACAGCCCTTCGGACGCGGACGCTTGCTGGGCGGCGGCCATCGCTTTTGAAAAATCGAGATCCTTGGGGCGATACCCGGGCGTGTCCGCGTTGGCGACGTTGCCCGCCAGAACGTTGTGTTCGACCAGTCGAACGTCCAGGGATTCCGCAAGTCGTGTCAAAGTCCTGTCAAAAAGTTTCATGCCGCCCTCCGCGATGATGGTGGCTGCGAGGGTCGTGCCAGCGTCGAGTTTGTGACGCCGACTTCGATCGGGTCGTTGGTGCCGGGCAAGAGTTGCCCGTCGGCAAAGGCTGCCCCACGGTACAGGCGCAGCTTGTTCCTGAGCGTTCGCAAGCTGATCCCCAGGCGCCGCGCGGCGCGGGTGCGATTGCCCAGCTCGATTCGAAGCGCATGTCCGATCGCCAGACGCTCCAATGTGGGCATGTGAACGGGCAAATTCTCCGGGAACGCTGGATCACCGGCCCGGGCTACCTCCGTCGGTTCTTCCCCGCCGCGGCGGAACAGACCCACGTCGGGACCGGCGGCACCCGCGGGTTTCGATTCGTGCGGCAGGTGCGGTGACAGGGGCAAGTCCAGGTGCCCAAGATCCAGAACCGGCTCCCGGTGGCGGACCAACGCGCGCTCCAGAATGTTGCCAAGTTCGCGCACGTTGCCCGGGAAGTCGTACGCCCCAAGCGCGCGCAGCGCGGCATCCGCCAGAACGGGCGCGCGCCTACCCAGTGATACCGACAGCATGCGCATCAGCTCGTCGGCCAGCGCGGGAATGTCTTGCCGGCGTTCACGCAGCGGCGGCATCTGGATCGGGAAGACGTCGAGGCGATAGTAGAGATCGGCGCGGAATTCTCCGCGAGCGACCATTTGCTGCAGCGGCCGGTTCGCCGTCGCGATGACCCTCACGTCGACCGGCACCGGACGCGACCCGCCGATGCGATCGATCTCGCGCTCCTGCAGGACACGCAACAGCTTCGCCTGAAGCGGAAGTGGCATCTCCGAGACTTCGTCCAGCAGCAACGTCCCGCGATCGGCCTGCTCGATGCGGCCAATGCGCCGCTCGTTGGCGCCCGTGAAGGCCCCACGCTCGTGCCCGAACAACTCCCCCTCCAACAACTCCCCCGGAAGGGCCGCGCAGTTCACCGCCACCCACGGAGCCGCGGCGCGCGGCGAGCATCGATGAATGTGCCGCGCCAGGATTTCCTTGCCGGTGCCGCTCTCCCCCAGGATAAGGACGGTCGTCGCCGCCACCGCGACGTCCTCCGCCGCCGCCAAAACCTCGCGCATGGCGGGGCTCTCCGCGATCGGCGTCGGCACAACGCGCCCTGAAGCCCCAGTCCCCGCGCCTCGCAGGCCCGGCTTTGCCAGATCCGTCGTGCTTGCAGGCGTGCTCATGGCTTGTCGCCTCGGTTCGTCGCGGCCGCGGTTGCCGTCGCGGTTGGGTTTGGTTTCGCAACCCCGCTCGTGGGTCCTGTCGGCGTCGCTGGTCTGCGCGCGGATTTCGCGTCCCGTGCCCCACCCAGTACGCCTTCGGCCTTGGCCAGCGCTCCCCGGGCGTTCTTCAGCTCGGCGAGTGTCAGCACCAGTTCGGCCTCGATGGCCGCTCGCACCGCGGGCGGCACCTCGTCTTCGTCGGCTCGCCCGGTCAACGTCCGCAGGACCGCGGCCCAACGCGCGGTCTTCAGGTTCTTTGGCCCCAGCCGAATCTGAGCGTATTCGCTGACGATGCGGGCCCGCGCCCAATGCTCGCCAAACATGAAGGTCTCGGCGGCCAGCAGCAGGTGATCTGACAGTTGAGCAGCCGGCACGAACGGCGCCAGTGAGGCCAGCAGGGATCCGGCGAAAGCCGGGGCGCCCAAACGAGCGGCCAGCGGTGCCGCCGCCTGCGCCATCTCGACCGCCATCTCTCCCTGTTCCCACGACGGAAACGACAGATAGGTCTCGATCAACTCTTCTATGTTCTCGCGCTCGGCCTTCTCCAGCGGTCGCGCCGTCGGTCTCGGGCCCGCCGCTGCGCCAGCGCCGCGAACCACCATCCCAGCCACCGGTCCCACTTCCAGCAGGGCCATCCCCATCGCTTCCAGCACGATGCGACGGCACAAACGATCCCCGCCCTCGCGACAAATGCTGGTCATGCCGTGATCGCGCGCCTGACGCGCCACGATCCGCGCCGCGGACGACAGGCGTCCCGCGTAGGCCTCGGCGCGCGCCGCGCGCATCAATGACTCCGCGCGCATCGGTTCGGGAAGGCCTTTCGGGTCGAACGTCCGCATCACGTCTTCGGTGCTTCCCAAACACGTACCGTCCAGCTCGCACAACCGGCCGCTCGCGATGCGTCCGAAGAATCCAAAGTCCCCGACCCGCCGGTACCAGCCGGCAGCCGTGACGGGATCGCCGATTCCCAGGGCCAGATCGCCCAAACGCACACACGCCATCTGACGGTCTTTCGTCGCCAGCGCGGCGCGAAACCGACCAGCCGCCTCCAGCGTCAGCCCCTGTTTCAGGTAACACTCGCCCTGAGACGCCTCGTTTTTTCCAGGGCAGCTGTGCCCAAGACCGATGCGCCAGGGATCGTAGTGATACGACGCTGGAGCGTCGGGACCGGCACGCCAGGGCAACCCTCGCAGTTCGTTGATGTCCAAATACGACGTCTTGCCTTCCCGCGTGATTTGGACTTCGATGCGCCGGCTTCGACAAGAGAGCTCGACCCATCCGTCCTTGACACGAACGTCCGGACACAACATCCCAACGTGTTTGGCGATCCGCGCCGCCAGGGCGGCGGAACTGTCTTTCTTCGATGGCCGAAGACGGATTCGACGCGCCAACGCGTCCGTCGACATCTCCATCGAACCTTGTGAAGGTCCCAACGGAATGCGCTCGGTCGTCGCCGTAGTGGTCGTCCGAAGGCCTTTGGGCTCGTCACCCGACGGTTTGGGAGAAGGCGGAACTCCCAGGGCCAGCCCCGGTATCAGCGCCAGAATTGCGACGGTCCACACCACGATGGGCAGGAACTGCACCGTCCGTGCCGACGTTCACGTCAAGGTCGTGACAGGCACGCGGACCACGCCGCGCACGCCGCGCACGCCGCGCACGACCACGCGGGGCACGCGGGGCACGCGGGGCACGCGGGGCACCTACTCCTCGCTGGGAGCGGGTTCGCGATCCGAGGCACGGCGCCGCAATTTTTCGACCAACGTGGTGCGCCCCATCCCCAGCAGCTTGGCCGCTTCTTTCTTGTTGCTTCCGGTTTGAACCAAGGCGGCATTGATGTACCGGTTCTCCAGATCGCGGAGCATCGTGGGCAGGTCGATGGGGAACTGAAGAATCGGCGTGGGCGTGTTGCCCGTGCCGGTCCCCATGGAAGCCGGTGTCGCGGCCCGGTACGCATCGCGCACCTCGCCCGCCATGGCTGCCAGCGACGGAAAATCGATCGTCGTCGGAACCGCGACGGCCGGTGTCAGGTCCGACGGGCCCGCGTCAGCCGCCCGCGGCGCAATCGCCTCGATCGAAGGCAACGGAAGCAATTCGTCGGGCACGCGCCCTTCGCCGGGGCTTTCGGGTCGACCCTGTGGCTCCCCCAGTTCGACAGCTTCCAGGTGCGGCGCGCGAATGCCAATCGGAAGATCCGACAAGCGGATCACGTCGTTCTCCGCGCACACCGAAACCCTCTCGACCAGATTCTCCAGCTCGCGCACGTTGCCCGGCCACGCATACCCAGCCAGACACTCCATCACCGTCGCGTCAACCCCACGTCGTTCGCCCCGCCGCGACCAGAAATACTGAAACAAGGGAGCAATGTCGCCCCTGCGCTCGCGCAGCGACGGCAAGCGAACCGGACAGACGTGAAGGCGATAGTACAGATCGCTGCGAAAACGGCCCGCGCGGACTTCATCAGCCAGATCGCGGTTGGTCGCTGCGATCAGGCGAAAACTAGCCGAAACGGATTCAGAGCTTCCGATGGGCTCATACGTTCGTTCCTGCAGAAGGCGCAGAAGCTTGACCTGCAACGACAGCGGCAACTCTCCAATCTCGTCCAGGAACAACGTCCCACCTTCCGCCATCGCCACGCGTCCCTTGCGGGACGACACCGCGCCAGTGAAGGCCCCTTTCACAAAACCGAACAGCTCGCTTTCAAGAAGGGTCTCCGGAATGGCGCCGCAGTTGACGGGAACGAATGGCCGCCCCGATCGCGGACTGTGTCCGTGAATGAACTTGGCGAAGACCTCCTTGCCCGTCCCGGTCTCCCCAGTCAGCAGAACCGTCGCCTCACTGAGCGCGACCCGGGCACATGTTCTCTTGGTGTCCACCAGTGGGCTTTGCGGCCCGTGAACCAGACCGGATGCACCCACGTCCAAGGCCATCGCGGGATTCACGACAGCGGCGAAAAGCGCCATGCTCCGGATTCTCCTTCCCAGCAAATCATGCCCTGGCCATCGACCGCCCCGGCGATTTCTTAAGCCCGGAAGGAAAGGGAAAGTCGGATTCGTGGCGCGGCTTGCCCGATATTTGACAACCCATTCCCACCGTCCCGCCTACAGTCCCGACCCGACCCGTCGATGCGTCATGGCGAGAATCACGCCCCTTCGGTGGACAGATGGACGAACTCACTCACGTCAGATTCGACCAATCCTCCGCGACAGCGCCCCGAGCGACAGCTCTTTCCCGCCTCACCGTGCTGGGAGCTGGCCGCTGGCATGCGCCGCTGGGAGGTCGGCCCGGGGCGCAGTTCATCGCGGTACGGGGCCGCGCCGGCGTGGGAAAATCGACCGTCGCCGCGAACCTGGCCATCGCGTTGGCCGGGTTGCGTTCGCGTGTCGTGCTGATCGATCTGGATCTGCGCCACCCGACCCAACACCAGTTGTTCGGAATCGTGGCGCCGGTCCCCGGGCTCAAGGCGCTGCTGCACGATCAGATCGACACGATGGAACAGGCGTTGACCCCTACCGCCGTTCGCAACCTGTATCTGGTGTCGGCGGAGGGAACCGGGTCCGACACGCAGCCGGCGAACGTGGAACAGCAACATCGGCTGTTGGAACAGATATGGGAACTCGACGCCGACGTGGTGATCGCTGATGTCGGCTCGGATTCCGGAGACGAATTGGTCGACCTCTTCGAGTTGGGGGCCATGCGGTTGGTCGTATCGGCGCCTGATCCGTTGTCAATTCGTCGTACCTACAACATCTTCAAGGCCCAGGTTGCGCGGGAGATCGATCACGTCGCCGGCGGCACCGCCGAAGGAATTCTTCTGGCGTCAACGCTGGCGGGCCCCGATCCCCGGCCCATGAGCGAACTGCTGCGCGGCGCCGCAAGACCAAATATTCGTGCCGCGCTGGAGCAGGCACTGGAAGCATTCGGCGGCCGGTTGGTCGGCAACCGTATTCGCACCTCCGACGAAGCCGACTTGATGCACGCGGCGTCTCGTTTGATGGCCGACTATCTGGGGATCTCGGTGCCCGTTTTGGGTGTCATCGATTCGAGCATGCAGATCGACGCCACCCGTATTTCGGGTCGACCTCTTCTGCTCGGCTCCGGCATCGATCGCAACGTGCGCCTGTTTCATTCCATGGCCGAGCAACTTCTGATGGACGCCGATGACACCGAGGCGCCCCGATGCGTGGCCCGGCCGACGCCACCGCCGGAACTAGCCATTGGCCTTGCCCCCCACATCGCGGGCGATTCGGATCCCGATGGCGCCGCCCTGCCCGCGTCCCTGGGAAGTTACATGCGCCGGCATCCCCGCTATCCGGTCGACTGGCACGCCATCTACCGATCGGATTCGGCTCCCGAGGTTCCAGTCCGCGTATTCGAGCTGTCCTTGTCGGGCGCCTCGATCGAAACGCTGCCTGGACTTCAGATCGGCGACCGTGGTCGGCTGGTCTTCACCCAGGTCGCGCTTCAACCCGAGATCGCCGTGACCGTCATGAACGTCCGCCGCCCCCTGGGCCGGGCAGGTCTGTTGTTCGCCGGCTCCGAGGACGTTTGCGCCAATCTCGTGGCGATGGCCACCAGGCCCGGCCGGCCACGCGCCGGCTGATTCGCGATCACCGCGATCCGCGGATAACCTGAATCCGATGTCGCGATTGCCTTCACCTGGGTGCTCGGGTGCCTTGCGCCTGGTGCTGGCGATCGCGTCTTGCGATTTCGCGTGTGGCGTCAGCAGGCAGGCGTCAACGGATGCGGGGACCGACTACGTCGCGGTGGACGTCCCTCCGATGTCCGATGTCGGCATGAACCCTCTTGCGCTGGATTTTTCCGCGACGGGATGCGCGGCGTTCGATCCTGTCGCCTCCCGTTGTGATGGCACGGCGCCGCTGGCGCTTGCGTTCACACCAATTGGTTCCCAGGAATTGATTCACTTTCTTTGGGACTTCGGCGACGGGACCGCCACGTCGTCGGAACGCTCACCGACGCATGTGTATGCGCTGCCCGGTAGCTTCCCGGTCACGTTGGTCGCGGGCGGCGGACCGGGGGTGGGAACCGTTCCACGCAGCCACGACGCGTACGTCAACGTGATCCCGGCTCCCGCCGGCGCCAGGTGCGATGTCAATCTGCAATGCGCCGACGGTCTGTCTTGCTGGTGTGGTTCGTCCAACCCCTGTACGCCGCTGTTGTCCCGGGGCCTGTGCGGGCGCCCTTGCGATGCGGCCGCTGGCGGACCCGAACTGTGCCCAGACCATACGATCTGCGCCGACCTTTCCACCAAAGCCCCGACGCCCGCATCCGTGTTGCCGGGCGCGGCCAGCAGTTGGCGCCGTCCGCTGTGCCTGCCTGTCTGCGTCGACGACCGCGACTGCACCGGCGGGTTCCGATGCCGCGATCTACCCGCCCCGACTCCGACCGGCTCCTGGGTCCGCGCCTGCTTCGAGACCTACCCGCTTCCGCTGGGCGCGCGTTGTGGCGACGCGGGGGGAAAGCCCGTCGACGCCGACTGCGCCAGCCGTCTGTGCGCCGACCTGGGCGCGTTTGGGCGTTGCTCGGCCGATTGTGCCGTCGGTGGTTGTCCGATGGGGACCGCATGCGCCCAGTTCGGCGACGGGCGCAGGTTGTGCCTGGCGACGTGCGCGGGGGCCGGCGGCTGCAACGATGATCCGCTGCTTGCCTGCGAAGCGCCCGGCGCCACGGGACCCCTAGGATTTGTCGCCACCGGCAATCCGCCTGTGTCGGGCGGGGCCGCCCCGACCTATTGCGCGCCGAAGCGCTGCGCGACCTCCTCCGACTGCGGCCCAGCGGGAACCTGCCCGGTGGGCGGCGGCCACTGCAAGCGCCCCGTCCCCTGAACCACGGGCGGCGGCCACAGGCCAACGCTTCGGTCCCTGACCAGGCAGGGGTCCACCTCGCGTCAGTTCAGCGTGCTGCCGTCCTCGTCCTCGGGAAGGATGATCTGAAGCGAGTCCGGCGCGATCGGCGCGGCCTGGTGATGCGCCAGTTTCCAGCCGCCACGCTCGCGCACGAAAACGTTCGTCGCGATCAACACGTCCTCGGCCACCTGTTCCTCACAGATCACGAACGCCGATTCCCCCAGGACGTGCGCGGACGCGTTCCCGCACATCACGTCGGGTGAGCTGTCGCTTCCCAGAATGGAACGCCAACTGGCGATCACCAGATCGCGGCCCCGCAGCACGTTCCAACCAGGATGAATGCAGGCGACCGGAACCCCGGTGGCCCACAAAGTCTCCATGCCCTCCAGATCCCGGGACGCGAAGGCCTTGTAGAAAGCTTGATTCGCGACCAGTACATCCCGTGCGGCACCGCGAGATCGATCGGGCATTCACTCCTCCTTGGCCGCAATCCTAGCATTCGCGATAACCTTTGCCGATGGACCTACCGCCGACATCATCACCCTTGCCGATCTCGCCCTCGGGCCGCTGCGATGTGCCCGTGTCCCACGGCCACCTGGAGGCGTTACTGAAGGAAGCGCCCGACGCACGGCGCGCTGCCGTGGTGTGCCATCCACACCCCCAGGCAGGCGGCACCATGAACAACAACGTCGTGTACCGGGTGGCCAAGGCGCTTGAGGAACGCGGCACGGCCGTCCTGCGTTTCAATTTTCGGGGTGTCGGACGATCGACCGGCAGCTACGGCGAAGGGATCGCCGAGGCCGAAGACGTTCGCGCGGCGCTGGATTTCATGGCCGCGCGACACCCCACGCTGCCGCTGTGGCTGGCTGGGTTCTCATTCGGCGCCCGTGTCGCTTTGAGCGTCGGCGTGACCCCGGTGGAATCGCGCGTGACGAAATTGCTGGGCGTGGGATTGGCGGTGCGTATGTTCGACCTGTCGTTTTTGGAACGTGATCGGGGCGGCAAACCCCTGGCCGTGGTGCAGGCGGCGGAGGACGAATACGGCGGGCGGGACGAGATCGAGACGTTCGTCAAGCGCCTACCCGAAGAGAAGCGCCTGTGGATCGTCGACCACGCGACACACCTGTTCCCCGGGAAGCTAGACGAACTGGAGGCAGCCGTCGGCGAGGCGATCGACTGGCTGGACCGGCAACCCTAAACACGCACTGACGCTACCCCGGACCACGCTGGGGACCTGCGGCAGGCGTCGCAGCAAGCAGCGCATAGAAATCAAGGTCTAGGAACCTGACCCAGCGAGGCGACAGGTTCATGTCGAGCAGAACCTTCATGTCAGCGGCAGTTCCACCGCCGGATCGTGCGTGATTCGCTTCAGGAGTTCCACGGCAGCAAGAATGTTTCGCGGCAAATTCCTCGATGGCCTCGCCCGCCTGTTCGCCGACGGCAAACTCGCACAGGATCCGTGCGCCCGATACGTCGCCGCGGATGTCGCTGAGCCAGCATTGCACCGTACAACGATATCATGATAGATTGAATCGTCGTTGTACGGAGGAATCATGTCGATCGTCACCTTGTCTCCCAAGTTCCAGGTTGTCATCCCCCAGCGCATTCGGGAGACCCTTGGGCTGAAGCCCGGGCAAAAGGTTGAGGCGATTCAGTACCTCGATCGAGTTGAGTTCATTCCCGTTCGGTCGCCGCGCGCCATGCGGGGCTTCTTGAAAGGAATTAACACGACGGTGCCTCGCGATAGAGATCGAGTGTGAATGTTGTCGATTCGTCCGCGTGGCTGGAGTACCTCGCGGATGGCCCCAACGCTGGATTCTTCGCACCGGCAATCGAGGCAACTGATGAATTGATCGTCCCATCCATCTGTTTGCTGGAAGTGTTCAAGCGAGTATGTCAACAACGTGGTGAAGGTGCGGCCCTACAGGTCGTGGCCTTAATGCAGCAAGGGCGAGTGGTCGACCTCGATTCAGCATTGGCGCTGATCGCGGGAAAGGTCGGGATCGACGCAAGACTGGCGCTCGCTGACAGCGTGGTGCTTGCCACTGCGAGACAGGCTGATGCGACGCTATGGACCCAAGACGCCGACTTTCAAGGCCTGCCCGACGTGAAGTTTCGGGCTAAGAAGAGCCCGCCGAAGTCTGGCTAACGATACTGGCATTCAGCGGCGGGGACGCCCAGCCGGTGTCTCGCGTTTCCTTGAACGCGCACGCGGCGGCACCGACCGCTGCAACGGCTTGTTCGGCCGGGCACCGCTGACAAGGGGAAACCGCTCCGGAGACTCGATGGATTCCACGGCCAGGTCGATGTCGAGGTCGGGCCACCGGAGGTGATGCGGGCTCGGCCTTTCAATCAACATGATCTCGCGAATCCTGGCGTCCTGAAACCAGGGAAAGGTCTTGAATGGTACGAAAAGCTCACGCTCATCCAGGAGCAACCAGAATCCGTCGGGACCAAGGCTACTTACCTCGACCGCCGAAGTGTTTTTCCCAAGCAGCGCGGATTTCATCTTTATGGTTCCTGACCAACCTTAACGCTTTGGCGAGCTGGCGATCGCTGAGTTCGTAATTCTGCGCCAACGCGACCTGGGGTTCCAGCCAGAACTTCGCCTGCCCATCCACGTGTTGAACATGCACATGCGCCCGAGGCTCCTCGCGCGAGAAAAAATAGAACCGGTACCCGCTAACGCGTAAGACCGTCGGACTCACGGCGGCAGGATACCCGAATACCGCCTCGCCGATTCAGCGGCCGAACTCCATTTCTGCGACTCTAGCCGGGTCGCGTCCGTCAGCCTAGTACCCTAAGACCCGCTGCAACATCTCCCAGGATTTCGGAGAGTTGCGCTTCTGTAGCCTCGATTTCCGGGATTTTGCGGCGAAGCTCTGCAGTGTATTGCGCACTTCCGAGCGCGTCCGTTCACGGGTGCAGGAGACCGCGAAACCCGTGGCGCCCACCGCGCAAGGCGACTCAACGCGCGCCGCGAGTCAACGCCCCGCCGCCGCGCGGCCCGCCAACAAACCCAGCGCGCAGCCGCCCAGACACACCAGCGATGTCCCGACCACATTCACAGCCGCCGCGACGAACGATCGGCGTTCGATCAACAACACAGTCTCCAGCGCGAACGAACTGTAGGTCGTAAATCCGCCCAAAAACCCAGCGCACAGCGCGATCCCCATCCCCGACGTCATCCCCGACGGCGCCGTCCCACGCGCCAGAAAGACCCCCATCACGCCGCCGATCGCGATCGACCCAAGCACGTTGACCACCAACGTACCCACCGGAAATCCGGCCCCCACCTGTCTTTGAATCGCGGCCGACAGCAGCCAGCGAAAAAGCGATCCCAGAGCCCCCAGCAGCGCGACGCCCAGAGCGATGCGCACGCCGCTAGTACCCCAGATGCGCTTGCCGCGGCTTACCCGACTTGTCTGGAATAAACGCCGGGGCCGCCTTGTCTCCCGCGACCTTCACCGACAACCCCCGTACACCCTCGGCGCCAACGTTCACCTTCTGCTTCCACGATTTCATGCTGGCCTCGTGCCAGGTCTCGATCTCGTAGTCGCCGGGCGGGACGTTCTTGATGGTGAACGTGCCGCCGGCGTCGGCCTGCGTGTAATACGGCGTATCGACGACCACCACGTACGCGATCATCGACGAGTGGATGTTGCACAGGATCTGCACCAGCCCCACCTTCTTGAAGGTCTGCGAATAGGACGCCCCCTGCCTGTAAAGGCCGGTGTCGAAGTCGTTGGGACGCGACAGGGAGAAGACGTTATGGAACAGCTCGTCCTCGTTTCGAAAATCGACCTTCGTGCCCACCGGAACCGCCAGCACGCGTGGGATGAAGGTCTTGTTCCGCTGGCTGATCACCTTGCCGCGCGCGGGCGCCGGCCGCGGCGTCGGGGCGTCGAGGCGCTTCATGCGCACGACAGTTCCCCCTGGGCCCAGGGTTCCACCCCCGGATACCGTTCCACTGACCGAAACGCCCGCGGATGATCGAACCGACACGGGTGCCGGCGAGCCGCCGTTCGGGGCCACACTGACCTCGGCAATAGGAACTGGAGCAGCCGGCAACGACACCCCCGGCTGTCCGCCTGCCCGTGCGCGGGCGTCCAGCGCCAGTGGACGAATCACGCGATCGATCTCGGGATCGAGGCCCGGCAAACGCAGCAACGCTTCCCACTTGGCCGCGGCGCCGGCGAAATTCTTGGCGTCATGGGCCAGCTTGCCGCCGGCCAGCAGGTTAAAAACCAGGTACTGCCGTTCGGCCAACGCCTTCACCGCCAGATCCTGTGGCGTGCGAACCGCCAACGGCAACGGCAACTCCTCGCCGGGCCACGGAGCGACCGGCGGCTGAGAGGTGCCGGCGGACGCGGGCGCCGCCGCCGCCGCCGACGCCGGATTCCAGGAGACGACGCCGCTTCCCACGACGCACGCGATCATCAACGGCAACGCCGTCAACGGGGATTTCACCATTGGTACACCACCGACGAAGTGTAAACGTTGTTGGGAACGTCGGGCGCACCCTCCCGCTCGCCGTTCAGCAGCAGCTCGCCCTTCACGATCACCGCCTCCCACAGATCGACGCGCAACCCCGCCGTCACGCGATCGACGGTGATGGGCGTGTAACCCGCGAACCACGCGTGCCGTCTTTCGTATCGACCGTAAGGGGTCAACCGCCGCAGCGCCCCCCAGTCGATCGACCAGACGTAGGCCAATTGTCCCCAATAGGCGCGCGCGTGGAATCCGGATGCCACCGGGAACGTTCCCAGCGCCGTCACCTTCGGGCCCAGGCCCTCGTCCTCGTCGACGTGAACGTATTCGCCGCTCAGCGCGATGCCGGCGACGAACAGGCGCGCATCGGCACCCCACGCCTTCTGCAACGCGCCCCGATCCCGCTGATCGTTGCGGGGTCCCCGCAGGCCGCTGCCGCCCAGCTTCAACTGCACGATCTTCAGGTTCAGTTCGTACCCCAGGCGCGCCGACAACACGGGCGCGCCCGCGATGCTGACGTCACCCGGCTGAAGCGATTCGACCTTGTTTCCCCCGTTGGTCGCCGCCGCGTTGATCGACAAGGCCGACCACAGCGGTCCAATCTGCTGACGGTAGAAGAACTTGGCGCCAACCGACTGCCCCGTGGTGTAACGCGCGGCCAACGAAGGCGTGATCCCCGTGCGGATGTTGGCCTGGTTGTCCAGGTATTCGATGCCGAAAACGGAATCGAACTTCCCAACCGAAATGGCCATCTCCAACGAATTGAACGGCATCACACGCCCGAACGCCTGCTCCACGAACAGGCGCGTCGCGTCCCCCCCGGGGGCAAATCGCGGCAGAAATTGGAGGCGTGAGAACACCATCACCGGAGCCCCCGGATCCTGGTACCGCACGTCGACGTTCACCGTGTTCAACAAAAACGACGGACGTCCCGCGATTCCCATCGACCGCGGGAGAAATCCGTTGACGTCCCTCCCCGCCTCGACCGTCGTCGATGCCACGTCACCACGCGCGTTGACCGCTGTCGCGAACGTATCGACGCCGTAGTCGGCGGGAAAACGAATGTCGCCCGGCGCGAAGCTGGTGCCATCGCCTTGCACTTTGGCAAATCCCACGTCGACGTAACCGTTCAGATGCAGGGCCGACGCCGCTGCCGCTCCCTCGGGCGGTGTGTAGCCTCCCGTGTCGTTGTCGGCGTCGATCTCCTCGTCGGACGGGGCGTCCCCCGGCTGCGTCGGGGTGGACGTGTTCGTCAGCGCGCGTGGGGGCACCGCGGGCGTTGCGGCCCACGCTGAACCAGGCACCGATCCAACGGCCAGCGACACGGCGAACGCGAAAGTCGCTACGGACCTATTCATGGCGACGTCGGCTTCGGCAGTGGCTGGTTTTCCAGGGGAAAAGGCAGCGTCAGGTTGCCGAGCTGCAGGATGGGACAAGCCGCCAGCAGTTCGGTGCGGTGAATGCGACCGGCGCCCAGTGATTCGATCGCGGTCTGCGAGTCGAGCACCACGCAGGCTTCGGACCCGTTGAGGCAGGCGGCATTCAAGACGGCCCGATCGTCGGCGGTCTTTTCGGCCGCATCCGGAAGGTCGACCAGATACATCCGCCACAAGCCACCGAAGTTTGGATTCAGATTCACCGGTGGCGGCATCGGTGCAGTCCAGGCGCCACCGTCGGCAGCGCCATCGGTAGGACCGCCGTCCCGGGCATTGGTCAAGGCCGGTGGGGCGGCGAACAGAGGCCGCGTTCCGCCGACGTTCGGCCAGTAGAGGGGGACCCCTTTTTTCGTGAAAATGAAGATCGG
>JANOJB010000202.1:0-4083 GCA_031407985.1 Pseudomonadota bacterium | reverse complement strand
GGAAAGGGCAAAGGTTGGGTCACCGCCGAGTACGGAATGTTGCCCCGATCGACCCACACGCGCTCAGGTCGCAGCACAGGTGGTCGTGGGCAGGAGATCCAACGACTGATCGGACGTGCACTAAGGGCCGCTGTGGATATGCGGGCGTTGGGGCCCCGGCAGATCACCGTCGACTGCGACGTGATTCAGGCCGATGGCGGTTCGCGCACGGCGGCCGTGACAGGGGGATGGGTCGCGCTGGCGCTGGCGACCCGGCGTCTGATCCGCGCGGGCAAGATAGCGAAGGATCCGATCAAGATGGCGGTCGCCGCCATTTCGGCGGGCATCATTGAAGGCGAGGCACGTCTGGACCTACCGTACGCCGAGGATTCCGCGGCCGAGGTGGATTTCAATTTCGTGATGACCGACGCGGGGAATTTCGTCGAGATCCAGGGCACCGCCGAGAAGGGGAGTTTTTCCGCCGACGACTACGGACGCCTGGTGGGATTGGCGGCGTCCGGAACGAAAGCGTTGTTCGCGATGCAGAAGGATGCGCTGAACGCGGCGCGCGCCGATCTGAAATGACCGCGGGGGCGCCCCGGAAGGTCGTGGTCGCGACGCGGAACCGCGGCAAGTTGAAGGAGATCTTGCGGCTGCTGGAGACCGGTGGCCTGCGGTTCGAGTTGGTCAACATCGACGAGATCGCGCCGGATGTCGTCTTGGTCGAGAACGAAAATACGTTCGAGGGAAATGCGCTGGCCAAGGCGCGCCAGGCGGCGGCGGCGACGGGGTTGCCGGCGTTGGCTGACGATTCGGGTCTGGAGGTCGACGCGTTGGGGGGCGCGCCCGGCGTTTGGTCGGCGCGTTACGCGGGCGAGCCCAGCGACGACGAGCGGAACAACACCAAGCTGATTGCCGCGATGGCGGACGTACCGGACGGGCAGCGCGCGGCGCGGTTCAGGTGCGTGGCCGCGTTCGTGGAGCCGGGGGGCGGTGGCGGTGGAAGTGGCAAGGGGATCGGGGACGGCGGCAGCGGGCGTGGGATTGAGATCGCGCGGGCGGGCGTGTGCGAGGGGGAAATCTTGCGGGCTCCGCGTGGCGGCGAGGGCTTTGGTTACGACCCGCTGTTTTTCCTGCCCGCGATAGGTCGCACGATGGCCGAGCTGGGCCTCGACGAGAAGAATGCCCTGTCGCACCGCGCGGCCGCTTTTCGCGCCCTTGCGACAGACATCGCGGCGGCGCTGCCGTGATGCTATCTTCCGCGCTTCATTTCGGGGCGTAGCGCAGCCTGGTAGCGCGCCTGCTTTGGGAGCAGGATGTCGGAGGTTCGAATCCTCTCGCCCCGACCCACTTAACTCGCTGGAATCATTGGCTGGCACCGAGGGTGACGGCGACCCTGGATCGCCGTCGGGTGAGCCTTGAAGTACCGGTGAAGTAAATCCGTTGGATTTTGGGCGAAACGAGAGCCGATCGATCTCGGTTCGCAGGTATCCCGGCGCGAGGTGTCCGTAGACATCAGCTTCATGTCGCACTTTGGGCAGCGGCGAAGACTTCCGTCGACCGCATCTTCTGAGTGACCGCAGCCTTGGCGGCGGCACTTGTGGACGTACCCGGTGACGATCTGGGCTTTGCGAAGCGCAGTGCGGAGAATCGAGACGAGATCGACACCTTCGAGGTGGCGGCTGCCATCGGGGCGCGGGAACAGCCATTCGCTCCGCGAGGTGTCGATAGCCTCACGCAGGTAGGGTCGCAGTTCCTCGGCAATCGGGATGCCGTCCTCGGACCGCCTTTCGTGCCCACCATGGGCGAGATCGTGGAGCTACCCGAGGTCGGCGGCCCTGCACCACCGGTACGAGCGCCTCGCCGCCTGACCGGTACCAGTCCCGACGTCTCCCCGCGGACATAGATCGCCAACGTCTGCCAGGTCCACGACGACACGCACTGGCGGCCGAGTGGGCCAACACGTGAGCACCACGTCGATACCCTGCCGCCCATCGGAATCGGCCTTCGTCCAGCGCCCGTATGACCGGTTGGCGAGGGGCACCGGTGCTGATGCTCCAGATTTTGATGCCCACGAAACCCGCGGCGGGCCGAGCCGAGAACGGAAGGACGGTGTCCGGGACCTGCACGACCGACGTCCATTCGTTGTCTCGCGGTACGGGCACCCGACATCCGGTCGACGTCGGCCGCCCGTACGAGCGCCATTGTCCGGAGCAGACCGTTCTGTATCGGACGCTGCAGGGCCACTGGAAAACATTCCTGCGCGAGTTGGAATTCGCCGCCGAGTCGCCGGTACTGCCGGCGTTCGTGGTGTCCGAGGTCGAGGCGTTCCTGCGCTGTGGGATCCTGGCCCACGGGCTGATTCTGGCGAAGTGTCGCGATTGCGGCCGCTGTCGCGCGGTCGCGTTCTCGTGTCAACGACGTGGCTTTTGTCCCAGCTGCATCGGACGGCACATGTGCGATTTTTCGGCGCGCCTGGTGGATCGGGTGATTCCGCGGGTGCCGGTGCGACAGTGGGTGCTCACCGTGCCGCACGGTTTGCGTGCGAAGTTGGCCTACGATCCCACCTTGACGACCGTGGTGCTGCGTCAGGTTATCGCCGCGGTCTCATCGTGGTTACGACGTCGAGCACGGCGGCTTGGCATTCGCGGTGTGCTGAAGACTGGCGCCGTGACCGTGATCCAGCGTTTCAACTCGGCGCTTGATGTCAGCCCGCATTTTCACGTGTTGTTCCTGGACGGTGTGCACAGGTTCGCCACTGGCCACAGACCCATTTTTCATCCCACGCCGGCCCCCACGGACGACGATGTGGCTGACGTTGCGGCTGCTGTGTTCCGACGAGTCGAAGGTAAACTCCGTGACCGTGAGCCCGCGGCGCGACAGAGGCGCTTCACCGAAAACGCGCCCGTTCTGGTCGGCATAGTCGAGGCGTCAGCGCGTGGCGTGGTGGCGACCGGCCCACGCCGCGGCTGCCGCATCGTTCGCGTGCGCGGAATGACCGCGGACGTCGATGCCTTCGTGATGGGGCGACTGTGCGCGCAGGTCGAGGGTTACAATCTTCAGGCCGCCACGCGGATCGGCGCGAACGATCGAGAGGGGCTGGAACGCATGGGTCGCTATTTGGCGCGCGCTCCGATCTCGACGGACCGGTTATCCCAACTGGACGATGGGCGGCTCGAACTGCGGCTGAAACGACCCTGGCGAGATGGAACGACGGCGTTGGTGTATACGCCGCACGAATTGATCGAGCGGATCGTCGCCCAGGTGCCTCGTCCCAGGGCCCACCTCACGCGTTATCACGGCGTGCTGGCACCGGCCTTCGCGGCCAGATCGCAGATCGTGCCCGGTACCAGTGCGGCCACGAGCGGGCAGGGTCCGATAACTGAGGATCCACCGGGGGTGCAGAAGCCGAGACGGCCAGGCCGATTTTCCTGGGCGTCCTTGATCTGGCGGGTGTTCCTGACCGACGTTCTGGAATGTGTTCGGTGTTCAGGAAGGATGGAGATAGTCGCGGCGGTCAGATCGAAGGACGGAGTCACGCGGATCCTGGAACACATGGGGTTACCGATCGAAGCTCCGGCCTTTCACCCCCCGCGACCGCCCCCGCAAGTCGAGCTGCCGTTCGGCGTCGATGTTTCCGGGTTCGATCCGGATCCGCCTTCCCCCGACGATTTCGACGCCTGAATAGATCCCGCGCCCCCGCCATCCCCCGACGTGCATTTCCATTCGGGACGGACCGGTGCGTTTGGCCGACGCCGCAGTCCTTGTTTCCCCCCGCAGGAGCGGGGGATTCGGGCGATTTCGGACCCCGACCAGAGTAGACAGAACATTTTCTATCGGACATGACGCGTGTCAAGGCTAAGTAGAAATGTCCGCTTCCTAGAACCGGACATTTTCATGTGGCTGCTACATCAAAAAACGCCGATACATGAATATTCTGTCGACTCCCGCCGGGGAATCGTTGGGTGCAATGCTTTCAAGACCCATTTTCTCCCCGAAAGATGTCCGATAACAAACGTTCCGTTAACTTTCGCGCGCCCGCCCGCCTGACGCCCCCGCTACCGCTGCGCCGGCGGCGGTGGTCGAGCAGCGCTGGAATAGCCG
>JANOJB010000329.1:0-4928 GCA_031407985.1 Pseudomonadota bacterium | reverse complement strand
CATCCGACCAGGCTTTTTCAACAACACCTCGCCCGTCAACGACGTCTTGCGCTTGAACGCGGCGTTGGTCAGCGTCTGGTTGAAGCGGGCGCGGAAGTCCAGGGCACTGTCGTAGCGCTTCTGTACCCGGTCCACGACCGCCGCGACGTCCAGCCTCGCGGCTATCGGCGCCGGCGTCGTGGGAACGCCGCCTGTCGCAACGGCCAAAAGAAAAGAAACGAAACCAGGATGCATTGACGCGGCAAGAAGCATGGGCCCGACCATCTTAACCTCTCGTTTCCCTCTGACTACCCAGTTGGACGGGGAATGACCGGCGCTGCTTCACCGGGCGCAAAAGACGGACCTCGGCCCGAGGTCGTTCGCCCGCACTACAGGCCGCCCACGATTCCCAGAGAGATCTGGGCTCCCGTGTTCGATGGCCGTCGCGACGATGAACCGATCGGCCGGATCCGCGTGCATGTCGAGGGCATCGGCGGCCAGGGCTATGGCAGGCGACACTTCGATTCCACGCGCAACCCGCCTCCCTGGTGGTCTGTCCTTGGTCCAACGCGGTCAGATCACCCGGCCTGCAGCAGGTATTCGCCCGGCGGGGCCAGGATCTCGCGGGGTTTGGCTCCGTTGGCGGGGCCGACGACGCCGTCTTTCTCCATCTGTTCGACCATGCGCGCCGATCGGTTGTACCCAATCTGCAAACGACGCTGGATGTACGACACCGATGCCTGCCGCGTCTCGCACACGATGGCCACTGCTTGATCGTACAGCTCGTCGTGGAAGTCGTTGCTGGGTCCCCCGCCCTCTTCGGCGTCTTCCTCGCGCGGCTTCAGGATGTCCATGTCGTAGACCGGTTTGGCCTGCGTTTTCAGATGATCGACGACGCGGTGAACTTCATCGTCGCTTAAGAATGCGCCGTGCAGACGGCGGAGTTTCAGACCGCGATCCGAGAACAACATGTCGCCGTTTCCCAGCAACGTGTCGGCGCCCGGCTGATCGAGGATGGTTCGCGAATCGATTCGCGACGCGACCTGCAGCGCGATGCGGCTGGGGAAGTTCGCCTTGATGAGGCCGGTGATCACGTCAACCGACGGGCGTTGCGTTGCCAGGATCAGGTGCAAACCGGCGGCCCGCGCCTTTTGCGCGATGCGCGCGACGGAGGTCTCGACATCCTTCGGCGCCACCATCATCAGATCGGCGAATTCGTCGATCACGATCACGATGAACGGTAGCTTCTGCGGCGCCTGGCCGGTCGCCTTTTCCTCGCGCTTCGCTTGCGCGGTCGCGGCCTGGGCCGAGACGTCGTCGGGGTCCATCTCGTCGCGCACAACACCGTCACCGCTGGCCGGAGACAGGGCCGGAGCGAAGGCCGCCGCGGCGGACGTCCCCTCGTCGTCGGGATCGATCTGCAATTCCTGCTCGGTTCCATCAGGACCGGCGATTATGACCTTGAGGCGCTTCTTGCCTGACGCGGACGTCGCGCTGACCGCCTGCGGAACCGCATCGCTGTTGCCCTTGCCCGATTCGGCGAGGATCTTGGCGTTGTAGCTGCTGATGTCGCGCACACCGGCGCGCGCCAGCAACTCGTACCGGCGCTCCATTTCCTCGACGGCCCAGCGCAACGCCAGATTCGCCTTCTTGGGATCCGTGACGACGGGCAGCAACAGGTGAGGAATGCCTTCGTAGATCGACAGCTCCAGCATCTTGGGGTCGACCATGATGAAGCGGACATCTTCGGGCGACGCGTTGTACAGCAGGCTGACGATCATCCCGTTGACGGCGACGGATTTTCCCGAGCCGGTGGTGCCGGCGACCAACAGGTGCGGCATCTTTGATAAGTTCACGCTGACCGGCGCGCCCTTGATATCCTTGCCAAGCGCCACTTGCAGTTTCGAATTGGCCTTGGTGAAGCAGTCGTCCTCCAGGATCTCGCGCAGGTAGACCATTTCGCGCGTCTTGTTAGGCACCTCGACGCCGACCACGGCTTTGCCGGGAATCGGGGCCAGGATGCGAACCGCCTGCGCTTCCAGCGCCATCGCCAGGTCTTTCTCCAGGTTTGCGATTTTGCCCGTGCGGGTGCCGGGCTCGGGCGCGAATTCGAACATGGTCACCACCGGACCCATGTGGATCTCCTTGACCTTGCCGCGGACTCCGTAGTTCGCCATGGCCTGCTCCAGCCGCTCGGCCATTTCGTACAGTCCCGCCTTGTCGGTCTCGTTGCCCGTCGGGGGCAGGTATTCCAGCAAATCGGTCCCCGGCAGTTGGTACGCGCCGTCTTTCAGGCGGATGAAGCTGGGCCCGTGCGTGGCGTCGGCGTGGGTATCGGCCTTGGCATCGGATTTCGCGTCGCGCGCCTCCTCCCGCTCGCGCATCCGCGCGCGCCACGCCGGCTCGACGATGATCGGACCTGGCGCCGCGGGCTGGTCGTCATCGGCGGCGTTGTCGCTGTCGCCGGCCGTCGGTGACTCGGCGATCACCAGGGCTTCTGCGGACTGCTCTTCGCCGATCCCCTGCGCAAAGCCCGCGTCGGTGCCGTCCCCGGCATCACGGGAAGCGGTTTCGGCGTCGTCCGGCTGCTTCTGCGATGCAACCTGCCAGGTCGGAACCTTTTCCACGGCGGCCACCTCGGCCACAATCGCCGAGATCGCGGCGCGGCGCTCTTCGATCGCGTCGGCCATCTCGTCGGTGACGCGGGGGGCGTGCCCGATGCGTACGCCGTCGGTGTCCTGTCCCAGCATGCGCAGGGGAACTCCCCCAGCCAGTTGCCGCCGGGGATCGTCGGCGTTTTCGTACATGTCCCGGTCGGCTTCCGCGTCCAACTGGCGCGGTCCGCGCGGGCGGTCAGCATCGGATTCGGCCGCGTGCGCCGACGCGGCTTCGCGTTCGGGGAACATTGCGATCGCCAGGCGTCCCAGCGCGCGTAGCCCCATCCAGACGGCGTCCCGGGTCCGGCCCGCCGCCCAAGCCACCACGACCAGGACTTCCCTCATTTGGATTTCGGTGACCAGAAGCATGGCGACGAACAGCAACGCGGTCGCCGCCAGGGCCGCGCCGATGGAACCGATGAAACTGGCTGTCACCTCACCCAACCACTGCCCAAGCAATCCCCCGGGCCCGTTCGACAGGTGGTGCCCACCCGAAAACGGCAGGTGCAGAAGGACAGCGACCGACGACAGCAGCATCAGCGCGCCGGCTCCCTCGACCACGCCGTCGAGCAGGCGCTGACCGCGAAACGTGCGCCAGGCGGCGACAATCATCGCCCCGATCAGGAGGTAGGAGGCCATGCCCAGCAGGGCGTAGGCGCCCGAAGCGGTGGCGGCGCCGCCGGGACCCATCATCTGACTGTTGCCCGCGTGCATCGACGCCAGGGCCAGGCCAGAAAATAAGCCCAGCGCCAAAAGGACAATGCCCAGGATCTCCCGCCGCCGTCCGGGGTGCCCGCGACCTCGCGCTTCAGATTGTGCCTTGGCTGCCATGAGGTAAGTCCCTTCGCCGTCCGAGTTTTCGTGCCGCCGCCGTCGCGGCATCCTGAAATATCCTACATCAGACTACGTACACCGATACCGGCGTCAACTTTTTGCACCCATGCTGGCTTTGGTAGCGCGGTGCGTCTGACCGGCATTCCTGGCATCGAGTCAATGAACGGCGCGGGCGCCGATTTTGAGGCAGGCTAGTCGGCGATGCACAAGTTCCTGCTTCATTGGTTCATAACGGCGGTCGCGCTGGCGGTTGCGTCGCGCATCGTTTCGGGCGTTCACATCTCATCGGGATGGGTGTTGGTCTTGGCGGCGGTGGTGCTGGGGTTCGTCAACGCCGTCCTGCGGCCGGTGCTGACGATCCTCACGTTGCCCATCACCGTGCTGACGCTGGGCCTGTTCTACCTGGTGGTCAACGGACTGGCGTTCGGGCTGGCGGCGGGACTGGTGCCCGGTTTCGCCGTGGCGTCGTTCGGTTCGGCCATCCTGGGGGCGCTGGTGGTCAGCCTGGTGTCGTGGGTCATCGGCTGGCTGATCGCGCGTGGGGGCTCGGGATCTGAATCTCGCATGTGAGGCCATGCGGCGCGCCGCAAGTCAGGGATAGTAGAGGAGCCCCAGGTTCATGCCGCCCTGAAGGGCGGGTGTTAGTGAAGGATCGCGATCGGCCGGGTAGCCATACTCACGATCGAGGCGGTTCTTCGCCGACGGGAATAGCGCCAGGCCTCCCGAGATGTGCAGACCGATGTGGCGGCTCAAATCGTAGAGCACGGCCAAGCCGACACCGCCGCCGTGACCGAGAACGCTGTTGAATTTGTAGCCGATCAACAGACCGACATCCGCCCTTGGACGGTCGAGGAGGCGCACCACCAAGTCTGCATTGATTTGGTACGCGGAGTAGTAGTTGAAACGAAGGGCCCTATCGGCTGAACGCGCGTTGGCGAAAATCAGCGCCGGTGAATAACCACCTGACAGCCACGCTTTCACGTGCTCACCGCCACCGCCTACGATGCCGCCGGCCCCCGACCAAACGCCGAGCGTCGGGCCGAAACCGAGATGGCGCTGTCCCCCAAAGTGGGAGGCGTCGGCATCGACCTCGCCAACAGCGGCGCGCGACGAGGTGGCCATGGTCACGACAAACAGCGCCGCCGTGGCAGCACACCAGCGAACGAAAGGACGGTCAGGGTACCTTGACAGTGGGCTCATGTGGTCTTCGGCGAGAGGGGTACAATACGCCCGTATCGACAAAAATAGACGCGCCTACTCCACCTCGTCCTCGACATCGGCGAAGGCGCTCTCCAGCGCATCCTCCTCGGCATCGTCGTAGGACGGTGGTGCCAGATCCGCGGCCATGCCCGGCTCCGCGGGAACACGAATGGGTGGCTCGGACGTCGCGTCAGGAGACGGCAAGGCCCCGGCAGACAGGGCGGCGCCGAGTCCCACCGCGATGGCGCTATCTCCGCC
>JANOJB010000126.1:0-2347 GCA_031407985.1 Pseudomonadota bacterium | reverse complement strand
TGTACCCAGGCGTTGCGTGCGTGACCGCATCCGTCTCCGCTGAGAATCTCCGGGGAATCCAGGGAGGGCACGAAGGGCTTACCGCCGTTCGTGATGCTATTCGCCAGGGGTGGCTCGTAGAGATCGCCCTGAAGACGCGTGCGGAGTTGGGTCTATTCGAGGCGCTCTCGGTATCGCTTGGTCAGGGGGAGGCTTCGAGTATCGCCCTGGCCAAGGCGAGATCCCTGGTGTTTGCCTGCGACGACAAGGCGGGGAGACGCGAGGCGACGATCCTCGGCGTACGTCTGACAGGGACGATTGGCATTCTCCTGCGGGCGGTGCGGGACAAGCTTCTTTCGCAGAGAGAGGCCGACGCGCTTCTCGGGAAGATGATCAAGGCCGGCTTCTATTCCCCAGTCCGATCGCTGGAGGAGTTGAAATAAAAACTACCCGTTGGCCCCGATCCACCCGGGCGAGGTGCTCCGACGATCTCGGCGACCGGCTTCAAAAGGAAGTGCAGGAGTATTCCAGAGCAGTCTGACCCCGGGGAAGGGCCCGCTTTTCGATCTCTGGCACGACGACTGTCCCGAGCTGCCGGATGCGTCCCATGAAGAACCTGGTCATCCCGCTTCGAATTCCGGACCTCCCTCCTTCAGAATAGGTCGCCCCAGCGTCAATATCGCGGACCGCGATGTCCTTGAGACCGTCATGGAATCCTGATGGCGAGCGTCGTCGACACGAACATCTTGGTTCTACGCCTCTGGGACAAAGGTTCTGAGCCCGCTTCAGAACTGATCGGAAACCATGCCCGGCATGGCTACAGGTCGCCGCGGTCCTCTCCGACATGGACGCCGAGATCGCGGCCCTCGAAGCCCGCCGCGACAAGACCCGGCTCCTCAAGCTCGGGATGAGCAGGAGTTGCTGACCGGCAAGACACGCCTCGTCTGAGCCTGCCAGGGTTTATAGCAATCTATTGCCATGTATATTCCTGCTACGGTATATGGATGTATATTTTGGTATAGACGGAGGCGAGTCGAAATCCTACGCCGAAAGGCTGTTCAGCTTCCCGGACATCGGCCCTCTGTCCCAGAAGGACGCAGCGAAGGCCCTCCAGGATCCGGTCAAGAAGGCCGGCGAGGCTTTCAGCGCGGACGCCTTGAAGGAGATCTTCCGCCTGACGAAAGGTTATCCCTACTTCATTCAGGAATGGGGCTATCAGGCTTGGAACCATGCGCAGGCCTCACCGATCAGCCTTGCGGTTGTCAAAGAAGCGACGCGCGAAGTCAGGGCCCGACTTGATGAGAACTTCTTCCGGGTACGCTTCGACCGTTTGACGCCGCGTGAAAAGCAGTTCCTCAGGGCGATGGCCGAGTTGGGCCCCGGGCCGCACCGAACGGGCGATATCGCGGATACTCTTGAGGTCAAGATCAGCACCCTCGGGCCACTGCGGGCCGGACTCATCAAGAAGGGCATGGTCTTCAGTCCCGCCCATGGTGACATGGCGTTCACGGTTCCTCTCTTCGACGAATTCCTCCGTCGGGCCATGCCCGAATTTCATCCGCAGCATCGCCAGTAAGCAACTCGAACTCCCGCCGCGACAAGACCCGGCTCCTCAAGCAGGGGATGACGCAGGAGCTGCTGACCGGCAAGACACGCCTCGTTTGAGACCAGAAGAATTGGCAGACCGATGACCTGGTCGACACGAACTTTTTGATCTAAGCCGCCGGGATTGGCCCAGATGCCACGAGTTTCTTTCTGGTCGGATTGACCATGAGATTGAGTCCTTCCAACGTTCTTGCACCAAGAAGAACGAGATCGCCCTTTTCCGCGAACACGACCTCATCGATGGTGAAGTACTTCTCGACGTGAACGATCGCGAAGCCGATACTCCTGGTGACGATCATTCCGTTTGCCATCATGAACGAAATGTCTTTCTTCTCACGCTTGACACCGATCTTGTCCAGGAAAGTTTCCGGAAGCCACGTATGCTCACTTCCCGTATCGACAAGAAGCTTGGTGATGCGAAACGACTTCTTTCTGTCCGTATGGTTTTCGATCAATGCCCCGACATGAAATGTGCCCATCTCCATCTCCTTCGGTTCATCCGTGACCGGGCTTTCGGATCCATCTTTGGGAATAATCGTAGCACAATCGCCGGAATATCGACCACGGTGGTGCACGATTCTTACACCTATCAAAGCGATGCTCGTCTACTGACCGTGAACGACCTGAGGTCGTTTTCGATTGCTGCGTCCTGAGCAACCTCGCCCAGGCTGACTCCCTCATTATTATCAAGAAAATGTACCCAGGCGTTGCGTGCGTGACCGCATCCGTCTCCGCTGAGAATCTCCGGGGAATCCAGGGAGGG
>JANOJB010000099.1:0-8617 GCA_031407985.1 Pseudomonadota bacterium | reverse complement strand
CCCCTGGCGCGACCACCGCTGAGGACGACGGCGCGGATTGCACGGTTTCCAGCCTGCCGGAAGCAGCCGCCTTACCTGCCATCGCCAAGCTGCCCGACCCCTTCAAGAAGCTTGACGGAACGGCCATGACGACCAAAGCCGAATGGCGCTGCCGCAGGCAAGAGATCAAAAGACAGGCTGAAAAATACGTTTACGGTACAAAGCCCCCGAAGCCCGACATGGTTACCGGGACGGTGTCCAACACCAACATCACGGTCAACGTGTCCCACGGAGGTAAGACGTCCACGTTCAGCGCCAGCATCACGTTGCCCACCACGGGATCAGCGCCCTACGCGGCGATCGTCGCGCTTGGTGGATTGGCGGGAGACACCGCCACGATCAGAAGCGAAGGTGTCGCGCTGATCAATTACGATCCCTTCGCGGTCGGCAGGGAAGGTACCGGACGTGCCAGCAAACAAGGCGCGTTCTACACAATCTACGGCGCGACCAGCACCACCGGACTTCTGGTCGCGTGGGCCTGGGGCGTCAGCCGCATCATCGATGTCATCGCGCAATCGGACGGCAAGATTCTGAAAGCGGATGCGGTGGGGGTCACCGGATGCTCCCGCTACGGCAAGGGCGCGTTTTCGATCGGCGCCTTCGATCAACGCATTCCATTGACCATACCGTTCGAATCAGGCAGCGCCGGCGTTCCGATATTTCGTGGGATTCCCGGCGAAGGAGCGCAGAGTTTGAGCAGCGCCTACGGAGAACAACCCTGGCTGGGTGACGGATTTGGTTCGTTCACCGGCAGCCCGACCAAGCTGCCCGTCGATACCCATGAAGTGGTGGCGATGTTCGCGCCGCGCGGACTCCTGATTCTGGACAACGCGCATATCGCAAACCTGGGCCCCAAGTCCGCGCACGTGGCTGCCTTGGGCGGAGCCGAGGTTTACAAGGCGCTGGGTGTGGGGGGGAATATCTCCTACCATTCAGAGGCGGCCTCCGGCACGCATTGCTCGGTCAGGCCTGAATACGCCGAGCCGCTGCGGCAGAACATCCGCAAGTTCTTGTTAAAGACGGGAACTGATCCAGGTGTCATCAAAGCCAACGCCAGTACCACCGGCAATCTGGCGGACTGGAGAGATTGGACGACTCCCACTCTGAATTAGGGTGTGTAGGAAGCGGCCGTACGATGAAACTCCAGCGAGTCCTGCTGACCTCGGTCCTTGTGCCGGCATGTTTCGCCCTTGGGGCTTGCGCTTCTGCGGGCTCAAGCAATTCCGGAGGCGTGGGCACCGGCGGAGCTGTCGGCACGGGTGGAGCAGGCACGGGCGGAGCAGGCACGGGTGGAACAGGGACGGGTGGAACAGGGACGGGCGGAGCAGGCACGGGTGGAAATAGCACCGGCGGAAGCGGCACTGGCGGGTCGACCACCGGAACTGGCGGCACCGCTACTGGCGGGGCTGGCACGGGCGGCGCTGGCATCGCGGGCCGCGGCGGAACCGGCGGCGCTCCTCTCGGCGGTATGCCGGGAACCGGTGGATCAGCGACATCGGGAGGCAACACGCAGACGGGCGGCGTGGGCGGTAGCGCTGGGCGATCCGGTGGAAGCGGCGGTGCGACGGCAAGCTGCGATTCCACAGTGACTAGCGCCAATCGGACGCTGGTCGCCAAGGCGATCGACGAACTGTTCGTCCAGAAGGACATCACAGCGGTCGACCGCTACTGGGCCGATCCGTATTACCAGCACAATCCGATCGCGAGGAGCGGCGTCAGCACCTTCAGAGGCGTGTTCGCGCCGCTGCTTTCGTCGGCTTCATTCACCTACCAGCGCCTTCTGACGCTGGCCGAATGCGACCTGGTCGTGGTCTACGGCCGCTACGCGCAGACGGGCGTCATCTTCGACATGTTTCGGGTGCGCGACAGCAAGATCATGGAGCATTGGGATTCCGATGCGAACCAGGCCTCCGAGAGCAGCGGGCTTGACCCGCTTGACCCCGCCGGACCGACCGCCGCGAATCGCGCGCTGTTTTCGGATTTTGCCGCGTCCGTCCTGATCGGCGGCGCCACCAGCCGAGCCGGCGAATTCTTGAGCGCCGCCTACCTCGAACATCACGGGACGGCGGCGACCGGGCCGGGCGCGCTGACGGCCTTTCTCGGTAGCGAAAGCGTCGCCTACACCAAGGTGCATCACGTGATCGCGGACGGAAACTTTGTCTTCGCGCTATCCGAGGGGAAGCGCGGCGCGGCGGGTTTTGGCTTTTATGATCTGTTTCGCGCCGAGAACGGCAAGTTTGCCGAACACTGGGACTCACGTCGCGCCATCCCGAGCACGACCATGAGCGGGCTCGGCATCTTCTGAGCGATGGAACGCGGACGATCGCCGCTCGCTTAAACCGCCGCCAGCTTAACCAGTCCCAACCGCGCCATGCGCGCGAAGTCGCTGTCGAAGGACCACAGTGGGTATCCGTTTTCTGCCGCCAGCGAGGCGATAAGCAGATCGCCGACGCCAAACTGGTGCCCGCTGGCCCCGCCAGTCGTTACCCATGTCTCGATACGCTGCCACGTTTCGCGCGTCGGGTGGAGGATCGGCAGCGCCGACAAAAGACGATCCAATCGCGGCCGCTCCGCTTTCCTGGCGCCCGACAGAATCTCGATTCGGACCGGGACCGGCAGCGCGACTTCATCCCGGTCGAGGAGCGACGGTAGCCTCTCGGCGGCGGGCGCACGGCCTCGAAAAAAATCGATCCAAACCGAAGTGTCGACCGCGATCACGACGCCTTCGACGCCGAGCGCCGCGCCTTTCGCGGGGTCGGACGGCGACGGGATCCATCGAGATCGATCGTCAAGTCCACGCGGCCCACCAGGCCTTTCAGTTCGTCGATGCGCCGCCGCCTGACCAACTCCGTCAACGACAGAATGATCGTGTCCGTCTTCGACTTGAACCCCAACAGCCGCTGCGCCTCGTCCAACAGAGGGGCGGGAAGATCCAGTGTGGTTCGCATACGATTCATGGTGATTCGTATGCTTATAGATGTCAACTCATCTCATCTTGTGAACAACGCCAGATCCACGGCGGCCCCCATCTTCTGATAGCCCGCTGGACCGGGGTGCAGTCCATCCATCTGGGACCAGGCGGCGTAGGTCGCTTGAAGCTTGGGCGGATTCGCGCCATCCGTGAGGGCGGCGTCGAAATCGATGTAGCCATCGAACACCCCGCTCTTGATGTACGTGTTGACCTCTTGGCGGACGCTCTCGTGCGCCACTGTGTAGAAGGTGCTGTTTCCACCGAACGGCATGATGGTCGCGCCATAAATCAGCAGCCCCTTGGCGTGGGCTGCCGCAATCAACTTGTCGTAGACGGTCTTCATGGCCGCGAACGATGCGCCAACAGACCCGATGTCGTTGACACCGTCGTAGACGATCGCGTACTTGACGCCGCTTTGTCCCAGCACGTCCCGACTGAAGCGCGCTTCAGCAGCCGTGCCGGTCCCAATTAGATTCGTGGCACCAATCCCCTGATTCATCATCGCCACTTTCGAAGTCGCGGCATTCGCCTGCAGGCGCGCGGCCAGAATATCCGTCCAGCGGTTGTTCCTGTTTGTATCCGTACCCCTGCCGTCGGTGATGGAATCACCGATGGCGACAATGCCCACGGCCGCGGCATCGGCCATGACGTCGATGCCCGAGATGTAGTACCAGTGGTCGGTCGGCTGCGCGGATGCCATGCTGGCCGCGCTGACGTTGGTGCTACCGGTTTGTTGGTATGACGTGGTCCTCGATCCCGCGTGGCCCGTCAGGTTGCTCGGCACGCTCCCGAACGCGGTCGTGATGGAAACGTTGCCCAGCGGCGCGACGGTGAAGGCAATTGGATCGGACCAGATCTCCATGCCTTGCGCGATGGTCACGGATGCCGTGCCCGAGAAGGCAAGGGCCTTGTCGGTCGCGGTATCGATGGTGCTGTCCACGGCGGGTGTGGCTTTGCAGATCGCTATGTGAGCCGCGTTGATGGTGACCGGGCCGTTGCCGGACAAATTGGAAAATTGAACGCGAATCTGGCTGCCGCCCAGCGAGACGTGCGCGACCTGACGAAGCACGCTGTTCGATAGCGACGCGGGAGGCTGGTTGCCCGAATCGACTGGATAGGGCGACGCAGTCCAGGTGCCCACCCAGTGGGTCGTGCCGGTCCCGCCACCGACGCCACCGGATCCCGATGCCCCTCCCCTGCCTCCCGCGCTGTTGCCGCCACCACCCGTACCGGAGGTCCCACCGCTGGACGTCCCTCCGCTGGCGCGACCTCCCGTGCCGGCAACCGTCCCGCCCGCCCCCGTCCCCCCGGAACCAGATCCGCCGCCCGCGCGACCGCCTGCTGCCCCCGAGGCTCCGCCAGACGATTGCCCACCATTGCCACTAGGCCCCGTCCCACCGGTGCCGGTCGAACCGCCGCTGCCCACCGAACCACCGCTGCCCACCGAACCGCCGCTGCCCACTGAACCGCCGCTGCCCACTGAACCACCGCTGTCGCTCCCACCGGTGCCGGTCGAACCACCGCTGCTCACCGAACCGCCGCTGCCCACCGAACCACCGGTCGCGCCGCTCGTGCAACCGTTCAACAACACGATCGCGACCAGGACAGTCATCACCTGTCGGCTCATGGAACAGATTCTCCCGTCGTGCTGCTGGTCGCGAACGCCGCGCGGGGGCGACAAAGTCGACGCGTTGTCATCAGGGGCCAAGCGTCAGCGTCTTTGTGTCCAGCGCCACCTCGTAGTAACCGCGGTCGTTCCAGGGCAGGGTCGTCCCGCCTTGGGTCAGCGTCCCGCCGTCGACCTTCACGCGCAGGTACTTCCCCGGAGGGAAGTGGGCGGGGAGTGTCCAGGTCCACGTGCGGGTCGATCCCGAAGTCGTGGGCGTGAGCCCGAGGAACATCTTCTGCGCGCGCCAGTACGCCGTCACGTCGACCACGGTGCCGATCCAGACATCGCCCAGCGACTTGGTGTAGTTGACGCTGGCCGTGAACTCGCCGATGGCGACGGGCTGGTAGGCGCCGTCGCTGCCGCCGGTGAACCCGTGGACCAGGACGGTCTTCCAGCGTCCGGCCGTCCGCAATCCGTCGATCTGGGAGTTGAAGGCGCCCGCCGCCGCGCCTGTCGCCGGGATGAAGCAGAAAAGGTTGAAAGGATCGGTGTTGTCGTTGGGGGCTATCTGTCCGTTGTTGACGCCGCGGTTGGCCAGGTACCGCGTCGACGCGAGCGACACGTAGCTCACATCGCCGAAGGGCGCCGCCATCGTGTACACAGTCACGCCGAACTTCTGCAGGATGAAGTCGGCGCCCGCGTCGACGTCCGCGCCGGTCCCCGGTTGGGTGTGGCTCTTGGTGTGGTTGGCGATCTCGTGGCCGTCCTTGACCGCCTGGGCCCAAATCGCGTTCGAGGCTTCCGTCTTGCCGGTGATCAGATAGAACGTGAGCGGCACGCCCAGCCCGTTCAGCGCGGCGTAGTTCGATATCTGCGACGAGTTGGCGTCGTCGAACGTGTACGAAACGGCGGCCTTGAAGCCGGCCCAATTGATCACGGTGACGCTCCCCGGCGTGCCCGTCGGCTTCGGCATCCCGCCCGCCCCCGGCGGCGTCGGCAGACCGGAAGGTCCGGCGGTGACCGTGCTCCCGCCGGTGCCCGTTGTGCCGCCCCGCCCCCCCATCCCCGTCGTCCCCGCGCTTCCCGTCGTGCCGCCGCGACCTCCCAGCCCAGTCGTGCCCGCTGTGCCCGTCGTACCGCCGGTGCCCGTTGTACCGCCGATGCCGGGCGTACCGCCGATGCCGGGCGCGCCACCTGTTCCAACGGCGCCGCCGGTGCTTCCGCGCCCGCCCGACCCCATCGCGCCACCCGATCCGATCACGCCTCCCGATCCGGAAACACCCGTGCCGCCCCCGCTGCCGGGCGCGCCGGCAGCTCCCGAAGCGCCCCCGGTGCGCCCATCCGAACCGCCGGATCCCACCGACGAAACACCGCCGCCCGGGGCACCGCCCGTCGCGCTGATGCTACCGGATGTAACGCATCCGGCGACGCTGGCAACGAAAAACAGCCAGACGGCTATCGAGTATTTGGACATGGCTCCCAAGGATATGGCTCCCAAGATACGTCTATTCCCGGGCAACGCCTGTCTGATCCACCGGTTCGATTGAAAGTCGAAGATCATGGGAATCAAGCCGTTGGGCCGGAAGACCGGAAGAAAGGTGGACCGTAAAGCTAGGCGTCGAGACTCTCAGAGTAGGCAATGTCCGTGTCACGCCCGCTGGCGCCGCGATCGATCCTGCGGCGATTGCTGGGGTTCGACCCCCGCGCCTTCGCGCTGGCGCTGCTGGTGATCGCCTGCGCCAAGGATCCCACCTACGGCGGCAGCGGACCATCGGGAACGGGCGGCAGCGGTCAGCCTCCAACCGTGGACTCGGGTTTGCCGTCATCGTTCACGTGGACGTCGACCGGTCCACTGGTCGCCCCCAAGCAGGACGCGACCCACCCCATCGTTTCGCTGAAGGATCCCTCCGTCGTCTACGTCGACGGCCGCTGGCACGTGTTCGCGACCACGGCCAACACGTCGGGGAATTGGAGCATCGTTTACTTCACCTTCACGGATTGGTCCCAGGCCGACGCGGCGCCGCTCTACTATCTCGACAACAATCCGCCGAATCTCCGCGGCTACCACGCCGCACCGCAGGTGTTCTACTTCGCGCCGCAAGCGAAATGGTATCTCATCTTCCAGTCGGGCCAGCCGCAGTACGCTACCAACGACGACATCAGCAAGCCGGAGGCGTGGACCCAGCCCGTCAACTTCTTCGCCTCCGAGCCACCGGGCGTGACGGCGAACAAGGGCGCGGGGTTCTGGCTGGATTTTTTCGTGATCTGCGACGACGTCAATTGCCACCTGTTCTTCACCGACGACGACGGTGAGCTGTTCCGCAGTCAAACAAGCGTGACCAGCTTCCCGATGGGGTTCGGCGACGCGACCGTCTCGATCCAGGGGGTCAAGGAGACCGTGTTCGAGGGAAGCGCGCACTACCGCATCAAGGGCAAGGACGCTTATCTCACCCTTGTCGAAGCGTTCGGGCCGACGGGCAATCGCTTTTATCGATCGTTCGTCGCGTCGACCCTGGACGGGGTCTGGTCGCCGCTGGCCGACAGTTGGGCGAACCCTTTCGCGGGAAGAACGAACGTCACATTCGCGGACGGCGTGGCGTGGACGAACGACATCAGTCACGGCGAATTGCTCCGCGACGGGCACGACCAGAAGCTGGAGATCGATCCGGCGAACCTGCGAATGCTGTACCAGGGCGTGGACCCGACCAAGACCAGCGGTGAATATTCCCAGATCCCCTACCGGCTGGCTCTGCTCACGCGGACGCCCTAGCGCCCAACCCTTGCAAAGGATTTCCCGTATGCCCGCCCCGATACGTACCGCGCCCATCGACGGATGGGGCCTTCTGATTTTCGGTTTCCTGACGGTCGCGGGCTGCGCCGCATCCCCTGCCTATGGCGACGGCGGTCGCGTCGGCTCCGGTGGCTCAGTGGGCTCCGGTGGCTCTGGTGGCCTGTCGGGTATCGGAGACGCCGGCGTCTCGACCGGTACCGCCGGCGTTCCGGTTCCACCGGGGGCCACCGACGTGCCCCGGCCGTCCGGCACGCCGGGCAACCTGAAGGTGCTCAACTGGGCGGGCTTCAAATCGGCGCTGACCTATACGTTCGATGATGCCCAACCTTCGCAAATCGAGCACTACGGCGCGCTGCGGGTGACAAACGTGCGCATGACGTTCTTCATCACCAGCGGAAGCAACAACGGAAGTGCCACCTTCGATTCGACCTTCACGCAAGCGGTGCTTGACGGCCACGAGATGGGCAATCACACGGCGCACCACTGTCGCGCGGATCTCAGCGGCTGCGCCAACGGCACGGCCACCAGCCTGGCGGCGGACATTGATGATTGCAGCAGCTACATCATGGGCCACTTCGGTCAAGGCGCGGTCTGGACGGCGGCCAGCCCCTATGGCGACAACGGCTACAATTCACCTGCGTCCACCCGGTTTCTCCTGAATCGTGGCGTGGCGGGCGGCACCATCGCCCCCAACGACAACACCGATCCGTTCAATCTGCCGTGTCACGCCGCCGTCGATGGCGAGACCACCGCGAGCTTCAACACGACGATCGACGGCGCCGAAGCGGCGGGACGTTGGGTGATCATGCTGATTCACACCATCAAACCGACCGCGGCGCTCTGGTACGCGCCCATCGACATCTCCGTCATCACCGACAGCGTCGCCCACGCGCGCTCACGCGGCACTATCTGGATCGACTCGATGGTGAACGTGGGCGCCTATTGGCGCGCGCAGAAGCTCCTGTCGTCGGTGACACCGACCACCTCGGGCGGCGACCAGATCTGGACGTGGACGCTTCCCGCCCACTTCCCCGCGGGCAAATATCTGCGGGTCACGGTGGACGGAGGTACGCTGTCTCAGAACGGCGCCGCGCTGTCCTGGGATCCACATGGGTACTACGAGATCGCCCTCGACGCGGGGTCGCTCACGCTGTCGCCCTGATAAAGGCGCCCGGAGGCGCGAACAGCCGGTCGGTGACCCTCTGCC
>JANOJB010000097.1:0-5625 GCA_031407985.1 Pseudomonadota bacterium | reverse complement strand
TATGGTAGGCGGCGCGATCCTTGACCGACCCGCCCGGGTTCAGAAAATCGCATATCGCCCAGATCTCGACGCCCGGCACGTCGCGATCGAACGTGCGCAGGCTGACGATGGGCGTATCGCCGATCAGGTCCGTGATCTTCTCGGCGACGCGCAGCCGGGCGCGGCGCATCTGTTCCATGTGGGCCAGCTCGTCGGCGGCGGATCGAATGATTTCGGCCGCGGTTCTCACGAAAAACTCATCTCGGAGCCCGAGCCGCCGCACGCGAAACATTCGGGCGTCCACGGAATGTCCGTCGCGCGCGGGGCGACATCATCGGCACCTGTTGCACCATGCATCGGGAGCCTGATGTGACGCGCACGCGCGTCGCCCGTGCTGGCGCCCGCAATCAGCATCAGCGCCTCGGCGGCCGCGATGTTACCGGCAATCACCGCACCCGGGCCGTCGTCGGGCGGCAGGGCGGTCTGTTCGGGCACATCCAGCGCGGCGTGGGGGCAGGGTCCGTGGCGGCGAAAGGAAACCACCTGCACGCCGTCATCACGCCCGCGCGCAACGATGACCGGGATGGCGAGGCGGATCGCGGCACGCAGCATCGAATCGTCGTCGAATCCCGATCGGACCACCACCGCGGTTCCTGTAACGGCGTCCAGCCAGGCCGCGCCCGCGTCCACCTGTGGTCCAGCCGGCCAGGAGCGGTTTTCAACACGAACGTTCGGGTTTGATGCCGCCAGGCATGCCGTCACCGCCGGTGGTAAGGCACCCGATCGACGAACCAGGCGCAGACCGCCCACTCCGGCGGCGGACAAGGCGCGCGCCACGATCTCGCAGGTCAGATCGTCGCCGGCAACGAGAACCGTCGCGGCTGCGATCCGCTGCTGGCCGTCAAGACCGATCTGGGGCAGCGCGATCTGCCGCGCGGCGCGGTTGATGGCGTCGGATGTCAGGGACTACCTGCCACCAGCGATCGCCGGAACGATCGAGATGTCGTCGCTGTCCTTGACGGGCGTATCCAGGTTTTGCAGAAACCGGATGTCCTCGTCGTTGGCGAAGATATTCACGAAACGGCGCACCTGCCCGCTGTCGTCGCAGATGCGTTCCTTGATGCCCGGATATTGGGTCTCCAGGTGGGCGAGAAGCGCGCCGATCGTGCTGCCTGTCGCGGTGACCTCTTCCTTGCCGCTGGTCAGCTTGCGAAGGGGCGTTGGAATACGGATGTTGGCCATGGCTCTTACACTCCTTGGGACTGGTTGCGGTCGGTGTCGATGTTGATGTCCATGTCGATGTCCATGTCGATGCTGGCTTCCAGCTTGTCGAAATCGGCCAGACTGGGTCCAATCAGCGCCGGCTGCGGCAATTTGCCGACCAGCGGGTCCTGCGTCTTCATGCCGTTGCCGGTGACGCTGATGACGATGGGTCCGTCGTCCTTGCCGATGTGACCGCTTTCGATCAGCTTGATCGTGGCGCCCAGGGTGACCCCCCCGGCGGTCTCGGTGAAGATCCCCTCGGTCTCGGCCAGCAGGCGCATGGCGGCGATGATCTCGTCGTCATTCGGTTTGGCCGCGAATCCCCCCGAACCAACGATGGTCTGGCGGGCATAAAAGCCGTCGGCCGGATTCCCGATGGCCAGCGATTTGGCAATCGACGTGGGTGTCCGCACCGGCTTCAGTTGGTCGCGGTTCTCCAACACCATGTCGACGATGGGGGCGCAGCCCGCCGCCTGGGCGCCGTGGATCTTGGTCTTGTGGGCGCCCTTGCTCAGCAGCCCCAGCTTTTCCAGTTCACCGAAGGCCTTCCCGATCTTGGTGACCAGCGAACCGCCCGCCATCGGAACGACGATGTGGGCGGGGCATCGCCAGCCCAGTTGCTCGGCGATTTCGTAGCCGAAACTTTTGGAACCCTCGGCGTAGAACGGCCGCAGGTTCACGTTCACGAATCCCCATCCGTATTTGCCGGCGATTTCGGAGCACAGGCGATTGACGTCGTCGTAGGTCCCGCGCACGCCCACGACCCGCGCGCCGTAGATACTGGTCGCCAGCACCTTTGCAGGTTCGAGGTCGAACGGAATCAGGATGACCGACGGCAAACCTGCGGCGGCGGCTTGTGCCGCGGTGGCGTTCGCCAGATTGCCCGTCGAGGCGCAAGCGACCGTCTTGATACCGAACTCGACCGCCTTCGACAGCGCGACCGATACCACGCGATCCTTGAACGACAGGGTGGGGTGGCTGACGGCGTCGTTCTTGACCCAGACTTCGCGCACGCCCAGGCGGCGCGCCAAACGATCCGCGCGGACCAGCGGTGTCATGCCCGTCTGTGTCCCGACGACCGGGGGCGCGTCCAGCGGCAACAGCTCGGCGTAGCGCCACATGTTCGGCGCGCGCGCCTCGATCACCGCGCGGGTCAATACCTTGCCGATGGCGGCGTAGTCGTAGGCGATCTCCAGAGGGCCGAAGCAGAATTCGCAGACGTGGATGGGCGCCTTCGGATATTCCTTGCCGCATTCGCGGCAGCGCAGCGCGGTCACAGTGGTTGGGTTGGTGGAGGACAGGGACACTGGGTTGTTGGCCGTGGTCATACAATCATCCTGGCAATCATCCTGACAATTTTCGTGGCTGGTTTCAGATACACGCGGGCGATGGGTACGCGGATGGATCCAACCGCAGTATGCGCGGGGTGAGCCCGCACACCCCGCAAACCGGGTTGGGCTTGAAACGAACGGCTCGGATGGACATGGGGGCGGAATCATACTGGATGAGGCGCCCCGCGTAGGCAGGAGTTTCGCCCCGAAGGAGGCGTGCCGCCTCGGCCCCCTGCAACGCGCCGATCACCCCCGGGACGGGGCCCAGGACCCCTGCGTCGGCGCACGAATCCCCAGCACCGGCGGGGGGGAGATCCTCGAACAAACATCGGTAACACGGCCGGCCCCCGACAGGCACGGTCAGCAGTTGCCCACCCAGCGCGACCGCCGCGCCGTGAACCAGCGGTCGACGGCCGAGTACCGCGGCGTCATTGGCCAGGAACTTGGTGGCGAAATTGTCCGAGCCGTCGACGATGACGTCGTACCGGTCCACCAGCGTGGCGGCAGACGTGACATCAAAACGAATCGCGTGTGAATCGATGGTGACATCGGGATACCGAACCGCGACGGCCCGCCCTAGCGACACAACCTTCAATTCGCCCAACGACGCCATGCCGTGAAAGACCTGCCGGTGGATGTTCGAGACCTCGACCCGATCGTCATCCACGACGCCGATCCGGCGCACACCCGCGGCCGCCAGGGCGAACACAGCGGGGCAGCCCAATCCGCCGGCACCAATGACCAGCACGCCGGGGTCGGGGTTGCCGCCGTGGGTTTCAACGGATTTCATCGGTGGTACGTTCAGCCAGGAACAGCGCGTCCGAGCTGAAATAGCGCTCGCCCGTGTCACACAAGATCGTTACGACGGTCTTGCCCGGTCCCAACTCCCGCGCCAGATCCAGCGCGATCTTCACGTTGGCCCCCGCCGAAATTCCAACCAACAGGCCCTCGCGTCGCGCCAGATCCAGTTTGCAGTTCTGGGCGTCTTCCTCGCTGATGGTTCTGACCTCGGAGATCACCGACCGATCCAGAATCGGCGGAACGAACCCGGCGCCGATGCCGTCGATGCGGTGCGCGGCGGGTTTGCCACCCGACAACACGGGGCTCTTTTCAGGTTCGACGGCCACCACGCGCACGTCGGGATTTCGCTCCCGCAGCACACGCCCCACACCCGATATCGTGCCCCCGGTTCCGACCGCCGAAATAAAGGCATCACAGACGCGCACACCCAACTGGGCCAGGATCTCGGGACCGGTCGTTCGAACGTGTGATTCGACGTTGGCCGGGTTGTTGAATTGCTGCGGCATGAAGTAGCTGGGATTTTCCGCGCACAGCTCGTTCGCTTTTTTCACCGCGCCGGTCATCACCTCGGCCCCGGGGGTCAGATACACCTCGGCGCCGTAGGCCTTTAACAGCGCGCGCCGCTCCAGTGACATGTTGTCGGGCATCGTCAGGATCAGCCGGTACCGTTTCGCTGCGGCCACCAATGCCAACCCCACGCCCGTGTTGCCCGAGGTCGGCTCGACAATCACGGATTCACCCGGGCGCAGTTTGCCGGCGCGTTCGGCGGCCTCGATCATGGACAACGCCACCCGGTCCTTGACGGATCCCCCCGGATTGAATTGCTCGCACTTGCAGAAGATGGCGGCCATACCTTCATCCGGGATGTGGCGCAGACGCACCAAGGGCGTCCCCCCGATCAGTTCCAGCATGTTGTTCACGGCGACGGCGGGCATGGGGCCGCAGTCTACCCGAATCGCCCTTGATTCCGCGTCAGGGACGCTCGCCGATATCGACGATCGCGCAGGCCTGGACGACGGGCAATCCCAGGGCCTGGGCCGCTGTCAGCAGCTGGTCGCTTTCGGCGCCCGGATTGACGAACAGCTCGGCCACTCCCTTGCGCGCGATCCCGGGCAGCAGGGTGATGCCCACGGCCGGAGGAACGTAAAGCGCCGCGCGGTCCACCGTTTGGGGGATCTCTTCAATGCTGGAATAGGTGGCGATGCCTTCTATGGTGCTTCCCTGCGTCGCCGTTTCCGGGTTCACCGGGAAAACCGTCCATCCCTGGCGCAGGTACGCGCGCACGGCCTTGTTCCCGTACTTCTGGGGGTTGATCGATGCACCGATGACCGCGACGCTGGGCAAGCGGGGGTCAGCTTGCCACGCGGCCACAGACGGTGCACGCGCCGTCCGTGCCCACGACTCCGACGCAGGCGCCGTCGCCGCACAGGCGCCGGTTCGAGTCGAATCCGGAATCCGCGCCGCCCGTTGCTGCCGTGGTCGGTACGTCGTTGCCGCTGTCAGCGTTGTCGTCACCGCCCTCGGTGGTCGGCGGGTCGCCAACAACGGAATCAATCTCGCTGGGCGCGGCCCCGTTCTTGGTGCCGCTGGCGGTGCGGCCGCACTCACCGCAGCGTCCGTCACGCCCGATGATCCCCGTACAGGTCCCTTCGGGGCAAAGTCGTCGTTTCGGGTCGAATCCCGTCTGTTCGTCCATCGGGCGCGCAGTGTACCAGCAAGCCGGTGCCCCGCGTGCTCCTTGGCAGATTTGGTCGCTTCGGCGGATTCGCCCGGTTCGCGTGATGAATCCGCGGGGCAGGAAGATCGTCGAACTTCAGGTTTAACGACGACCACATTCCATCCGTGTGCGAAAATGACTTTCAAAGGGGGCCACGCGCCATGATCAAGAACGACCATTCAGGCACCGGACGAACTTCGCGACCGCGCGTGTGGCAGATGCTCGCATTGTCGGCTGGGGGCCTCCTGTGGGCCGGGCCGGCGATGTCTCGCCCGCACGACGGACAAGGGCAGGGACAGGAACGCCGCGAGGAGCGTCGGGCCGACAAACAGGATCGTCGCGAGGAGCGCAGGGACGATCGCGATGATCGGCGTGATGACCGGCGCGATGATCGGCGCGACGATCGGCGCGACAACCGCGACGATCGGCAAGATCGCCGCGATCAGGGTCCCGCTCCGGTGGCGCCGATCGCGCCGACGCCTCCGATGATGCGTGGGACTCCGATGCCGCGCCCGATGATGGCGCCCGGTGGCG
>JANOJB010000029.1:0-22994 GCA_031407985.1 Pseudomonadota bacterium | reverse complement strand
CGAAATGACCCGCATTGCCATCAACGGTTTCGGTCGCATCGGACGGCTTGTGTTTCGCGCGCTCTACAGCCAGGGGCTGTTCGGCAAAGAAGTCGAGGTGGTCGCCGTGGGTGACATCGTCCCCGCCGACAATCTGGCATACCTGCTGAAGTACGATTCGATCCAGGGCAAGTTCGAGGGTCAGGTCGGATCGAAGAAATCGTCCCCTGAACTGGCCGAAGACGACGTATTGGTTGTCGACGGCAAAGAGGTCAAGGTCGTCAGCGCCAAGTCGCCTGCCGAGCTGCCCTGGAAGGCGCTGGGCGTCGACTACGTGATCGAATCGACGGGCCTGTTCACCGAGGCCGAAAAGGCCAAGGGGCACATCGCCGCCGGCGCCAAAAAGGTCATGATCTCGGCGCCCGCCAAGAACGAGGACATCACGATCGTCATGGGGGTCAACCACGAGAACTACGACCCGGCGAAACACCACATCGTGTCGAACGCCAGCTGCACGACGAACTGCCTGGCGCCATTGGTCCACGTGGTCTTGAAGGAAGGATTCGGTTTCGCCGAAGGCCTGATGACAACGGTTCACAGCTACACCGCCACGCAGAAGACCGTCGACGGACCGTCCAAGAAGGATTGGAAAGGTGGCCGCAGCGCCGCGCTGAATATTATTCCGTCGACGACGGGCGCGGCCAAGGCCGTGGCGCTGGTGCTGCCGCAGGTGAAGGGCAAGCTGACCGGCATGGCGTTCCGGGTGCCGACCCCGACGGTGTCGGTCGTCGATCTCACCTTCAAGACCGAGAAGGACACCAGCATCAAGGAAATCAACGCGGCCCTTAAACGCGCCAGCGAGACGTACATGAAGGGGATCTTCGGCTACACCGAGGACGAGGTCGTCTCAAGTGATTTCATCCACGAGCCGCTCTCCAGCGTCTACGACGCCGGCAGTTCCATCGAGCTGAACAAGAATTTTTTCAAGCTGATCGCCTGGTACGACAACGAGTGGGGCTATTCGAACCGCTGCGTTGACCTGTTGCAGTACATGGTCCGCAAGGACAAGTAAGACAGCAGCAAGACAGCAGCAAGACAGCAAGCAAGACAGCAAGCAAGACAGCAAGCAAGACAGCACAGGTAGAAGGCCGCCAACCAACCGGGAGCTCGCCTCCCGTGTCGGCGGGGGCGCCGCCGTCTGTATGCCATCGACCCACAGTCAAGATCTTGGCTGTGTCGGTCGAGGTATCACGATGTGATCGGATCGATGATTGGCGGTTACCGTGTGGTGACCAGTTTGGGCACGGGACCGTCGGGGGCGGTGTACTACGCGGAGCATCCCACCATCGGGCGGCGCTCGGCAATCAAGGTGCTGTCCCACGAGCTCAGCCGGAGCGCGGAGCGGCTGGACAGCTTCATCACGCACATCAAGGTCATTGGGCAGATTCGTCATCCGAACATCGTCGACGTGCTGGACATCGGGCAGATGCCGAATTCTACGCCGGGCGCCGCGGCGGGTCCCAACGGCGATCTGACGTTCATCGTCATGGAGATGCTGGAAGGCGAATCGTTGGGCGAGCGCCTGGAACGCGTGGGAACCCTCGACCAGGCCACCGCGGTTCGTGTGTTGGTTCAGCTCGCGTCCGCCGTGGGAGCTGCCCACGATCGCGGCCTGTGCCACGCGGCACTGAAACCCGAAAACGTCTTCATCACCAACAGCGACGACTATCCCGATTTCGTCAAGGTCCTGGACTTCGGTGCCCAGAAACTGCAGGCCCCGGGCGGCCTTCCCGCTTCACCGGCCTCCGCCTACCTGGCGCCCGAATTGTTGGCCGGCGCCGAGGTCGACTGGGCCACCGATCTTTATGCGGTAGGCATCCTGGCCTACGAGATGCTGGTGGGCACGCCACCGTGGGTCCGCGAGCACGAGGTGGGTCTCGCCACCGAAGCGCGCATGCCACCGCTGCCTCCGCACGAGCGACGCGAGGGCGTGAGCCCCGCCCTTTCGGGCGTCATTTTGCGGGCCATCGCCCAGGATCCCGACCAGCGTTGGCCAAGCCTGCGCGAATTCCGCCGTGCCATAGAACGCGCCCTTGCATCGGCTGGGCCCGCGATCACCACCGCGCAGGCTGTGGTTGAGGCGGTTCCCAGCGCCTTCCCGCAGGCGGCGGGCGTCGCGTCCCCGGCCGAGATTCAGCGCATGGAGCGCGTCCAGGCCAAGAAGGTTGGTCGTGCGTTGTCCAACATCATCTTGCGACGAATCAACGAAAACCGGCTGCAACTACCGTCGATGCCAATGGTCGCGTTGAAATGTCTGGACGTCCTGCGCGATCCCAACGTGACGTTCGCGGACGTGGCCAAGGTTGTCGAACAGGATCCGGTGATCGCGACGCGCGTGCTGCGGGTGGTGAACAGCGCGGCCTATTCCCGGCACAGCGCGGTCAAAACGCTGGAGCAGGCGGTCAGTCAGATCGGCGTGAAGCCGATGCGCATCCTGCTGGTCGAGGTTGCCGCCTGCCAGGTGTTCACATCGCGCAGCGCCGGTATTCGGCAGAAGTTCAAGTTGATCTGGGAGCACTGCTTGGCGGTCGGGATGCTGGCGCGCGATCTGGCAAGCCGCCTGCGCAGCCGCGTTGAGCCCGACGTCGCGTACCTGGGCGGCCTGTTGCACGACATCGGCAAGCCAATCGTGGGTGGTCTGCTTCTGGAAGCGGAACGCAAACTGATCGACGAACTGGACGTGCCGTGGATGACGGAATCCCTGTGGCAGAAATCCGTCGCTGAATCACATCGCAGCATTGGCTCCGAGGTCGCCAGAGCCTGGAAGTTGCCGGCCGAGGTGGCCGCGGCCATCCAGAATTTTGACGCGTACGATCGCGACGGGGGGCCGCATTCATGTGGAAATTTGGTTCGCTTCGCCAACACGCTGGCCAAGCGCGAAGGGATCTACGTGGGCGACGTGTCCGGCGATGAGATCATCGCCGCCATCTTGCAGGGCCGATCGGTTCTGAACGTCGACGAGGCCACCGAGTCCGCGTTGATCGCGACGTTGCGCGATCGGACCGCCGCCGTCACCGGTGGCCGTACCCATCGTCCCCGCGAGCCCGAACGATCCCGTCGCGGGCGTCCGGCGTAGCGCGGGTTGGGGGACTGCTATTCGAACGTCTGTCCCTTGGTTTCCACGACCAGGGGCATCAGCAACAATCCCGCGATGGGAACGATGGCGACAAACGTCAGGGCCGACAGGGCTCCGGTCAACGTGTCGGGCCCGCGCGCGGCGAAATGGCCGACCAGAAACGGCCCTCCCGCCGTGATCACGCGGCCGACGTTGTAACAGAACCCGGCCCCGGTTCCGCGCAACCGCGTCGGAAACAGCTCGGGCAGGTAGTACGTGAATGCCCCGAAGACGCCGAAGACGGTCAGCCCGACAAAGAAGTACATCTGCTGCCGGGCCTCGGGCGACAAATCCAGGTGGAACGTCGCGAACAGCGCGATGCCCGACAGCGCGAAGTACAGGGCGAACATCTTCTTGCGTCCCAGGTATTTTGAAGCCGGGATGGTCAACAGCGTTCCGATCAAGCCCCCCAGATTGAAATAGCTGGTGGTGTGCGCCTTCCAATTTTCGACCAGCGCCAACGTCGCCGCGACGTCGAGTCCCCGCAGCTTCGCCGTCGCCTGCGCCAGGCCGGTCGAGACGATGGGGATGAAGGCGTTGCAGCTCCACCAGGTGATCAAGGCCACCAGGGCCATGGCGAATCCGCTGAACGTCCTGTTGCGCATTCCCGGCGTGAACAGCTCCCGCAGTCGTGGAGGCGCCACGCCCGCTGATGCCTGTTTCCAGCGCTCGGGTTCGTGGATGAACATGCGGATGACGAACGCGACCGCCGCCGGCGCCAGGCCGCACAGGAACACGTACCGCCACGATGTTTCCGGCGTGTCCTTGAAGAACTTACCCGCGATCTGGAAGTTCGCGAACGTCGCCAGAAACAGGCCCATCGGTGCCGACGTGTACAGCAGGGCGCCCGCCTCCACGCGGCGTTTTTCGGGCACCACCTCGGCCACCATCGCCGCGCCGGCGGCCCATTCGCCGCCGATCCCCAGGCTGGCAATCAAACGAAACAGGATCAGCACCGGCAGGTTGGGCGCCGCGGCGCAGGCCGCCGTGCCGAATGCGTACAGCAACATGGTCAGCAGCAATGTGCGCGTGCGCCCGATGCGATCGGCGATCGCGCCGAACATGATCCCGCCGATGGCCCAGCCAATCAGCAGAATCGATGTCAGCGTTCCGCCCCAGAATAACGTGGCCTTCTTCGCCTCCGCCGATCCCAGGGGCAGTCCCAGCAACGCCGGCACACAGTTGGGCGCGACATAGTTGAAAAGCAACCCGTCGAAAACGTCGAAGCCCCAGCCCAGCCACGCCGCGAACAGCACGGTCCACTGGTAACGCGTCATTCCCCAGGCAAGGGGTTTGCTGTCGGCTTGGCTCATGGATCGCTGATCCCTTGGTTTTGGGTCTTGGCCTCGCCAGCGCTGCAGAAGTCGACGCGTTTAATCATCGGCGGTGGATTCGCCCGCTCGCGTTTCACGGTCGTGCGTCGGATCGAAAATACCCGCGCCAGCTTCGGGTCGGCTGTTTCAATCGAGGTCATCAAGGATTTCCAGGCGCGCGCGGCAAGCTCGCTGCTTGGATCGGCTTGGGCTTCGCGAACCTCGGGCACCATCGCGACGGCACCCACAAGGTCCTCCAGAACGTTGCGGTCGGATTGAGGATTGGCAAGCGCACGCGAGAGCGCGGGTACGAGAACACGATCCCGAAACTGCTCCAAATCGTCGGCGTCGACCTGACACCAGAGCAGGCGTGCGTGCAGCTTCCCGATGGCGGGGCCCGATTCAGCGCGGGGCAGTTGCAGCAGTTTCTGCAACGCTTCGTCGTAGTCCCCTTGCGCCTCGCCGTAGGTCGACAGCATGACGTCCACCAGTTTGCCGCGACATTCGGGATCACACGTGCGGCCGAACATGTACGACACCAGCCACTTGCGGCGCTCGCCGTGGAAACGCACCAGTTCGGTCTGTTCCACGCTGGTGATCAACTCGCCGGTGCGCGCGGTCGCCAGGATCAGGGCGGCGACCAAACGCGCGCCGGTGGAACTGCCTTCGAACGCGGCAATGTCCTTCCACTGCCGGCGTTCATACAGATCCTGCAGGTAGGGCTCGAAAAGCCACATCAGCTTCAATGGTCGCGCTTGCACGTCGCGTTCGTCTTTCAGCAGGACCAAGGGTCCCTCCGAGACCTTGCCCGAGGTTGCGGCGGCCTCGATCTCGTCTTCCAGTAGTTGCGCAATCGCGTCCGAGCGTTCCGAGAGGCGATCGTCCTTGCAGATGTCGGCCGCGCGCTCCACGCCGAACCGCTGCAAACAGGTCAGCTTGAACGCGTGTTCCAGTTGCACGTAGTTCTTTTGCGCGGTGCTGGCCAGCACGCTGCGCATGTAACTGGGATTCACCTTGCCCAGCTCCAACGCGTAGGACACCGCCAACTCGGGGTCCAGGATGCTCCCGCGGGTCAGGGACAGCAGCACCCCGAATCGCTGATCCGCGCTGTCCGGTGCCTGCGACGCCAGGACGTTCAGATTCTTCGCCAGTATCTCGGCACGCGCGATGCGCCAATCGTTGTCGGCCTTGGTCTTGGCGATCGCCTGTTCGGACTGGGCCTGGCGCGCGGTGTTTTGCGCCTGCCGGTACTGCCAGATCGACGTCGCCACCAGACCCGCCACTCCGATCACGAAGCTGGACAGGAACCCGTGATAGGTCTGGATGAAACGCCCCAGTTGGGACGGCGATTCGGGAACGCGGGGCTTCGCGGCCGGATCTGCCTGGCGCGGCGGTTCGGGTGGCCCGCCGGACGTGCCCGCCTCGCCCGAATCAACGGGATCGCTGGATGATGTGGACATGGGTGGGAACATAGCGCCGATGCGTCGCTATCTGGTATGTCTTGCCGCGCGTGATCGGCTGGCTGGAACACCCGCTCGTCAAGTGGTTCCTGCCGGTGCCGATGCTGGTCGTGGTCTTCCCGCTGATCTATTGGTTCTTTCGCGGCACCTGGAAATCGCTGGAATCCGAGGCGCTGGAGCTGCGACAAAAATTGGCCGCCGAAGGGCGCGTCGACTACCGGCCCCTGGTCACGCTGACGCTGGGCGCGCTTATCCTGACGATGCAGGAGTACTACGGGCAGAGCTCATTCTTCACGCAAAAGTTGGCGCCCTTTGTAGCCAGGGTCGCGCAGGCCGATCGCGATCCCGCCGTTCAGGCGAACCTCACCCTGTACGCCGAGCTTTACGGCCGTCTGTGGTGGGGCCTGACACGAATCGTCGGCTACCTGGCGCCGTTCGCGGTGTGGCGGTTCGCGTTTCCGGCCGACAGTCTGCGTGACATGGGGCTGCGCGTTCGTGGCATCGGCCAACACACGTGGCTGTACGCGTTTTTCGTCGTCGTGATGGTCCCCATTCTGTTGATCGTGTCGCGCCAGCCTGATTTTGGCGGCTACTACCCCATCTGCTCGACGGCGGGGCGGTCGTGGGCGGAATTCGCGATCTGGGAGGCGATCTACATCGGGCAGTTCGTCACGCTGGAGATGTTCTTTCGTGGTTGGTGGATTCGGACCACGCGCATCTTCGGAACCGGCGCGATCTTTTCCATGATCGTGCCGTATTGCATGATTCACTTCGGCAAGCCGTATCTGGAAGCCTCCGCGGCACTGATAGCCGGCGTGGTGCTGGGATCGCTGGCCATCCGCACCCGCAGCGTCTGGGCGGGCGTGTCCGTCCATGTGACGGTCGCCATTCTGATGGACGTGTTGGCGTTGGACCGCAAGGGTCAACTTCCGACTGCCCTTTTCACGGGATCAACCCGCCATTTCCATTTCCCCTACTGGCGGTCGCTGATCTGGATCTGCTGGGCTGGGGCCTTGATCGTCGTGTTGGTGAAGATCGTCCGGGTGTGGCCGGCCGCGCGCGCGGCCTGGGCCCGCCGGCGCGTGCGCTGATTCAACCGAGCGTGGTGGCGTCCCGTGCGTTGAGTGGCCACCGCGAGGATGGGTCCGGACGTCCGGCCCTGTAGGTCCGTTACGCGGGTCGACCTCGGGTCGGCTGATGGTGGCGTCCGAGGGGCGAGCCTCTCCCTTCGCGGAATCGGTGCCCTCTTGTATGGTGTCGGCCACCTGGGGCCGGCTCGGAGATGGGCAACGCCGACCCCCTTTTCACCATTCACCGACGGGAGATCAGATCATGGCTGAAAGCGTGTACAAGGTGATCGAACTGGTCGGCACAAGCACGGAATCCTGGGAGAAGGCGGCGGCGGCGGCCATCGCCCTGGCATCAAAGTCCTTGCGCGACCTCAGGGTGGCGGAGGTCTCGACGCTGGACATGACCATCAAGAATGGGAAGGTCGAAAGCTACCGTGCCAAGATCAAGGTTTCGTTCAAGTACGGGGACAAGGGCTAATACCGGCGCGATTCTGGCGAATCGTTTGGGCTCGTCCTCCCTTGCTGAAGCGCCGGCTTCTCGTCCGATAGTGCCCACTTTGTCCACCCCCGCCGGGGGACAGAAATCCCGCGAAAACAAGAACGGCGGCGACCGAAGTCGCCGCCGTTCCGTTTGATTCGATTGTCCGACGCCGCGGTCTAGGGCTTCATCGGCGGCGGTGGTCCCGAGTCGCCTTTCGGCGCCGGCGGCGGTCCGGAGTCACCCTTCGGTGCCGTTCCTTCGTCGCCCATCAGCAGCCGGAACTCCGTCCGGCGGTTCTTCGATCGTCCCGACTCGGTCTTGTTGTCGGCGACCGGGCGGTCCATGCCGTAGCCGATCGTGGTGAGGCGTGCACCATCCACGCCGTTGGCGATGAAGTACATCTTCACCGAATCGGCGCGGCGCTGTGACAGATCGCGGTTGTAGTCCGACTTCCCCTTGGAATCGGTGTGACCCGAGATCTCCAGCCTGATGTCCGCGTACTCCTTCAACACGGCCACCGCCCGGTCCAGGATCGAATACGACCCCGGCAGGATGGTTGCCTGGCCCGTCTTGAAGTTGATTCCCTCGATAACACCGGTGAACTTCTTCAGGTTGCTCGGGATCTCGTCGGGGCATCCGTCTGCGTCCTGGAATCCGTTCTTGGTCTCGGGCTCGTCGGGGCACTTGTCGCGCGATCCCCAGATGCCGTCGCCGTCGGTGTCCTCTTCAGGGCAACCGTCGTCGTCGTCGATCCCGTTCATGTTCTCGGGCTTCATCGGGCACTTGTCTTGCGGATCGGCGATGCCGTCCTTGTCGTTGTCAGGCTCAGGGCAGCCGTCGTCGTCCTCGAATCCGTCCTTGTCTTCCGCGATGTCGGGGCACTTGTCAGACTTGCCCGCGATGCCGTCGCCGTCCGGATCGGTCGGCGGCGGCGGAAGCATGTTGACCACCTCGCGCTTGACGATCGTCTGGCTGGTCCTCTCGATCTCGCCGAAGTTGATGTAAAGGCCCCCCAATGCCTCGAAGTCGGGGCCGTCATAACCAACCTCGTCGCCGACCGGGATCACGTCGCCAAGAATCGCGGGCGGCGACACCACGCGGCCCTCAAGGCGCAACCCGGCGTGCTGTCCCATCGCAATCTTGAAACCGACGCCCGCGTGAAGCATGCCGTCGGTGTCGCTGCGGGGAATCACGCCGGGGACCGCTGCATTGTTCACGATGGTCGACATGGCGCCGTAGCCCAACGTGATGAACGGGCGAACCGGACCTGAACCCACCAAGTGGACGTTCAGGCTGCCGCGATACGCAAAGGCCCACAACTTGGTCGCATCGTTCCGCGTATGTGTAGGGATGCCCAGGGCTTCACTTTCGATCGACACCCACCGGTTGAAATTCAGCGCCAGGCGGCCGCCGAACGCGACATTGGAGCTGGGAGACATGTCTTCGGTGTCCCCCGTCGCGCGGCCGAGTCCGCTCAACTTGTTGAAGAAGTGGGCACCGGCGGTCAGGCCGAACTCGAACCGATATTCGGGTGGCTCTTCGGTGGTCGGTGTTTCCTTGTCGGGCGCGGCCGGGGCCGCGAACGCGGCGGCGGGCAATATCACCAGACCGCACAACAGGGATGTGAAGAAGTGAATCCGGCGGGGCGCGACTCGCATTGGTTCTTCTCCTTCGGAAAATGGAACGTTGGGGCAGGACACGAACCCATCGGGACGGTCAGCCAACAAACCGTCCCTTTGAGATTGGGCGCGAGAATAATGGATCTGGCGCCGGACACAAACGGGTATCGGCATTGTTTTCAGCCCGTGACCTTGCCCCTGCGCTCGACGGCCAGGCGCGCCAGTTCGTCGCAGCGCTCGTTTTCGGGGACTCCCGCGTGGCCGGCCACTTTGACGAAGTCGACATGGGCGGGAAAAGCCGCAAGCTTTTCTCGAATGCGGGCGACCAGCACTTGGTTGGCCTTCGCCTTCCAACCCTTGTTCAGCAGCCCGATCGCGTAGCTGGAGTCGCTGTGGACCCGAACCCGGCGCGTGGTGGTTCCCAACCGGGCCAACGCGGTTTCCAGACCCCGTTCGATCGCGACCAGTTCGGCGATGTTGTTGGTTCCCGCGCCCAGGTATTCCCCGATCTCGTCGCGGTCCCGCCCGTCGATGACAACAACGCCGATCCCCATGGGGCCGGGATTGCCCGAACAGGCGCCGTCCGTCCAGATGTCCAGCACCGCACTGTCGCGGGCGGGCTTGTGCGCCGTGGGTGCGTGGCCCGGCGCGTGGGCTGATGCGTGGGCTGACGTTTCGTCCTTGGCGTTGTGCCGGCCGGCGGCCTTGGCGGTCGCCGCGTTGGCGGGTACGGCTTTCGCGGGTTTTTGGGCCGCGCCGAGGGCCGGATGGGCCCGCGGCGGACCGGCACCATGCGCCGGAGCCAGGTTCGCGGTCTGGGGCCGATAGGTCTTCGTGTCGCCCTCGCGATACTTCATTTCGGCCCGGCCTTCGCGATCAAGGACCGGCCGACCATCTTCGCCAACGTTGATCCACACGGGATCGTTTCGGAACAGCATTTTCTGCCACGGCATGGGGGCACGCATGTTACCCGTCCTCGATCGTTCTGGCTGCCCCCGCGCCATTTCGTGATAGGAGGCATGGGCATGTTCCGCTCCCGCCCGCCCACAGGCGCGTTCATGGTTTTCGCGCTGGCGCTGCTTGGGCCCGGTTGCCGGGGTGGCTGTTCGCGCGCACCGAAAGCCGCGCGGCCGGCGGCGGGGATGCTGGCGTGGTTTCCGGCCGAGACCCAGATTGTCGTCGCGGTCGATTTCGCGCGGTTGCGCGCGACGCCCCTGTGGGCGCGCCTGGGGCCGCTGGCCACGTCCAATCCCCAGGACAAGGCGCAGCTGGACGACGTCACGCGCCGTACCGGGTTTGATCCTTTGCGACAGATCGATTCGCTGGTGGTCGCGTTCCCCGAGGAGGCACGGGACGGTGGCGCGATGGGTTTGGTGTTGCGGGGCAGCGGCCTGGACGAGGCGCGGCTGGTCGCGTACGTCCGCGATCAGGTGTCCAAGCAGGGCGACGATTTGTTTTCGTTCCGTCGCGCGGGGCGAACGTTGTGGGCGACGCGCAAGGACCCCACCGCGGCTGGGTTCTTTGTCGACAAACGCACCTTCGTTTTTGGGGCGGGGGGCTGGGCCGAAAAGATGGCCGAACTCGCCGAAACCGGCGCGCCGTCCGGCGCCGAAACCAACCTGCCGCTGGTGAATTTGATCGAGCGCGCCGGTGTGAGAAATCCGATCTGGGCGGCGGCCATCGTTCCCGCCGCCACGCGTGCCATGCTGGCGGCGGATCCGGCGCTGGCCAGCGGGGCCGGCGTCAACCGCATGGCGCTGGGGATCGAGGTCGGGGCGGGTGCCGGCGTCGGCGTCGGGGTCGGCGTCGGGGTCGGGGTCGGGGTCGGGTTGAAGGCGAAGCTGGTTGCCGACCTGGCGACCCGCCAGCAAGCGGAAAGAATGACCGCCGAGGTCAGGAACGCGATCCTGGGGGCCAAGAAGAGCCCCCAAGTCTTGTTGATGGGCGTTGGTCCCTATCTGGACGGTATCACCGCCCGCGCTGTCGACGTCAGCGCGGAGATCGTCGTTGGTCTGACCGGGCCGCAGGTCGCCGACCTCGTGGAACGTTTGCGGGCACTTCTGTCCCTGGCACGCCAGGCGGCGATTCCGGGGTTCCCCCACCCGTGACAGCGGCCGATGACCCGTCGGGGTACCCGACCGGGGGCCTTCTCAAGGGCCGCACGGGCACCCGGTTTCATTTACCGGCAATCTAGGGTAAAACCGCCGCCCTTTCGGCAAGGAGAATTTCGAGATGGCTACCCAAAGCCCGCTTGCGCGGGTCAAAGAAGAGTTCGGCGGTAAGGACAAACTGGTCGACAAAATTGTCGCGTTGCTGGGTTCGGGCGACGAGCCCAAGGATGAAATGCGTCGCCGGTTGTTAGGCGCGGCGAACAGCAAATTGGTTCGCCTGCATGGCGTCGCCACGCAGGTCAAGGAACTGGGCGGCAAGGACCAGCTGGCCGATGCTGCCGCCACCGAGCTGGGACGCGGCAAGGACAAGGACTACGTTGCCAAGCTGGGCACGTTCTCGTCGGGCCGCCTGGTGGACATCCTGCAGAGCGCTCGTCGCCGCAACAAACGCAAGGGCGCTCCGGTCGCGGCGAAAACCGCGTCCGCGCCCAGAGCGAAATCCGCGGCAGCCCCGACCGCCAAGGCCAAACAGGCGCCCGCGAAGAAGACCGCCGCCCCAAAGAAGCGGTAGCGCAACGGCCGAAGGGCCGGCTCAGGCGCCGGCTCTATTTTCTTCGGCCGTTCGTTGTCAGGGTCGATGTCCGACGGTCAGTGGCAGTTCGCGCTGCCCGCGTCGGCGTACGTCTTCCCCGTGATCGGGATGAACCGCCAATCGTAGCTGGTATCCCGCAAGGTCAGCTTCAGGACGCCATGGTCGGTCGTGTTGTTGGTGACACTGTTCGACGACGGCGTGAACGCGAGCGCCCGCATCGGCGCTCCACCGCTTCCGACAACGAACTGGGCGATCCCGTTCGCCACCGCCCCGCCCGCGGTATTTTGCGGCGCGAAACGCTCGTAGTTGTGATCGTGACCGTTCAGAATCACATCCGCTCCGAATTCCATCAGTACGTCCCAAAGCACCGCCACTGAATTCGTGGCCGCGTCCGCGCCATGCTCGCCCGCGCTAAAACGCGGGTGATGCCAATAAGCCAGGGTGCAAGCACGTGGATTGGCAATCAGATCGTCGCGCAGCCACTGCACCTGCGCGGCACTGATGCATGTGCTGGGGCTGGACGAACACTTTCCCGTGTTCAGCGCCACGATGTGCCAGGCGCCGAGGTTGTAGCTGTAGTAGCCGGTGGACGAGCTGCCGGCCGCGGCGCCAAAGTACCCGAAGTATCCGGTGGCGTTCGCGGTCTGGTATTCGTGGTTTCCGGGCGTGGGCTTCATGCGCGCTTTGTGACGGCCCCAGGGCGGTACGAAGTTCCTGGTGAAGTCCCGCGAACTGCCGTTTTGGTACGCGATGTCGCCAAGCACGGCGATCGGATCGCTGGAGCCATCCAGGAGAAGGCCGGTCGCCGTGTCGGTTGTGGTCGTGCTGTAGCCGATGTCGCCCGCCGCGTAGAGAAACGCGGGCGGTCCCTGTGTTCCACCTGTCCCGGCACCGCCTGTCCCGGCACCAGGCGCGCCACCGGCGCCTCCCGCATCGCCGCTCGTGGCGCCCGCGTCGACGGCCACGCCGCCCGCGCCGCCGGTCTCGCTGCCACCGGTACCGCTGCCGCCGGTCTCGCTGCCGCCGGTACCGCTACCGCCGGTCTCGCTGCCGCCGGTACCGCCGCCGGTCTCGCTGCCGCCGGTGCCGCTGCCGCCCGTACCGGCGCCGCCGGTCTCGCTGCCTCCCGTACCGTTGCCGCCCATACCGTTGCCGCCCGTTCCCGCTCCGCCGGTGGCGGAACCGCCGGTCCCAGGGACGTCCGTCGGCGCGTCGACCGCGGCATCAGGCGTGGAGGGCGGTGAATAGATGACCGTCAACTTCGGACGTTGCGCTACCGTCGCGGTCTCGCTGGACAAGAAGTTCACGCCATCGTTGTTGCTGGCGCTGGCTCCGATGATGCCGAAGTTCTTGCTGGGATCGCTCACCCACTCCTGAATCTTCGCGATTCCAGTCGCATTCAAAGTGACGGTGCGCGTGCCCGTGGCCGACGCGGGGAGGGAACCGATAGATACTGGGTCGCGGTCGTTGGCTCCCATCGCGCCCGGGGTTTGCCAGGCCGCACCTACCGAGGCGACCTGCCAGGTCGCACTGGCTTCCAACCAGGCCCGCCTGACCGCATAGAACGGGTACGCCTGACCGCTGGCGTTTGGAATCTGCAGCGTGATGACAGCGGAGGTGACCGTGCTGCCCATGGGGATGCCGGACACATCCCAGCGGATCAACGGAGACGCGTCGTTGGTCGTCCCGTTTGGCTCATCGCCGTCCAACATCAACGTCGTCGTTGCTCCGTAGTTCGAGCTTGTTGAGTTTTGGAGCAGATGGGTGTCGGTTGTTCCGAAGTACCCGTTCAGCCCATCCTGGAACGTGACCGTCACCGGGGTGGTCAGTGCCAGTCGGGTCGTTTCAACCGTTGCGTCGCGCGCGCACGCTGATGCAAAAAGGGCCAGAGCAACGGACGTGGTTACGCGAACAGTGCGTGTGTTGGTCATTGATTTCGAGTTCATCAGATCCCCCCCGTCACCAAGTAAGGTGTTTGTAGGACAGCGACATACTGTTGTCCGACACGACCCGGAAGCACAAGAGCATTCTGCGCGGTCGCTTTCGGGCGCGGCTGTTCCCAACGTCGCGCGGCACAGCGGAAACGCCTCCCCGGCGCCCCCAGGTATCCCCAGACCGATCCAGGCGCAAGGGTCGCATTTGGTGTGATAAAGTGGGTCGTTTCTGCACCACTCTAGAAAGAACCCAAGTGATGACAAGGAGTTACGACAGCTCACCGCTTTCGCCCGGCAGGGGTCTTTACGACCCGGCGCACGAGCACGATGCCTGTGGCGTCGGTTTTGTCGTCGACATGAAGGGTCGGAAGTCGAACCAGATCGTCCAGGACGGCATTCAGGTCCTGTTGAACCTGCAACACCGCGGGGCGTGCGGCTGCGAGAAGAACACCGGGGACGGGGCTGGGATCCTGATGCAACTGCCCCACCGGTTTCTGACCGAGGAATGTGATCGTCAGAACGTGCGGCTGCCGGCCGCCGGGCGGTATGGCGCAGGCGTGGTTTTCCTGCCGACCGATTCGGCCAGCCGTGAGGCGTGTGAACGACTGTTCGAGCAGGTGATTCGCGAGGAAGGGCAGACATTCCTGGGCTGGCGGACGGTGCCGACCGACAACCATCTTCTGGGACCGACGGCGGTGTCATCGCAGCCGGTGATGAAGCAGATCTTCGTCGGCCGCGCCTCCGATCTTCCTGACGATCCGGGGCCCGAGGACCTGGCCTTCGAGCGCAAGTTGTACGTCATTCGGCGCCTGGTTCGTCGTCGGGTTCGGCAGTCCGATATCGCCGGCCGCGCGCAGTTCTACATCTCGGGACTGTCGTCGCGGACGATGGTCTACAAGGGCATGCTGAATCCCGATCAGCTGGCGTCGTTCTTCCCGGATCTGCGCGACGACCGGATGGAATCGGCGCTGGCCATGGTGCACTCGCGGTTTTCGACCAACACCTTTCCCAGCTGGCAGCGTTCGCATCCGTATCGACTGATCGCGCACAACGGGGAGATCAACACCCTGCGCGGCAACGTGAACTGGATGCACGCGCGCGAAAGCATGTTCGCGTCCAAGTTGTTCGGCGCGGATCTGGCCAAATGCATACCGGTGATCGACGCCGATGGGTCGGACTCGGCGAAATTCGACAATGCGCTGGAGTTGCTGTACCTGGCGGGGCGATCGCTGCCGCACGCGGTGATGATGATGGTGCCCGAGCCGTGGTCGAACCACGAGTCGATGAGTCAGGAGAAGAAGGACTTCTACGAGTTCCACGGCTGTCTGATGGAGCCGTGGGATGGTCCGGCGGCGGTGGCGTTCACCGATGGCATTCGGATCGGCGCGGTCCTGGATCGCAACGGTCTGCGGCCGTCACGGTACTACGTGACCAAGGACGGCCTGGTCGTGATGGCGTCCGAGGTCGGTGTGTTGAACATCGCCCCCGAGCGCATCCTGGAAAAAGGGCGGCTGCAACCCGGGCGCATGTTCCTGGTCGACACCGCCGCGGGACGCATCGTCGCGGACGACGAACTGAAGACGCAGATCGCGCGCGCCGAGCCGTATGGCGCGTACCTGCACGAATACATGGTCAGTCTTTCGGACCTGCCCAAGCCCCCCAGCGTGATCGCGCCGGATAGCGAGACGGTCCTGCTGCGCCAGGAGGCGTTCGGGTACACGTCCGAGGATCTGAAAGTTTTGGTCGGGCCCATGGCCACCGAGGGTGTCGAGCCCAACGGATCGATGGGAACGGACACGCCGCTGGCCGTTCTGTCGAACAAGTCGCAGCTGCTTTACAACTATTTTCAGCAGCTGTTCGCGCAGGTGACCAACCCGCCGGTCGATGCCATTCGCGAAGAGATCGTGATGGCCGTCGACACGTCGATCGGGCCCGAGGGCAACCTGCTGGAGCCGACCCCCGAGTCCGCGCGCCAGATCAACCTGGCAAGTCCCGTCCTGCGCAACGAGGACCTGGAGAAGCTGCGGCAACTGGGCGGGAACGGGCATTCACACGGGTTCCACGCGATCACGATCCCGATGTTGTTTTCCGTCAAGGACGGCGGCGCTGGTTTGAAAACCGCGATCGACGAGCTCAGGCGCCGTTGTAGCGAGGCCATCGCAGGCGGCCACGACATCATCATCCTGTCGGACCGTGGCCACGACGCCCAGCGGGCGCCGATCCCGGCGCTGCTGGCGGTATCCGCCGTGCAGCATCACCTGCTGCGCGAGGGGACGCGTACACGCGTGGGTTTGGTGCTGGAGACGGGAGAGCCGCGCGAGGTTCACCATTTTGCGTTGCTGATCGGCTACGGGGCGTCCGCGATCAATCCCTACCTGGCGTTCGAATCGCTGCACGACATGGTTCGCCGGGGCTTGCTGGCGGGCGACGCGGACACGGCCGAGCAAAAATACGGCAAGGCGGTCAGCAAGGGCATCGTGAAGGTGATTTCGAAGATGGGGATCTCGACCATCCAGAGCTATCACGGCGCCCAGGTGTTCGAGGCGATCGGCCTTGCATCCACGTTCATTGGCGAATACTTCACGTGGACGGCGTCGCGCATCGGCGGCATCGGCATCGACGAGGTGGCCGAGGAGGTTCGCCGCCGACACGTGCGCGCGTTCCCGGAGCGCCCACTGCCGGTTCACACACTGGAAGCGGGCGGCAATTACCAGTATCGCCGCGACGGCGAGTACCATCTGTTCAATCCGCAGAGCATCCACAAGTTGCAGTTCGCCTGTCGCACCGGCAACTACGATGCCTTCAAGGAATATTCGAAGCTGATCGACGATCAGGCCGGACACCTGGCGACGTTGCGCGGCCTGATGGAGCTGCGTCATGTGCGCCCGGCGGTACCGATCGCCGAGGTCGAGTCCGTCGACCAGATTGTCAAACGGTTCAAGACCGGCGCCATGTCGTACGGATCGATCAGCCGGGAAGCGCACGAAACCCTGGCGATCGCGATGAACCGCATCGGTGGCAAGAGCAACACCGGCGAGGGCGGCGAGGATCCCGCGCGTTTCGTCCCCGACGCAAATGGCGATTCGCGATCCAGCGCCATCAAACAGGTCGCCTCGGGGCGGTTCGGCGTCACCAGTCACTACCTGGTCAACGCGCGCGAGATCCAGATCAAGATGGCCCAGGGCGCGAAGCCCGGCGAGGGTGGCCAGCTCCCGGGATCGAAGGTGTACCCGTGGATCGCGAAGGTGAGGCATTCCACGCCTGGCGTGGGCCTGATTTCCCCGCCGCCCCACCACGACATTTATTCAATCGAGGATCTGGCGCAGCTGATCCACGACCTGAAGAACGCGAACACCCACGCCCGCATCAGCGTCAAGCTGGTCGCCGAGGTGGGGGTGGGGACGATCGCCGCCGGTGTCGCAAAGGCGCACGCCGATCTGGTGTTGATCAGCGGTCACGACGGCGGGACAGGCGCGTCCCCCCTGACCAGCATCAAACACGCCGGGATTCCCTGGGAACTGGGCCTGGCCGAGGCGCATCAGGTGCTGGTCATGAACGATCTGCGCAGTCGTATTCGGGTCGAGACCGACGGGCAGCTGAAGACCGGGCGCGACGTCATCGTGGCCACGTTGCTTGGCGCCGAGGAGTATGGTTTCTCGACGGCGCCGTTGGTGACGGTGGGCTGTATTCTGATGCGGGTCTGTCACCTGAATACCTGTCCGGTCGGCGTGGCAACCCAGGATCCGAAGCTGCGCAAGAAGTTCACGGGCGATCCGCAGCACGTCGTGAATTTCATGCGCTTCGTGGCCGAAGAGGTGCGCGAGTACATGGCCGAACTGGGCTTCCGGACGATCAACGAGATGATCGGACACACGGAGTGCCTGGGCAAGAACAAGGCGATCGAGCACTGGAAGACGCGTGGGATCGATCTGTCGGCGATCTTGCACCAGCCCGATGCGCCCGCGGGGGTGATCCGCCACCAGGAGATCGATCAAGACCACGGGCTTGAGGACGCGTTGGACAACACCACCTTGTTGTCGTTGTGCCGCCCGGCGCTGGAGAGGGGCGAGAAGGTCGAAGCCACGATTCCGATTCGCAACATCAACCGTGTGGTCGGGACGATCACGGGCAGCGAATTGACCCGGCGCTTTGGTCCCGGCGGCTTGCCCGAGGACACGATCAACCTGCGCTTTTTCGGGTCCGCGGGACAAAGCTTCGGCGCGTTCGTTCCCAAGGGGATGACGCTGACGTTGGAGGGGGATTCGAACGACTACGTCGGCAAGGGTCTTTCGGGCGGCAAGATCATCGTCCTGCCACCGAAGGACGCGACATTCGTCGCCGAGGACAACATCATCATCGGCAACGTTGCGTTTTACGGTGCGACCGCGGGTGAGGGTTACATCCGCGGTGTCGCCGGCGAGCGGTTCTGCGTCCGCAACAGCGGCGCCTCGGCCGTCGTCGAGGGGGTCGGGGACCACGGCTGCGAATACATGACCGGCGGCCGCGTGGTGGTGCTGGGGGCGACCGGGCGAAATTTCGCGGCCGGCATGTCGGGCGGCGTTGCGTACGTGTTGGACGAGGCGGGTGATTTCGCGCGCCGCTGCAACAAGGAAATGGTCAGCTTGGCCAAACTGGATGACGCCGACGAGGTGGCCGTGGTCCACGGCATGATCGCCCGCCACGCGCAACTGACCGGATCACGGCGCGCCCAGGACATTCTGGTTGCGTGGACGCAGTGGCTCCCGTATTTCGTGCGCGTCATGCCGAACGATTACAAACGGGTCCTGGACGCGCAAGAGGCCATGCGGCGGGCGGGGCTTTCGCCCGAGGAGGCCGAGATGGCGGCCTTCGAGCAGAACTCGACCAACGTCGCCCGCCTGGGTGGCAAGTAGCCACGGCCGAAGAGACGCACAGCGAGAGGTAGAGGCAAGGCGTATGGGCAAAGCTTATGGGTAAGAAAACAGGATTCATGGAGTACGACCGGGTGTTGCCGATTGCACGGCCGCCCGCATTGCGCATCAGCGATTGGGACGAGTTCCACGCGCACATGCCCGACGCCGCCTTGCAGGAGCAGGGCGCTCGTTGCATGGACTGCGGCGTTCCGTTCTGTCACACGGGGGCGATGTTGCCGGGTGGGGCCAGCGGTTGCCCGGTCAACAACCTGATCCCAGAATGGAACGATCTGGTCTTCCACGGTCAATGGAAAGAAGCGTTGGTCCGGCTGCACAAGACCAACAACTTTCCCGAGTTCACGGGGCGTGTTTGTCCGGCGCCGTGCGAGGGATCGTGCGTTCTGGGAATCAGCGAGCCCGCGGTCACCATCAAGAACATCGAAAATGCGATCATCGACAAGGGGTTCGAAGAGGGCTGGGTCTTGCCCGAACCGCCTCTGACGCGCACGGGGAAGAAGGTGGCCGTCGTCGGATCGGGACCGGCGGGGTTGGCATGCGCCGCGCAGTTGAATCAGGCAGGGCACACCGTAACGGTGTTCGAACGGGACGATCGCATCGGCGGCCTTTTGATGTACGGCATCCCCCCCATGAAGCTGGACAAACACGTCGTCTCGCGACGCGTGAAGCTGCTGGCCGAGGAAGGCGTGAACTTCGTGACCGGAACGTCCGTCGGCAAGGACTACCCGACCGCCAGGCTTGACGCCGAATTCGACGCGACCGTTCTGTGCGGTGGCGCCACCAAGGCGCGGGATCTGCCGATCGAGGGCCGCAACCTGAAGGGTATCCATCTGGCGATGGAATACCTTCTGCTGAACACGAAGAGTTTCTTGGACAGCAACCACGCGGACCGGCGGTTCATCGACGGCAAGGGCAAACACGTCGTGGTGATCGGCGGCGGCGACACCGGGACCGATTGCGTCGGCACGGCCATGCGCCACGGATGCAAAAGCCTGGTCCAGTTCGAGATTCTGTCCCGTCCCCCCGAATCGCGCGCGGCGGACAATCCCTGGCCGCAGTGGCCCCGCGTTTACCAACTGGACTACGGTCAGGAAGAAGCAGCGGCGGTGTTCGGCGCCGATCCGCGTCGGTACGCGGTCGTCACCAAACGATTCGTGGGTGATGCCGCGGGCAACGTCAAGGAACTGCACACCGTCGAAATCGAATGGCGGCGCGACGGTGGTACCGAAAGCGGCAAGATGACCATGCGCGAGATCCCCGGCACCGAGAAAGTGTGGCCCGCGGATTTGGTCTTCCTGGCGATGGGTTTTCTCGGGCCCGAGAAGGAGGGGTTGCTCGGCGAGCTGGGCGTGAAGCTGGATGACCGCGGCAACGTGGTCACCGACGCCGAGAAACAGACGTCGGTCGCGAAGATATTCGCGGCGGGCGACATGGCCCGTGGGCAGTCGCTGATCGTGTGGGCGATTGCCGAAGGTCGCGCCGCCGCCCGCGGCGTCGACAAGTTCTTGATGGGCGACACACTGTTGCCGTAGGCCGCTTTTCCGTTTCGGGCGATCCCCGGAATGACGTGGGTCAGCTCACGGTTGGCGTGCGTGTTGCGCACGGGGCAACAGTGCTCCCCCAACGTCCACGGCGCTGCGTTTAGTAGAATAGTGCAACAGTCTAGTGACGATATCGGTGCTGGCGGCTCACCTACTCTTCATGATTCAACGTGACCCTGGGCTGCGCGTGATACGGAAGCTTGGCTGGGCATTCCTGTTCGTGGGATTGGCGTGTGGCTTTGGCTTGCCCGCGTGCGCGCCGGCCGAAACGACGGGATCCGGAACCGGAGGAACCAGCGCCGGTTCGGGGGGCAGCACGCCATCGGGCTCGGGAGGTAGCGTCAGCACGACGGGTGGTGCTCAGGGATCCGGCGGCGCGGTTGGGTCGGGCGGCGCGACAGCTTCGGGAGGAACCACGGGCACCGGCGGTAGCGTCGTGACCACGGGTGGTGCCACCGGGACAGGTGGTTCCGCGACGGGCGGTGCCGGTGGGCGAGGCGGCACGGGCACGGGCACGGGCGGCGCCGCGGGCCGCGGTACGGGCGGAGGCGCGGGGAGCGGCACGGGCGGGATGGCCGCGGGCGGGGCGGGCGGCGCAGCCAGCCGGTTCAGTTTCTTCATGACCAGCATCGTCGCCATGAGGCGGGAGTCCGGCAGTCAAAACGGCTTCGGCGGCGATCTGCGTTTTGGCGAGACGACCGGGTTGGCCGGCGCGGACAAACTTTGCGCGAAGATCGCCGAGGCCGCGATGACCGGTGCCGGCACGAAGACCTGGCGCGCGTTCCTGAGCGTCATCGGACCGCCGGTGGTCAATGCGATCGACCGCGTGGGCGAAGGCCCCTGGTATGACCGCATGGGCCGGTTGGTCGCCAACAACAAGGCGGACCTGCGGCAGCAGCGTCCCGTCGGAGCGCATACCGCCATCGTCAACGATCTTCCCAACGAATTCGGCGTGCCGAATCACAATCCGGATGGCACGGGCAACGTGGACAATCACGATGTCCTGACCGGCACCGGGCCGATGGGAAACCTGTACAGCATGAATGCCAGCAACACGTGTAACGACTGGACCAGCTCGGCGGCGACGGCGCCCACGGCCGGGACAGGTGGCAGCACCGGCGGTGGCGGCGGCGGCCGCGCGAACGGACCCTGGTGCGGACATTCCTGGCCGGCGCAAAGCGGAATGAACTGGATGTCAGCCCTGGCCGAGGGAGGTTGCGGCGCGGGCATCAACCTGATGGAACAGGGCGGTCCCATGCAGGGCGTCTACACCGTCGGCACCGGCGGCGGGTACGGCGCGATCTACTGCTTGGCCCTGACGCCTTAGTCTAGTTGTCCGACAACGAATCCTCCGTCAAATGGGCTCGCGGCGGAGTTGACGCCCAGATCGCGCTCACTTGGCGGGGCAGTTGATGCGTGACTTGGAGACGGCCACGTCGTCAATCCAGTAGTCGGCGACGGATGTGTCGGCCTGAGGCGACCAGAGTGAAAACATGATCGCTTCAAAGGGGATCGCCGCGTATTGAGCGTCGGCAGAGCCCGCTGCCGCCAGCTTCAAGGCAACGCCGTCTTCCCAGATGTGCGGTAGGGCAGCTCCCGTGGCGCCCGGCGGTGGGCCCCCGGCATTGTCGATCAAGATCTCCCAGCAATGCCACGCGTTGGCTTGGTTCGCGTCCTTGAAGTGTTTCGAGGTATCGCGGAAGTAGCCGTTCCACATTGGTTCGATCGAGATACCGTTGTAGTCCGCGAACAGGTAGCCCTTGTTTGTCTCTCCTTGGTCGGGCGCGTTGAGGCCTTTCGCGGAGCCAATCCAGGCGATGGCGACGTGGTTCGCGGTCGTAACGCCCGTGAACGGGAAACGCGTGCCGTACATCATGAATCGGAGGTAGAGCGTCGTTCCGGTGACTGGAAACGAAGGGGCTTGTTGCGCGAGCATGAACGCCTGTTCTTTGCCGGCACCGGATTGCGACACCTTGCCGTGAATATGAGCAGCCTTCGTGCCGCTGGAGTGCTGCATCGAGTCCACGACCAACGTGCCCGCGCCGACAGTCCAGGTTTTCCACTTGCCGCTCGGTGGCGACATCAGCGTGTAGGACTCGAAGTCGTCGCAGAACACGGCGTCGGCCGGGCAGTTGGCGATTGAACCGGCACCGCCCGCGCCCGTGGACGTGCCGCCCGTGCCTCCGGCCGTTGCTCCGCCCGTGCCTGTGGAACTGCCGCCCGTGCCGCCAGAGGTAAATCCGCCCGTGCCCATGGACGTGCCGCCCGTGCCTCCGGCCGTTGCTCCGCCCGTGCCCGTGCCCATGGACGTGCCGCCCGTGCCTCCGGCCGTTGCGCCACCCGTGCCTCCGGCCGTTGCTCCGCCCGTGGCTGTGGACGTGCCGCCCGTGCCGCCGCCGCCGGTGATACTACCCCCCGTGCTGCTTCCGCCTGTCGCCTGGCTGGTCGAGCCGCCGCTGCCGCGGTCTCCCCCCGTGCCTGATTTCCCTCCGGTTGCCGTCGTCGCGGAGTCTATGGAGGCCGGGCACCCGAAGAACAGGAACACCGAGGCAGACACACAGCCGGCGATGAACTGGGCGCTCTGTGTCACAAACATAGACATCCCGTGCCCGCCCTGTACCGCCGCAGACCAAGATCGGCTCGTCTGATCGACGTTAGGGGACCGTGGTGCTGACGCGCCAGATCGTGCCGGATTCGTCGTCCGTCACCAACAAAGCGCCGTCGCTGGCGACGGTGATCCCCGCCGGGCGCCCCCACACCTCGCCCTCGGCTGTCACGAAGCCAGTCAGAAAATCCTGATACTCCCCGG
>JANOJB010000360.1:0-3157 GCA_031407985.1 Pseudomonadota bacterium | reverse complement strand
ACCGATCTGACCGGCGATCCGAGGACCCTGCCTTCACGTTAATCAGCAGGGCAGGGTCTTGCATGGGTACGCCTGGATGTGCCTGTCGTTGGTCACCAAGGTCAAATCATCGGTCATGGCCTGCGCGATCAGCATCCGATCGAAAGGATCGCGGTGTACGTCGGGGAGCGTGCGCAGTGTCTGAACGTGACGAACCTGCACCGGCAGCTCGCTGAACCGTGCAAGTCGCATCTGTTCTGGAAGATCTCCCGGAGCGGAGAGCTTGCCCAAGGCGCGTTTGATTTCGATCTCCCAGGCCGACACGGCACTTACCAAGACCACGTTGTCAGGATCCTCGATCTTGCTTCGGGCCTGGTCCGACAACTTCTTCGGCTGTCCGAGAGCCCACAGGAGCGCATGAGTATCAAGCAGAAGCTTCATTTACCCTCGAAAAGAGCCAGAAGTTCGTCGGTCGTCTTGTCGAAATCCTTGGCGATCCGCAGACTGCCCTTCCAGCCGCCGAGGGTACGTGGCGCGCGCTCCGACAAGCACGGTACCAGCCTGACATAGGGGCGTCCTGCTTTCGCGATGACAATGTCCTCCCCGGCTACTGCTTCTTCGAGCAGGCGAGACAGATGGGTTTTTGCTTCCTGGATGTTTATGGATTTCACAAACCAAGTCTGGTCTGGTCTGGTCTGGTGGTCAAGGGTCGAGGGCCGCCAACGTGCGCCGTCGAGACTGGGACGCGGGTACCGAAAACCGAATAGAGTCCGACCGAGGTAGCCATGTACATTCCGGAGTCGTTCAAGGTTGACGATCAGGCGCAGGTCGAGGCATTCCTGCAACGCTACGACTTCGCCACGATCGTCAGCGCGCCGGCCACCGGCATGATCGCGACTCACGTGCCGGTCGTGGTCAGACGCACCCCAAACGGTCTTGTGCTTGCCGGTCACGTCGCGCGCGCGAACGCTCACTGGTCGCTGATGAACGGTGCGGACGAATCCCTGGCAATCTTCATGGGCCCGCACTCCTACGTCTCACCAACCTGGTACGCCAGCGGTCCCGCGGTGCCCACTTGGAACTACGCGACCGTCCATGTGTATGGGAGGCCGCGGGTGATAGCCGACGCGAACTTCACACGCGATCTCCTTCGCGATCTGGTCCTCCGCTACGAAACGGGTCCGGGCACTTGGCGGATGGAAAACCTACCGCCGCCGTTCAACGCCGGTCTTGTGTCGGCGGTCGTGGCCTTCGAGATGCCCGTCGAACGATGGGAGGCCAAATTCAAACTGGGACAGAACCGCAGCGCCCAGGACCGCGCCGGTACGATCGCGGGCCTACAGCGTCAGCCATCCCCCGAGGCCGCGGCGCTGGCCGCCTTCATGCGGATTCACACCGACGAACGGGGCGAATGAAGCTGGATCGGTAGCAGTTTCGCGAAGCGCAGGAAGTCCGAGTCCGTCGTCAGGATTCCCTGCCGCCGCCGCGAGGCTGCCGCGCAGATCAGAAAGTCGGTGTTCGATCCTTGAACACCCTTCGCCCGGCATCGGTTGAAGTAGACCGCCGCCACTTCGTAGTCTTCCGCCTCCAAAACGACATCCGGAAACGCGCGTAGGTACTCTCGCAGTGTCTCGTACTGACCTTGACTGGGGACGCCGGACAGCAGTTCTTGCCGGATAGGTCCCAGGACGGCGGCACGCCCTTCTCGAATCAGCTCGGCCAACTCCAATGTCTCCGGAGCAGTGGACTGCTTGTGCCGCCGCAGCGCCAGCGACCACACCGACGTGTCGACGACGACATTCATGGGCGGCGGCGCTGCCGTTTGTGGTCGTACTTCGGATCGAAGTCGACCTTGCCGAACAACTCCAAAATTCGACCTTGCTTGCGGCGTTGCACGTACTCTCGCAAAGCTTGGGTCACGGTGTCCTTCTTCGTGCGCTGTCCCCCGACCCGCAGCGCCTCGTCGAGCAGTCCGTCGTCGATCGCAAGGTTGGTCGCCATGTGTGAAAGTCTACACAAGCGGTGCGGCGCTGCAAGGTTGCCCGCGTGTTACCCTGCGCCCGACGATGAGGAGTTCCAGGACGAGACCTGCCGGGGGCTCAACCGTTTGCGCCTTGATTGCGTTGTTGTTCGTGACGCCGTTCGGCGGCGGATGTTCGTTCATCTTCGTGGACAGTCCGCCCCAGCGTCGGCCCAGATATGGCGAGGAGGTCGAATGTTCCAGTGTTGTTTGGCCCCTGGGCGACACGCTGGTTGGGGGGTATGAGGGGTACAGAATTGCCTCGGCACTCGACGCCAGCGATACCGCCTACCGGGGGGCGAGGATCAACCGTGGTCAGGATATCGCGCTTGGTGTCGCATTCTTGGCGCTGTTTGCCACATCCGCCGTGGTTGGCTATTCGCGTGTGAGCAAGTGCTGGAGTCTGAACGATCGCTCGTCGTCCCCTTCCCCCGGAACGATTCCCTTGAGGCGCTGATCAGGAACGAATTAGCGATCGGCCGGCGGTTCTTGTCGCCTGAGGGATTTCGATTCGTTGCGCATGCGCTATTGAAAATGCCTGGTCAGCCGTTTGATACCGATGCCCCATCCCAGGTTGACCCATGGCAAGCCGACCGATTCGCGGGCGTACACGACGAAGCCCAGATCAGCGAACAGCGCCCGTCCAAACAGACGCACGCCCCCTCCGAATAGCGCGGTGTCGCCCCCAAACCAGGTTTCCGCAAGCAGGGAGCTGTGTGGACCAACAGCCACGATGACGTTCGCGGTGCCCGTCCATCCGTCGTACGAAGAAGGGCTGGTGTCCACCACCGTCGATTTGTTGCCATACCAGATTCCTCCGCTGGCCAGAGACCGGCAGTCGGATGTCAGACAGTACGTTCCCAGTAGCGCGCCGCCCACAAAGTCGGTCTCGTTGCTCGCGGTCAGTCTGAACCTGACTTTGGCCACGGCGACGGAAAATGTGAAGCGCTGGACGGTCAACAGGCGCACCTTCAGTTGACCGAAGTAGATGCGCGTCTGAGGGGACACAGGCAACAGGGCGCCGGCGGTCACCTGAAGGCGATTCGCCAGGCCCAGTGAGCCACCAGCGACCAATCCCTCGCGCAGTTCGAATCGAAACACGTGGCTGGAGATCAGCGCCGTCGGTGTTGTCAGAGTCTGATCGTTGGGACCGGATTC
>JANOJB010000314.1:0-23869 GCA_031407985.1 Pseudomonadota bacterium | reverse complement strand
GAGCATTCATATTTCTGACCGCCCTCTTTGTCGCGGCGCTGGTGACCGGAGACTTCATCGGCGGGAAGTTCTTCGTTCTATTCGGCCACACTTTTTCTGCCGGGATCATTCCGTTTCCACTGACGTTCGTCCTGACCGACGTGGTCAACGAATTCTACGGCAAACACGGCGCCCGACGGCTGACCTACGCGGGCCTTGGCGCCGCGGTTTTCGTCTGGGCGGTGATCAACCTGGCGCTGGCCCTTCCCACCAGCAGTGAATCTCCAATCTCAGACGCTGTCTTTCGCGGTGCCTTCGGTACGTCATCGCGGCTTTACGTCGCATCGTTGACCGCCTACACGATCGGGCAACTACTGGACATCTCCGTTTTTCAGACCCTACGCCGGCTGACCGGCCACCGTTTGTTGTGGTTGCGGGCGACCGGTTCCACCGTACTGTCACAGGCAATCGACAGCTTCGTGGTCAGCTTCGTGTTCCTAGCGGGAACAAAGCCACTTGCCTTCATCGCGACCAACGCGGGCAACAACTACCTGGGAAAACTGGCGATGGCCGTCCTGCTGACGCCGCTCATCTACCTCGGCCACGCCCTCTTCCGACGGGTCTTTCAGGTTCCGGAAAAGGACGCCGTGGCCGCAGCCGGCTTATCAAGCCCGGCATTGCCCGCGGTACGAACCCCTCTTCAGTAGCTCACGCCGCGGGCGGCGCCGCCGGTGGCGGTGGCGGCGATACGGACGTGGTCATGACGCCCAGCTTCGGCATCTCGGTTAGGACATGCTGCAAAAGCTCATCCATGCGTTTGACGTAGATGATTTCGATCTCATTGCGGGGCTGCTCGGGGATCTCGATCACGTCCTTGCGGTTGCGTTCGGGCAAAACCACCCGTTTGATGCCCGCCCGGTGCGCGGCCAGGAATTTTTCCTTGATGCCGCCCACCGGCAGCACCAGACCACGCAGCGTAATCTCGCCGGTCATGGCGACGTCGCTGCGAATCGGCTTTCCGGTCAACAACGATGCCATTGAAACGAACATCGTCACTCCCGCCGAGGGACCGTCCTTAGGGATCGCGCCCGCCGGAATGTGGACGTGAATATCGATCTTCTCCAGGAAGTTGTCCTCCAGCCCCAGCCACCTGGCCCGCGACCGGATGAACGAAAGCGCCGCTTGCGCGGATTCCTTCATGACGTCGCCCAATTGCCCGGTCAGCACCAACTGGCCCTTGCCGTTCATCTTGGTCGCCTCGATGAACAAGATGTCGCCGCCGACCGGCGTCCAGGCCAACCCGGTCGCCACCCCCGGCTCCGCAGTCCGCTCGGCAACCTCGGAAATGTGTTTGGCGGGCCCCAGAAACTCGGCGATGCGCTCGATCGTAATGGTCTCCAAGTCCCCCGACTTGCCCTCGGCGACCAATACCGCAATCGCGCGGATGACGTTCGCCATCTCGCGTTCCAGGTTCCGAACGCCGGCCTCACGCGTATAGCTATCGATCACTTCGGCCACCGCGTTGTCCTCGAACACAATCTTGTCTTTCGAAAGACCATGCTCTTCCAGTTGCTTCGGGATCAGAAACTGGCGCGATATGTTCAGCTTCTCTTCACGCGTGTAGCCCGGCAATTCCAGGACCTCCAACCGGTCGCGCAACGCGGGCGGAACCGGATCTAGGATGTTCGCGGTGGCCACGAACATGACCTTCGACAGGTCGAATGGAACCTCCAGGTAATGGTCCGAGAAACTGTGATTCTGTTCCGGGTCTAAAACCTCAAGCAAGGCCGCCGCGGGATCACCACGGAAGTCGTGCCCCAACTTGTCGATCTCGTCGAGCATGAAAACTGGGTTGTTCGAACCCGCCTTCTTCATTCCCTGAATAAGACGCCCAGGCAGCGACCCGACGTACGTCCGACGGTGACCGCGAATCTCGGCCTCGTCCCGCACGCCTCCCAAGGAGATGCGGATGAACTTGCGGCCCAGTGCCCGCGCGATTGAACGCCCAAGCGACGTCTTGCCGACACCAGGAGGCCCGACCAAGCACAGGATGGGTCCCTTTTTGTCGGACTTCAGTTTGCGCACCGCCAGGTATTCCAGGATGCGCTTCTTCACCTTCTCGAGGTCGTAGTGATCCGTGTTCAGAATGTCGCGCGCCGCCTGGATATCCAACTTGTCGTCGGTCGCGACCGACCACGGCAGCTCGACCAGCCATTCCAGATACGTCCGGGTCACCGTGTATTCGGCGGATGACGGCTGCATCACCTTCAGCCGCTCCAACTGTTTCATCGCGACCTTTTCGACATCGGCCGGCATCTTGGCGCCCAGGACCTTCTCGCGGAAATCGTCCAGATCCCCGCCTGAATCGTCGATCTCGCCCAGTTCTTCCTTGATGGCTTTCAGCTGCTGGCGCAGGACGTATTCGCGCTGGTTCCGCCCCATCTCTTCTTGGACCTGGCTGTTGATCTTCTCGCGGACTTTGAGCACCTCGTGCTGACGCGACAGAAACTGCAACACCTTGCGCAGCCGGGTCTTGAGGTCGAACGTCTCCAGAACGTCCTGTTTCTCGTCGACCTGAACATCCAGGTTCGACGTAATCAGATCAGCCAGTTGTCCCGGCTCGGTGACGCTGTCCACCAGCGCGGAGGCTTCCTTGGGCAACTCGGGCATCAGCTTGATGACCCGCTTGGCGACGTCCTTGAGGTTCATCACCAGGGCATCCAACTCCACCTCGCCGCTGGCCTGGTCCGGCAGTGTTTGCACCCGAGCCGTCATGAACGGATCAACGCCCGTCCCCTCAAGCACGCGAATCCGCGCGACGCCCTGCAGGATAACCGAGAAGTTGTCCTTGGCCAGCTTGATCACTTTGAGGATCCGCGCTGCGCAGCCCACCGGATAAAGATCCCCGGGCCCCGGATCCTCCGTTCGGGAATCACGTTGCGTGACTATACCAATGACCGGCCGCTCCTTCGAAATCGCCTCCTCCACCAGGCGAACGGATTTCTTGCGGCCCACGTCTATGGGAATGATCGAACCGGGGAACAAAACCGAGTTCCGCAACGGCAGGATCGAAATAATCTCTGGAACCTCGACGGGCCCCTCTGGGGTGTTCTTCTTAGCGGAAGCCATCGGTTGTCAGTCTAATGGCGGAACGGGTATTTCGCCATGCGTCGCAAGCGAGATCCGGTCGTCGATGAGCCCCAGCCCCGTGCCACCGGCGGGATACCTCCGCCCCCGAGCGCTAACGTTTCTTCTCGCTAGCGGGCTTGGGCTGGGCGAGAAGCGCATGGACCGTCCCTCCACCGCCGCCCGACGAATCCGAGACTCCCTGTTCACTACGATCCCGCTTGATGCCGTGATGGGTCAACACCTTCTGCTCGATCCGCCTCGCGACGTCGGGATGATCACGCAAGAACTGCTTCGCGTTCTCACGCCCTTGACCGATCCGTTCTCCCTCGAATCCGAACCAGGCACCCGACTTTTCGACGGCGCCACAATCCGCGCCCAGATCCACCAGATCCCCCTCACGGCTGATCCCCTCGCCGTAAAGGATGTCGAACTCGACCTCCTTGAACGGCGCCGACATCTTGTTCTTCACAACCTTGACCCGCGTGCGGTTTCCCACAACCTTTTCGCCATCCTTGAGTGCGCCGATGCGGCGAATGTCGAGACGCACGCTGGAGTAGAACTTGAGGGCGTTGCCGCCTGTCGTGGTTTCGGGACTGCCGAACATCACGCCGATTTTCATGCGGATCTGGTTGATGAAGATGACCAGGGTGTTCGATTTCGCGATGGTTCCCGTCAATTTTCGCAGGGCCTGGCTCATCAAGCGCGCCTGGAGCCCAACGTGGGAGTCCCCCATTTCACCTTCCAGTTCGGCCCGCGGAGTCAGGGCGGCCACCGAATCGACGACGATTACGTCGACGGCGCCCGAGCGAACCAACATTTCTGTAATCTCCAGTGCCTGCTCGCCGCAGTCAGGCTGCGACACCAGCAGGTCGTCGGTTCGAACGCCGAGCTTCCGGGCATAACCCACGTCCAGCGCGTGTTCGGCGTCGACGAAGGCGCAGATGCCTGAGCCCTTCTGAGCCTCGGCAACCACATGCAGCGCCAAGGTGGTCTTCCCCGACGACTCCGGACCGTAGATCTCGATCACCCGGCCACGAGGCAGGCCCCCGATGCCAAGAGCGATGTCCAGGCCCAGGGATCCCGACGGCACCACCAACACCTCGGGCGGGGCGGCGTTTTCGCCCAACCGCATGATGCTCCCCTTGCCGAATTGTTTTTCGATGGTCGAAACCGCGATGTCGATCGCCTTATCCCGCTGGGTGTCGCGCTCACGTGGCAGTGGCGTGGGCTGAGGGGCCGGCACCGGAGGGAGCGCGGTCAACTTGGTCTCGGCCTTACCCTCGCGTGCTTCCGTCTTGTCGATCGTGGCCATGATTATCCTCCTGAAGGTCGGTCTGAAAGCGGGAACTCTCTTCGTCCGGTCACTTGGTCGCCGCGTCCGGTGCCTTGATCTCAGCACCGGTTACTTGCCCTGCGCTCCCCGATCCACGCCGGTCATTGCAGCGATCGCTGCGCCGATCATCGCGGGCGGTCATCTCTTGCGGTTGTCGAAATACTTTCGCGCCAGATCCAGTCCGAAATATGCGGCGGCGCGCCGAATCTGCTCGCGCCCTCCGGTGAACAATTTCGTCGCGGCGCGGGTCGTGCCCGGACCGACGCACGCGAAACAGACCGTTCCCACCGGCTTGTCACGGGTCGCGCCGCCCGGACCAGCGATCCCCGTGATTCCCACCGCTAGGGTCGAATTGAATAGCTTCTGCGCGGCCTCCGCCATTTCCCGCGCGCAGGGCTCGCTGACGGTTCCGAAGTCGTTCAGGATATCTTCCTTGACCCCTAGCACCTGGCGTTTGATTTCGTCCGAATAGGCCATGACTCCACCGACGAAGTACGCGCTGGCTCCAGGCACCGACGTGAGCAACTCGCCGGCCAATCCCCCCGTACAGGACTCGGCCAACGCCACCTTGGCCCCGTGCGCGATTAGAGAACGGCCGACCGCCGCCGCGAACGTCTCGCCGTCGATTCCATAGATCCCAGCGCCTATGCGCTTGCGAAGGTCCAGGTCGATTCGCTCCAACGTCGCCTGGGCGCGTTCGAGATCGCTGTCACGCACAACGACCTTGACGTGATTCTCCGGTGCGCTGGTGCGAAAATGAAGCGTGACCCCGTCGATGTTCGCCAACAAGCCCGCCAGGCGGTGGTCGATGTGGGACTCCCCCATCCCGTAGATGTGCCAGGTGCGAACCACCGAATGGCCAAGCGCTGCCTTCGCCACCAGACGTTCCAGGCGGGGTGTCACCTCGGAGACGAACATCTTCTCCATCTCGCGGGCCACGCCAGGTAGAAAGAAGGCTTCGGCACCACCGAGAGAAATGCGGAAACCCGGCGCAATCCCGGCGCTGTTCGGCAGCGCCTCGCCACCCGCGGGGATCCGAACCTGTCGCAGGTTGTTGGGTGTCATGTCGAAGCCGTGCGTCGAAAAACGTTGCTTCATTGCGTCCAGCGACGCCGTGTCGGCCGGACTGTCCACGCCCAGCAGGTCCGACACAACGTCGACCGTGCGATCGTCCTCCGTGGGACCGAGGCCCCCGGTGGCGATAACCACGTCATATCCGGGGCGCAGGCGAACCAAGGCCGTTCGAATCGCCGTCGGATCGTCCGAGACGACCAACTGCTCGCCAACGTCGACGCCGATTTCGAACAGACGTTCCGACAGGAACGCGGCGTTGCTATTGGCCACTTCCCCGCGCAGGACCTCATCGCCGATCGCTAGCAGGGCCGCCCGGGTTCTGGGTGCTGGACTAGACATTTGCGCAGTACCCTAACGGTCGCGCTTCGCCGTGTCAATAATCGGAATGCTTCGCCAAGCCGGGGAATCGCTCGCGAGGGCGGAATTGACCATCCTCGACGCGATCGGTAACCTGAATTTTCCGACTCATGCGAATTCGCTACGCGGCCAAGACCGATGTCGGGATGAAGCGAACCCACAACGAGGACTATTTTTCCTTGTTGGAAGAGGATCAGCTTTTCCTGGTGGCCGACGGCATGGGGGGACATGCCTCAGGCGAGGTGGCGTCGAAGATGGCGGCGGAATCGATTCAGGAATTCTTCGCCCGCACAAAGGATGACGAGGTCACCTGGCCGTACAAGATGGATCGGCACCTGTCCTACGTGGAGAATCGTCTGGTCGTCGGCGTCAAGTTGGCCAACCAGCGGATCTTCGAGGCGGCGATGAAGGACCTGCGGCTCAAGGGCATGGGAACGACCATCGTCGGGGGTCAGATCGTCGGCGACAAGTTGTACATCGCGCACGTGGGCGATTCGCGGTGTTACCGCGTTCGCGCCGGCCAGATCCAGCAGATGACACGCGACCATTCGCTGTTGGAGGATTACAAGGACGCAAAGCCGGACATGTCCGATGAGGAACAGAAGAAGTTTCCGCACAAGAACGTCATCACACGTGCCTTGGGAATGCGGGACACGGTTCAGGTCGACGTTCATGTTCAAGATATCCAAGATGGCGACGTGTTCGTGTTTTGCTCGGATGGGTTGTCGGGAATGATCGAGGACGAAACCATTGCCAAGGTCCTGAAGACAACCCCGGATCTGGAGCAGGCCGTCGCGCAATTGGTGGAGGCGGCGAACCAGGCCGGGGGCACGGACAACGTTACGGTGCTGGCGTTGCAGTGCCTCAACAGCAACTGACCGTGTTCGCCTTGCAAGCCCCGAAAAGCGACTGACGGTGTTCGCGTTGCCGTGGCTGAACGGCAACTCTTCTCGCGTCGTGTTTGGGTCGGACGTGCGGCGCGAAGCGATCAGCGCGGGGCGGTTCGGGCAGCCGCCTCGGCGGGACAGCGACCCTCGGGAAGACCTTGCGCCTTTTCGCACAGGCCGAACAGTTCGTGACGATGGCGAAGCACGTTGAACCCCATCCGTCGCGCGGCAGCAGCCTGGAGGCGTTCGATTTCATCGTTTTCGAATTCGACGATGTAGCCGCATTGCTGGCAGATCAGGTGGTCGTGGTGCGCCCTCCCCTGCGCCACCTCGTACAACGTGTGCCCCGATTCAAATTGTCGGCTGGCCGCCAGCCCCGCTTCTTCCAGTAGCTTGACCGTGCGGTAAACTGTCGCCAGACCCACTCCGGGGTGCACGCGCCGCGAGCTGGCCAAGAGATCGTCCAGGGCAACGTGGCCCGAGCTGCGCAAGAAGGCGTCGACGATCGCTTCACGCTGCTGGGTCGTCTTGAGACCTTTCTTACGAAGGTATGATCGCCAAGGGGTCTTGGCATCGGTCTTGGGGGTCTCTGCGGCTGGTTTCATGACAACGCGGGCATTGTATCGGGAAGCCATGGCAAGAGACAGCGCGGGCGGGATGCATCGGTGGCCGGGGGCCTGGTTCCGTCGGTGAAGCCGCGCGTCGCCCGTGAAGCCGCGCGGCGGCCGTGGTACAAACGCGGCAGATGCCAGCGTCCGACAAGGCTGAACCCGCGCCCCCGCCGGGAGCGGCGCAGGAACGGTTCGACGAGATCCTGACCCGTCTGCGTGGCGTGGTCGAAAAGCTCGAGGGTGGAAACCTGTCCCTGGAGGACAGCCTGAAGTTCTTCGAAGAGGGGATCGGGCTTTGCCGCCGCGGAGCGACCATCCTGGATTCGGCCGAGCGAAAAGTGGAAGTGTTACTGGCGGGCGCGGCTGGTGGCGGTGCTGGTGCGGCCAGCGCGCCACGAACGGTGCCTTTCGATACCCCCATCGGCAATGAAGACTGATCAGGCCGTCGACCTTGCGCGATGGTGCGAGACTCGTCGACGCGCGATCGACACGGTATTTGAGACCCGGTTGCCCGCACCGGCCCCGGGTGATGATCCTGGGCGCCTGATCGAGGCGATGCGCTATTCCCTGCTGGCACCCGGAAAACGCCTGCGGCCTCTCGTGGCCCTGGGCGCCGCCGACGCGGTGGTCGCGGCGGCGACCAAATCGCCTGGGGCAGCGCTTGACGGGTTGCCCGACGAGACCGTGCTGATCGCGGCCGCCGCCGTCGAACTGGTGCACTGCTATTCGTTGATCCATGACGATCTACCGGCGATGGATGACGACGATTTCCGGCGCGGCAAGCCGAGCAACCACAAGGTTTTTGGTGAAGCGACAGCGATCCTGGCGGGAGACGGGTTGTTGACCCTGGCGTTCGAATGGCTGGCCGAGGCGGGCGAGCGGTCTGGCCGTCCCGCTGATTTTGGCCGCGCGGCGTTGGCGCTGGCGCGGGGCGCGGGCGCGGGCGTGGGCGGTATGGTCCGCGGACAAGCGCGTGATCTGGGAGAAGCACCGCCGGCGGATCTGACGCAATTGGAACGATTGCATACGGAGAAGACAGCCGCGCTATTCCGCGCAGCCGCGGAGGTGGGCGCGGCCGCCTCCGGGGCGACCCCAACCGCCATCGAATCCGTGGGCATCTTCGGGCTTCGGTTTGGTGTGGCCTTCCAGCATGCGGACGATCAAGACGACGGCGACCACCCTAGCCACGCGTACCGGGTCCGTCAGCGGGTGCCGATCCTGCTAGCGGAGGCGGTCACGGCCCTGGATGGGCTGTCATTCGGTGCCACGACCAGCATGTCAGGCGGTGGTCACGGAGCCGTTCTGCGCGCCCTGGCGGCGCAACTGACGGTCCGCGCCGAAACACCTACAGCCCCGCCTCCGAGCGGCCGATAATCCAGCTGTAACCCACTGTGTTACGATTCTGAGGGCTGATGGTCGTAGACGAGAAGACGAGAATGTTCGAGACCCCGGCCGCCGGCCAGGGTGAGAAACGTGATCGCGCCTATTTGGTCGTGTTGGCCGGGTCCGCCGTCGGTGAGATGTACAAGGTCGAGCAGGTGCGCACGATCATTGGTCGTGGCGGGAAGGCGTCGATTCGTCTGATCGATGATGGTATTTCGCGCGAGCACGCGGAGATCGTCGTTCAGGGAAACGAAGTCCTGCTGCACGATCTGGGGTCGACGAACGGAACCTTCTGTAACGGCATCAAGGTCGACACCAAGGCGTTGGCCGATGGCGACAAGATCCTGGTGGGATCGACGACGATTCTGAAGTTCACGTACCACGACAACCTGGACGAAGTGTTCCAGCGCCAGATGTACGAATCGGCGCTGCGCGACGGTCTGACCAAGGCGTTTAACAAGAAGTACTTCACCGACCGGCTGGAGAGCGAGTTCATGTTCTCGGTTCGCCACAGCGCGCCCCTGTCGTTGGTCATGTTCGACATCGACTTCTTCAAGAAGATCAACGACACCTATGGTCACCAGGCCGGCGACGCCGTGCTGACCGATCTGTCGGCGCTGATGATGATGTCCCTGCGCACCGAGGACGTTTTCGCGCGCTACGGCGGGGAAGAATTCGCGGTGATTTGCCGCGGATCCGATCTGGCGCAAGGGCAGGTGATCGGCGAGCGTTTGCGCCGGGCTTGCGAAGGACGTCAGTTCGGGTTTAACGGCAAGGCCATCCCGGTGACCATCAGCGTCGGATTGGCGGGTATGCCTGATCCCGCGATCAAAGATGCCGCTGGTCTGGTCGCGGCGGCGGACGCGGCGTTGTACCGGTCAAAACAGGGCGGCCGGAACCGCGTGTCCGTCCACATGTCGCTGTAGTCCAGTTGATGTCCGCTTGACGGCGCGGCATTCGCCGGTCAAGCAGTGGCGATGGAAAATGGTGATGCAATCGTCCGCTACGTCGCCGGGAACGGCACGGCGCGTGTGGTGGTCGTCCTCACGACCGAGTTGGCGCGCGAGGCGGCACGCCGTCATAACGCGACCCCCGCCGCCGCGGTCGCCATGGGACGCGCCGGAACCGCCGCTCTTTTGCTGGCGACCATGACCAAGGGAGACGAACGAATCACGCTGCAGATTCTGGGCACAGGCCCCCTGGGAGCGCTGACCGTCGATGCCTCCGTAGCCGGTACCGCCCGTATGTTCGTCGGCAATCCGCGAGCGGCGCACATGGGCCAGGCGGTGGCAGAGGGAGGCGTGTCGGACGCGGAGGCCGAACTGGCCCGACCACGTCTGGCCAATGCGGTCGGACGAACAGGGTTGGTCAGCGTCGTCCGCGATTTGGGATTGGGACACACGTTCAGCGGACAAACGCCATTCGTGGATGGCGAAATCGACACCGACGTCGAGCGCTACCTGCGAGACAGCGAACAGATCGACAGCGCGCTTGCGTGCGAAACCCTGCTGGATTCCGACGGGCGCATTCGCGGCGCGGCCGGCATCCTGGTCCAGGCGCTTCCGGGTGGGAACGGGACTGCGTTGATCACGGCGGCACGAAAGCGCATGCGTGCGGGATCGGTGGCCTTGTATCTGGCGGGGCTGAACGGCGCACAGGCGATCGCCGACGAGGTGGCCGGCGTGACGTTGGGTGAAGACGCCGAAGCGTTGAATCGGCTTGGCCCCGATCGTCCCATCAGGTTCCACTGTCCTTGCTCGCACCAACGAGCGGCGACGACCCTGGAATTGCTGGGAGCGGCCGATTTGGCCACGATGATTCGCGAGGACGGCCAGGCGCTGGTCACTTGCGAATTCTGCCGTAGCGACTACTCATTCGACAGCGAACAGTTGGAGACGATCCGGGCGGGCCTCGCGCGCGTGGACGTCGTCCCAAACTGATTCAGACGGGGGTGCCTGCCATGCGGACGTGCTGACGGGTCCCGCAAGATCGGTATGACGATCCGGTCGCTTGTCTGGGAACGGTGGAACCAGGCAACCCACCCCTGAAGAAGGGCGGGTCCAGCGGCAACGCCTGACAGCGAATGAAAGTTGCCCCCGTGCGAATCGATCTCTAGTCTCGGACGGTGTTGACTTCCCATTGGGCCGCGCTGGGCCTGGGCCTGGCCTTGACGCTGCCGCTTCCGCTGCCGATCGTCGGTCCCGTGCCCCTGACCGGGTCCGCGGCGGCGTCGCCCCCCGACAACGATCCGGATGACGTGGCGCCGGTGACCACGCCCAAGCCACATGCACCGGTCACCCCGCGCCATCCCGTGCGGCCCGCCAAACCGGTCGCTTTCGATCCGACCTGGTTGCAGCCCTTCTTCAGTACGCCCGCCCTGCGCAAGGCGGCGCTGGATTTCCGTCAGGAACAATGGGCGGCCGCCGAAACCGGATTCCTCAAGGCTGCGTCCCGACTGCCCGCCGGCGCGGACGAACGGCATGCGGCCCGGTACCTGGCGGCGCTGGCGAAGGCCAGCCAGGCGAAATGGGCCGACGCGGCGACGCTGTTCGAATCTCTCTTCAAGGAGTCGCCGCGGCTTTCGCCATACCACGCGTACAACGCGGCCCGGTGCCGCCTGCGGGCGGGGCAAGCGCAAATCGCGCTGGACTGGGCGGCGAAGGTCGCCGACGGCAGCGTTCCGGAAGCCGAGGCGGAGTTGGTTCGGCTGGATGCCTTGCGGGCGCTTGGCCGCTGGAAGAACGCCAGCGACGTCGCCGCCGCATACCTGGTGCATTTTCCCAGTGGCCCGCGGCGCGTGGAGGCGATGTTCAAACAGGCCGAGGCCATCGAGAAAACGGCGGCCGAAACCCGCGCGCTGGAGATCGACGCTGATCTGCCCGACATCACGGCGCTGTACCGGCGGGTCTGGGCGGAGGGCCCCCTCGACGAGTGGGCTGATCGGGCCGCCGACCGGCTGGAGGCGATTGCCACGGCACTGCCGCCCGCCGAAGCGACCCTGGTGCGCACGCGCATCGCGGGCGAGTGGGTCGCGCGCGGCATGGTCTATTTTGATCGCAACCGCAACGCCGAATCCGAGGCCGCGTTCGGCAGCGCGCTGGGGGCGCCGGCGCTGGACGCCGACCTGGAATGCCGCGCACGTTATCACCGGGCCCAGTCGGTCTGGAAGCAGCGCCAGCGGCCCCGCGCCGCGCCTTTGTTCGACGAGGCGGAAGCGGCGTGTGGGCGAGCGGCCAACGTCGATTTACACGCCAAGGCGCTGTATCAGGGCGCGCGTTCCTGGGCGGCCGCCGGCGATCGGCAGAAGGCGCAAGGTCGTTACGGCCGTATCGAGGCCGAACACGCTGAACACAGTTATGCCGACGACGCGCGACTGCGCACGGCTGAACTGGCGTCAGACAACAACGAAGACGAGACCGCCAACAAATTGTTGGCCGACATGCCCACCCTGTATCCCAAGGGAGATCTGCTGGGAGAGGCGCTGTGGCGGCTGGCGTTTTCGGCGTGGCGCGCCGAACGCTATGACGATGCCCTCCGCTGGCTGGATGAGAACCTGCGCCGCATCCCGCACGAGGAGATCTGGTACGCCGAGGGACGCGCGCTGTACTGGAAAGCGCGTGTTCTGGAACGCCGCAAGGATCCCACGGGGGCGCGCGCCTTCTATGTGCGCGCGGTGCGCGAATATCCCCTGTCGGTTTATGCCCTGCTGGCGTTGGCGCGACTGGGCGACGACAAGACCGGTAAACCAGTCAAGGACGCGAAGGCGAGCAAGAACCCGAAGGCCCCCCCGTCGCGCACGGCGCTGCTGCGGGAGTTGCGGGATCCTGGCAAGCCGATCGGTTTCCACTTCACGCCGCGTCCCCTGTTCGGCGAGCCCGGTTTCCGACGAGCCGTCGATCTGGCCCGCATGGGCCAAGGAGGCGACGCCCGGCGGGAACTGGCAAAGATGGGACTGCAAACCGCCGGCGAAAAACGCGCGTCCGGGGCCGCACGCCGCGACGAAGACGATCTTCTATGGATCGCGTCGGTGTTGCTGGATCGCGCGGGGATCTGGAACGCGGCGCATTCCATCCCGCGCTACACGTTGACCGACTATCGCCTTGCCTATCCGCGGGGTCTGGGCGCAACGAAATGGCGGCTGTCATATCCGCGGGCGTTCCCTGAACTGATCACGAAGAACGCCCGCGCCAATCAGATTCCCGAAGCGCTGCAACTGGCGATCATGCGCGAGGAAAGCGCGTTTTCACCCCGGATCGAGTCGTTCGCGAACGCGATCGGCTTGACGCAGATGTTGATCAAGACCGCGAAACGTTTCTCGAACGGCGCGAACGTCAAACGCGAGGACCTGCAGGATCCCGCGAAGAACCTGGAATACGGATCGCGTTTCCTGGCATTCCTGTGGACACATTTTGGCAAGGCGGCGCCATTGACCATCGCCGGATACAACGCCGGCGAAGGCGCCGTGGACAAATGGCTGGGTGAGAGGGGCCAGTTGGCCATGGACGAGTTCATGGAAACCATCCCGTACGACGAAACCCGAAACTACACCAAGCGCGTCCTGGCATCGTACTTCGCGTATTCGTGGTTGTACGACGACAAACATCCCGTGCCCGCGGTTCCGCTGGGCACCAGGTCTCGCTGAACAAGCAGCGTCGTCACGGACAGGGCAGCCGCGCCGTCAGGGCAGCGGCAACGTGAACTGATTCGCCGCGTCTCGCTTCCAAAGGTTCAAAAACGGGGAATACGTCGAGACGCGCAGTTCGTTCGTGTCGGGGCAGAACTCCATCAGCCGCAGATAGCCGCCCCCGCCATAGGCGGCCTGTTGGTAGTTGGCGACGATCTGATGAACGCTGCGCCCGGACGGATGCGTGCTGGTCAATGTGGCGGCGGCTTCGCCCGTCGTGGGATGAAAGATGTGACCATTGAAAACGAATTCCACGTTTTCGTTTGCCGAAATCAGTTTTGTCCACATCTCCTCGCCGTCGTTGACCGATCCGGGAGGTGGGGCCGCAGCGTAAGCGTGGGGGTTGTATAGCTGTTCTGGACGGGTCACGTGGTCGTACCGCGTTCCGTCCCAGTACTGATACGCGTGCGTCACCACCATCGCCTTCGTGCCGGCGTGCGCCTTCAAGACACCGTCGGCCCAAGTCAGAACCGCATCGCGCGGACCGAACTCCAATGAGACCACCAGCCAGGGCATGTCGCCCATCTTCAGAATTCGGGCGGTGTTCTCGATCCGGTCAGGTTCGAACGATCCCAAGAACCCCGGTTCGGCCGCCAGTGCCGCCAGCGAGAAATACTGATTGATCAGGGTGCTCCGATCGCCCACCCCCCCCATGACCAAATAATCGTGATTCCCCTGGGCCAGCACGTAGGGAACGATGCCATCCAGCTTGTGCAAATTCGCCGCGGCTGTTTCCCATTGCCCGGAAACGTCGCTGTCGACGATGTCGCCTTCATGCAGTACGAACGCAATCCGAAGAGAGGCTTTCTGCTCGATGATCCAGCGCATCTGGGCAGCAAACACATCGGGATAGGTGGACGAATAGTATTGCGTGTCCGGCAGCGCGATCACGGTGAAGAAGTTGCCGGCCGCGCCACCGCCACCCCGGCCGGATTCTCCGCCGATTCCGAATCCCCCAGTGCCACCGACCCCATCCCCACCACCGCCGATCAATCCCCCACAACCCGGCGCCCCTCCTGCATCATCGTCCCGCGCGGACAGGTTGTCCCCGCAGCCAGCGACGATCACAACGATCGCGGCGCTGGTCGCGATCACAGCCAGCAAGGGCGAACCCGATCCTTGCCGTGGATAAGGCATTGGCACCACTGAAATGCCTACTTCTTCTTCTTGCGCTTGAAGAAGCCACCGCGTTCGGAGTTCACCCGCTGGCCGCCCGCCGCCGCGTAGGCACGCAGATGCTGGTCTTCCTCGGCGCTGAGGGTGGACGGCACGACCAACTTGACGTGGGCGACCAGATTGCCCGTTCCCCGGCCGTCCACGCGCGGCAGTCCCCTGCCCCGCAGAATGATCGTCTCGCCCGGCTGTGTTCCGGCCGGGATCTCGATCTCCGTCTGGGGTCCGGGCGGCGCGTCCTTTCCGCCATTCGTTGCCGCAAACGCCGCGCCTTCCGCCCCGGCCTCGCCGCTTTCCACGTCCCCGGGTTGGGCCGTCAACACGGGAACCTTCACGCGATCACCCAACGCCGCCTGCGGGAAGGTGATGCTGATCTCCGTGTGAAGATCGGCCCCGTCCCGTTCAAATCGCGGATCGCCCTGCACCCGCAACGCCACGTACAGATTCCCCGGGCGACCTCCGGGCGGCGTCTCGCCGCGCCCCACCAATCGCAGGGTCGCGCCATCCTCGACGCCCGCTGGAATTCCGACCTGCAGGTTCTCGTCGGTGGTGCCGACGCCGCTTCCCTCGCAGGTGGGACAGGGTTTGCGCACGACCTTGCCTTCGCCGCGACAGATCGGACAGGTGGTGGCGATCCGCAGGAACCCCTGCGAATGCAGCACCTGCCCGCGACCACCGCACTGCCGACAAGTCTCGGGCGACGTCCCGGGCGCGGCGCCCGATCCGCTACACGTCACGCACGGCGTGTGGCGACGGACCCTCACCTCTTTTGTCACGCCCGCCGCGGCTTCCAGCAGTGTGATGGTCAGGTGCGTCTCGATGTCGGCGCCGCGCGCCTGGCCACGTCCGCCACCCCGGCCCCCGCCGAACATGTCGCCGAAGATGTCCGAGAAGGCGCCGAAGACATCGCCCAGATCGCTGAAGCCCGGATGAAACCCACCACCCGACTGCGCCGCCTGGTGACCATACCGGTCATAGCGGGCGCGCTGTTCGGCGTTCGAAAGAACCTGGTAGGCCTCGGCCGCTTCCTTGAATTTCGCCTCGGCGTCGCCGTCATCCGGATTCCGGTCGGGGTGAAATCGCATCGCCAAACCCCGGTACGCCGCCTTCAGGGCGCCGGCATCCGCGTCGCGGGAAATACCTAGAACTTCGTAGTAGTCACGTTTTTCTGCCACGGTGTTGCCCCAAAGTATGGAGTGGGCGCGGCGCTGTCAATCGCCGCCCCTCCACACCGACGGTGGGGCCTTCTGGTAGTGTAGGCGCACATGATACGGCTGATGAACGGGTCCCAGGTCGGGGTGTCGACGAAGGGCCACCCATGAGCGATTCCGGGAGCAGCTTCGGCGGTAGCGCGCGACGCGGCGCGGGCGGAACGTCGGGGGGAATCGGGGAGTTCGTGGTGGGATTGGCGTTGGTCGGTATCGGCGCCTACCTGTTGCTGGACCGGGTGACCGTTCACACGTCCTTCTGGCGCATGGGGGGCGGCGGAAGCGCGTTCGGCGTGACGTTGATTCCGTTGTTGTTCGGTGTCGGCATTCTGTTCTTCAGCGGGAAATCCATCTTGGGTTGGGTGCTGGCGATCGCCGGGTTCGGCGCCATCATCGTCGGCGTGATCTCCAACATGGACATTTATTTTCAGCCCACCAGCCTGATCACGACGTTGATCATGTTGGGGATGTTGGCCGCGGGCCTGGGACTGATCGTCAAATCGTTGCGGCCGCATTGATGAGCGACGACAAGGGCGGACGACCTCCGTTTTCCGACGATCCACGCCCGTGGGAGATTGTCCAAAGCAGTTACATCGCGCGCAAGGAGTGGTTCACCGTGCGCCTTGATCACGTCCGACTGCCAAGCGGCGTCGAGATCCCGGAGTACTGGGTCAGCGAATTCCGTCCGTGGGTCAACGTCGTCGCGGTTACCACGACGGATGAACTGGTCCTGATTCGCCAGTACCGCCACGGGTTGGGCGCGGTTCACTTCGAATTACCCGCCGGCACCACGGACGCGGGCGAAAATGATCTAGAGGCCGCCACCCGGCGCGAACTGGGCGAGGAGACCGGGTACGGCGGCGGACGATGGTCGCTGTTGTGCACACTGTCGGCCAACCCGGCCCTGCAAAACAATCTGACCCACACGTTCCTGGCCGAAGGCGTGACCCTGATTGACCGCCCGAGACCGGACAGCAGCGAGGATCTCCGTGTGCATCTGATCCCCTATTCCGATATCGGGGCCCTGATCGACGGCGGCGGTTTCATCCAGGCGCTGCACTTGGCACCGCTGCTGCACTATCTGCGACGTCGCGAAATGGAACGCTGAGGTTCACCATGCCGATGCCCGACGAAATCGTTGGCCTGTTGCGGTCCAAGATCACGTTCAAGTGGCCGGACGGTCACGAAACGGTTTATCCAGCGCGGCACTTGCGCCTGGCCTGTCGCTGCGCCCACTGCATCGAGGAGACATCCGGCGCGCGCATCCTGAATCCGGCGACGGTTCCCGAGACCATCCGCGCCAAACAGATCGATCTGATTGGCCAGTACGCCATCCAGATCGGCTGGAGCGACAACCACGACACCGGCATCTACAACTTCCGCGACCTGCGCCGGAACTGCCCGTGCGCGCCGTGCACCCAACTGCGGGACGCGGGCGGCGTACCGGAATAAGCCCCGAACGGGAACCCCAGCCTCCGAAGGCGAAATTACTGGCGGCGGGGGCCCCGGCACCCGACCATAGCCAGAACGCCATGTCGCCCGAGACCCCTAAGGATCCCCGAGGCGGAGACGCTTCCCCCGCGGCCGATGCCGCGGCGGCTGTCGCGCCTCCCGGCAAATCAAAACGGGACCTCGCGTGGATCTCGTCGACCTATTTCGGCGAGGGCTTGCCGTGGAGCTTCCTTCACCAGATGGGCACCGAGTACCTGACCGCGATCGGCGCGTCGAAGACCCAGATTTCTTCCACGTCGCTTCTGCATCTGGCTGTCACGTTCAAGTTCGCCTGGAGTCCGGTGGTCGATCTGTTCGGGCGCAAGCGAACCTGGGTCGTGTTGCTCCAGATCCTGTTGGGATTGGGAATGTTCGTGGTTGCGGCGGTCTCACCCAGCCGGAACCTGACGGTGTTCTGGATCGTGCTGGGCGCGCTGGCAGTCGTGCACGCGACCCACGACATCGCCTGCGACGGATTTTACCTTCAGTCGCTGGACAGGAAACGCCAAGCGCTGTTCTCGGGTGTGCGCACGGCGGCCTTTCGCGCCGCGATGATAGCGGGATCGTCGGCGCTGGTGTATCTGGCCGGCCAGACCAACTGGCTGTGGGGCTTCGGCTCCGCGGGCGCCCTGATGATCCTGGTGGCCTTTCTGAACGCGGCGGTCATGCCCCACCCACCCGAGCGCACGGCCGACGAGATGCTCGCCCGCCCCGGGCAGAAGGGCGCGGCGTTCTGGGCGGCGTACCGGTCGTTCTTCTCGCAGCCGCAGGCCGTGCTGGTCCTGTCGTTCATGCTCTTCTACAAGCTGGGCGACATCATGATGTTTGCCATGTCGAAGCCGCTTTTGCGTGACCTCGGCATCGACACCAGCCAGCGCGGGATTCTGAACGGGATCGGAACCGCGGCGTTCATCGTGGGATCGGTTTCGGGTGGCGCGCTCATCGCCCGTATGGGCCTGGCCCGGTGCCTGATCCCGATGACGTTCTTTCAGAATCTGGCGATCCCTCTGTACATCGGAATGGCGATCGCGCGGCCCACCTTCGCGGGCGTCATTCCCGTCATCGTCATCGAACAGTTCGCCGCCGGCATCGGCGCCGCGGCGCACGTGGTGTTCCTGATGCAACGCTGCCGGGCGGCGTTTTCCGCTTCACACTACGCGTTCGCCACGGCGCTGGTCGCGCTGGGAAGCACCCTTTCGGGTTTCTTTTCTGGCCCGATCAACGAAGCCGTCGGTCATCCCTGGTTCTTCACCATCGCGTTCGTCGCCAGTTGGCCAAGTCTGGTCCTGGTGTTCTTCGTTCCGAGAACGCCGATCGAACCCGCGAAGTAAGGCACGGTCGACCTCGTCAACGTCCTCGCGTCAGTTCAGCAGGTCGACCGGGACCTTGACCGCGCGGCCCCCGATCTCGGCCAGGGCCTCTTCGATCAGCTCTTCCAGAATCTCCTCGTTCTCCCCTGTCACCTCGTCGAACTGAACGGCCAACAGAGGCGCACTGTCACTCTTCAGGTGCCACAGCACGGCGCGCCCCTCCAGCACGACGGGGCCGGCGCCGTCACGGCAGCGGATGTTCACCAACACGCGATCGCCCACGTTGATGGGCGGTTCGGGAACGACCCTGGCAAAATCCAGGAGCGCGCCACCCATGCTCAGGTTGATCACGCGCGCGCTGTAGTCGATCACCGACACGGTCAAAACCGCCGAGAAGCTGGTGATGGCGCGGGGATGTCGGCGCCGTTCCGGTTTTGATTTTCCTTGGCTCACGTTGCGTACAACCTTACCACCCAAGACTCCTCACTCCGCTCCTCACGCGAACAGGGTTGGCCGCCCGACCTTTTGGGGTCATTCGTCATCCTTCAACCGCTCCTGCCGCGATTCAGGTGCGCCCGGGACCACCGGCACGCGGGGAACCTGCGGCGCGTCGCGTGGGATCTCGTCAATCCACCCCGCCCTCGCTTGGGGGAACGCGTCGGCGTACGGCACGTAGGGCTTCACGTCCAGGATCGGCGTACCGTCGATCAAGTCGACGCCACGCACGTGCAGGTTGCAGCCGTCGATGCGAACCAACCTGACCGCCGAAAGACCGATCGGATTCGGCCGATCCGGCGACCGGGTCGCGAACACGCTGCGCCGCGACCGCTGCCCGCGCGGCGTCCGCACGGTCGGGGACCAGCCGTCGCCGCGATGGAGCCAGCTCAAGAGCCAGATGCGCTCCATGCCGACCAGATCGCTGAGCGCGGCCTCGGAGATGCGGGCGGTATCCAGTTCCAACACGGCCTCGGCATCCGAATCGAACGCCGCCGCCTGCTGCGGCGTTCCGAATCGCCGGCGATAGGGCGAGCGTACCCACCCGATCGGTTCCATCACGAACGGTCCGTGATGTCGTGACGGCGTCTCGGGATCGGTCATGGGCCGCATTTAACCGTGCCGGACTTCATGCCGAAAGCACGCACCGCCGCGGAGGACCGCGTCATGCCGGAATCGTTCATGGGTTGGCCCGCCGCGGCGTTCACCCGGCGCATACAAAAAATGCGCCGTCTGCCACGCCCCGTGACCCCTAGACTGTGGAAACACCCGTGGCGAACGCTAACCTGCCTGAATCCAACCGTGCGTCGGCAATGAGCGGCACCGAGTTGGTGCACGCGCTGCGCGAGGGTGACGCGCTGGCACAGGCCGCCGCATGGGCTCGGGTCGGCCGTCTGGCGCGCCGGATCGTGGGACGGTACTTCGGGCCTGGCCTGGATCCGGCGGACCTGGTCCAGGAGGTGCTGATGCGCCTGGCCGCCAGGCTGGACGAGTTGCGCGATCCCGAATCCATCAACGGGTTCGTTGTGGGCATCGCACTGGGGGTCGCGCGAAACCAGGCGCGGTACGCAAAGCTACGCCGGCTGGTAGGCCTGACCCCAACCGGGGATTCCCCGGAGGTCACCGTGGCCGCCGCCGACATGGAAGCCCGCGACGCCGTCCGACGATTTTACGCGATTCTCGAGAGCGCGCGCGCCGAGGACCGATCGCTGTTCGTGGCCCGGTACCTGGAGAAGCTGGAAGTCACGGAGATCGCCGTCGTCCACGCCATGTCCCTGGGAACAACCAAACGCCGCATGGCGCGCGCGGTCGAACGAATCGGTAAACGCATCGCCCGCGATCAGGTGCTGGCGGGTTATTTGAGCAGTGGCGGGAGTTTCGCGTGACCGACGACAGGCGGCCACCGGACGGCGGCGACGCGACATCCGAGCACGAGCGGAACCAGCGTTGGCTTGAACGTGCGGCGAATCTGGTGCTGGAGACCGAGACTCTTCCCGGGCCAGCCTCTATTCCTTACCTCGCGACGCTTCGTGAACGTGCGCGCTGGCGCAAGGTGCGCCGGCGGATTGTCCTCGCCGGGATCCCCGCGACGGCCGCCGCCGCGCTGGGTTTGTTCTTGGCGACGGGCCGACCGCTTCCCCGCGACCCTGCGCCCCTGACCTATGTGGTCGAGGGTGCGGCGACGGTCCAGGCCGACAGCATCGAAGCGGCGACGGCCGCAAGCCCTCCGTCGGTGCCGGGGACCGGTGCCGCCGCCGGGGCTGGAACGCGTGTTCGCTTCACCGACGGTACGGTGGTCTCTCTGGATCCCGGCACTCGCATGCGGGTTCCGGCGCGTACGGCCGCCGGCGCGAATCTGATTCTCGATCGCGGCCGCGCATCGTTTACAGTCACCCACCGGCCGGGCGCCAAATGGCATGTGACGACTGGTCCGTTCATCGTCGACGTCACGGGCACCCGATTTTCTTTGGCGTGGGAATCAGCTGCCCAGCGGTTGACGTTGAACCTTGAATCGGGTGGCGTGATTGTGCGCGGAAGCGCGGCCGGACCGGGGGTTTCCGTGCGGCCGGGGCAAACGCTGATCGCGTCGGCGGCCGATGGGCGATTCACGGTGACCCCCAGCGGTCAACTTCCTATCAATCCGGGCGTGGTTCGCCCCACATTGGCACTCGCTTCCCCCTCGATCACCGAACGACGTGGCGCACGCCGCGCGGGCCGCGCCGAAGGATCCCCGGGCCCGGGGCGCCCCGAGGAATCGCGCGACCATGCGCCACGGCCGGATCTCCAGCCACCGTCGATCATCCAGCCGTCGGCCCCCAGTTTGGTGGCGGGAGGTGGCGGCGTCTTCTGCGCGCGCGAGCGTTCGGAGTTTTCCTTCGAAGGGTCCGAACACAAAGTCTCGGTGCCGCCCGTCTACCATCTGGCGATGAGCGGACCCCGAAGCGACAAGACGCATTCCTGGTGCGGTGTCGGATCGGTGAAGCTGGATCTGAATTTTCACGAAAGCGGACGGCGCAATTTCATGGGGCGCCTACCGAATCAGTCCGGGCAGATGGTGATCAGCCTGCCGCATCTGGTCGATTTCACAGACAAGAACGTCAGCTTGCACGTGTACATCGACGGTCCGCCCGAGGCGCGGATCGCCGCGCAGCTGTACGTCATTCATCACGGCAAGTGGGTGAACGGGCCGCTGGTCGATCACTTGGTTCCCAAGCGGTGGTGGACCATCAACCACACGTTCCGCGCGGAGAACCCCCTGAACGTCGGACCGCCCTATCCGCCCGCCGGAACGTCGCTGGTCACGGACTGCGATCGCATCGCGCTGATTATCTATTCGACGGGCGGACCGCGGAACTGGTCCGGCGCCGTCTACGTCGACGATATCGCCTGGAAGTAGTTCGCCCCTCTCCCGTCACCGGCAACGGGACGCGGGGGTCTGCCATCGCCGGGGCTCCGCGCCCCATCGGTTGCCGGCAAGCCAACACCCGTTGTGTGGCAAGCAACGTCACCCTTGATTTGGATACCAAATCATCTCTGCGTTGGTGTCTCTTCCTACGATTGTCATTGGCGCCAAAGCTGCATTGACCTGGGACCAGCTGCAAATCGGCCTCGATGCCCCCGGCGGTGTCTCCTTGCACCGGCCGTCCCCACCACCCGAATGGCCGGTGAGTCCCCCCTCACCGGCCATTCACTATTCGGGCACCCAGGTTGGCCTTAGGTGTCACCTAAGTTCGTCTAGAAAGTTTCCGGCGCGGGGGTGTCAGAGCGCTCGGGGGTGTCGGAACGTTCAGCTTCTTCCGACGCCTCGACCGTCGTCGGGAAGACATCGGAAGACACCATCTGCTCTTTGTCGGGCGACCACACGTAGCCCTTCAACGCTGCCGCCTGTTTCTGGCGCGCCCGGGAGGACGCGCGTGGACGTGGATGTTCCGTCTTCAACGCCTTCTTGCGCGACGGAGAAACCACGCGCGGTACGGCCACGCGAACGTGCGTGCCGATGGGCGTGCCGACGGCCTGAAGCGGCGAAGTGCTGGTCGCCACCGTCGGCATCGCCACCGTCGGCATCCCCACCGTCGGCATCGGCGTCGTCGGCATCGGATCATTCGAAGGAATTTCCGATGGCGCCGTGGCCGTCGCCACCTGAACCGTCGCGGGCGATGGCCCGGCGGAAACCGGCGGCGCGGAGGCGGGACCGGCTCCCGCCCCCAACAGAAAGATCGTCAGACCAATATCGGCCCTGTGCAGAACGCGCGGCGACCATACCCCCGATCCCCACGCCGCAAGCGCCACACCCGCAACCGCCGCGACCATCCCCAGCACGATCAGCGGCGCACGGCGCCGCGGAACCCGATCGAATGAACTGAACTTGATGTCCGGATCAACAGCCGGGGTGTCGGCGGCCAGTGGGGAATGTTCCCAACCTGCATCTTGCTGGCGCTCACCTTCCTCGAAAAACAGTCTGCTCAGATGACGCCCCCGGTTGATCGGCAATCGGCGAGACAGCGGATTGCGCCGATCGCCTTTGGTGGATTTCTTCACCGCCGCCGGCGTGGCGGCGATAAGGACAGGCTCACCAAGCAAGGGAGACTGCTGGATGATCGCAGGCATGATCGCAGGCACGATCGCCGGAACTGTCGCAAGAATGGTCGAAGCAGCCGGTGCGAGGCTCAGCGCCAGATTCGTCGCCAATTCAGCCTCCGGATTCGTTGCCAACTCGGCCTCCAGGTTCGGCACCAGATCCGGGCTGACATCCAACCGTGCTGTCGACTCGTGAGCAAAATCAACCGCATCCCGGTGCGGCGCTGAGCGCGGTGCGGATCGTGGCACGGGGGCTGGCGCGTACCCCACAAGAGTGCGCTCGCGCGGGGGGGCGCCGACCGACCTGTTTGCGTCTCTGACCATATCTTGAACCTGCCTTCCCGCACTGATTGTCCGGGCACTTCGCGTCGCAGGCAAAATTTTGATGTTCCGGATTGGGTTGGGCCCCACCTGGCCCGGTACGCATGTGGGGCCTATGCTTCGCGACATGAGACTTATCGGCCAGATTCAAGTCACGATTCCGACGTCCGAGACGGTGCACCGCGATCCGGGGTTCTGGGAGAAGATCAAACGTGGGTTGGGGGGCAAGGTCGATCTGTCGACGGGCGAGGTGCGTGTGGCGCTGGAGGCCACCGCCTTGGTCGATCAAATCAAGCGGGCGTTGCTGCGCCTGTCCATCGACAACGCGGTTTCGCTGGTCATCGACGACACGGTCAT
>JANOJB010000264.1:0-9125 GCA_031407985.1 Pseudomonadota bacterium | reverse complement strand
AAATCGGCGGCAATGTATATCGCCATGGTCAGTCAGATGCCCGCTCCGGATTCCCCGGGTCCTACGACCGGCGACGGGGATGCGGAGCCGAATCCCGCCTTGCTGCCGGAATCCGACAAAGCAGGCTAGGCAGACATCGGTGGCCAGATTTTGTCCCTCGCCCGACACGTTCGTCGTGGAGGAAATCCCAGCGTATCTGCCGTCGGGAAGTGGCGAGCACATGTTCGTCTGGATCGAGAAGCGGCTGCTGACAACGTTCGACGCGATAGGCGCGCTTGGGCGGCGCCTGGGAGTGCCCACGCGCGAAATCGGCTACGCGGGGATGAAGGATCGCCACGCCACCACCCGGCAGTGGTTGAGCATCCCGCGTATCACCGCCGAGCTGGCGCTGGCTGCAGGGGATGGTCGGCTGAACGTGTTGAGCGCTCTCCCCCACGGGAACAAGCTGCGCGTGGGGCACTTGCGCGGTAACCGCTTTGAGGTCGTTGTGACGGATATTGGCGATCAGGACGACGGGACAAGCCTGAACGCGCGCCTGATCGAGATAGCTACCCTTGGCTTGCCAAACCGCTACGGCGACCAGCGATTCGGCGCGAAGGCGGACAACGCACGCCGCGGCATCGCGCTGCTCAGGGGCGAAGAGCGCGAGCGCGATCACCGCCGCCGCCGCCTGTTGGTGTCGGCGGCGCAGTCGGCGGTATTCAACCGGGTACTGGCCTTGCGAGAGGCGGACCGTCTCCTCAGGCGGGTGCTGACTGGAGATGTCCTTCAGAAGACCGATAGCGGCGGTGTCTTCGTGACCGAGGATCCCGCGACTGACCAACGCCGTCTGGACGCGGGGGAGATCGTGGTGACGGGTCCGATGCCGGGTGGCTGGGCGGTTGAGCCGCCCCCCGAAACCCAGGCCCGCGCGATTGAAGATCAGGCCCTTGCCCTGGTGGGCGCCACGCGCGCTGAGTTCGCTTCCGTAGGCCGCGATCTGCCGGGAACCCGACGACCGCTCCTGGTTCCAGTCACTTTGAGCGATCCCGCCTCGATTCCTCTCGAGGCTGAGACGGGCGCGATTCGGTTGGGATTTCAGCTCCCGGCCGGCACCTACGCGACCGTCCTCATCGAAGCACTGGGTGTGACCATGGACACCGCACGCCAACAGGACCACTGATCGGCGCCTGATCCGTGCTGCCCCGCCCGTGGCCCTGTGGTATCAAACAGACCCAATGCGACTGGCGGAACGTCTGCTGGGCCTGACACTGGTCGGCGCCGACTGGGTCTTTTGGATTTTGATCTTCCTGTCCGTGGTTTCGGTCGCCGTCATGGTCGAACGCGCCATTCGCCTTTCCGGCAAACGCATCGACCTGGATGCCCTTGGGAAGGAACTATTCGACCGACTGTCGACTGGTGACGTCGCCGGCGCCCGTAGGGCTCTTACCTCCTTGCGTTCGCCCGAAACCGACGTCCTGCTGACAGGAATAGATCATGTCGAACGCGGCGCTACAGCCGTATCGGCGGCAATGGCGGGCGCGAAATCCAGGCTACGCCTCGATCTCGAACGCAACTTGGGCGTTCTGGGAACGCTGGGAAACAACGCACCGTTCATCGGCCTCTTTGGAACGGTATTGGGCATCATCAGGGCATTCGCCGATCTGGCCCACAATCAGGCCGGCGGAATCACCGTGGTCATGACCGGAATCGCCGAGGCACTGGTAGCGACCGCACTTGGCCTTCTGGTCGCCATTCCCGCGGTGATCGCGTTCAACTACTTTCAGGGAAAGATTCGGCGAATCCTGGGACGGGTGGACGCGATGGCGAATTTGGTCATGGTCGCCCTGTCCGGCACCACGCCGGTTGCTGGCGCCCCAAGCGCCGCAAGGATAGAAACCCCCGCGACTGGCGAGAACCAGCCGCAAGGATAGACCTTTGGCAGTCCAGGGCGCACCCCAGAATTTTGGGGCCGATGACAACGACACGGGATCGGAGATGATCTCGGGCATCAACGTCACGCCGTTGGTCGACATCACCCTGGTCCTTCTGATCATTTTCATGGTTACGGCGACCGTGATCGTTAATGCCGGGATCAAGGTCGAGCTTCCCAAGGCGGCGTCGGGATCGGACCAAACCAAGACCACACTGGCGCTGACGCTGATGAAAGACGGAACGCTGTACTTGAACGGCGAGAAGACAGACGACAAGGCCGTTGCTCGATTCATCGCGGAGACTTTGCCCGGCAATCCCGATCTGCAGGCGGTCATCGCGGCCGATCGTATCGTTTCACACGGCAGTGTCGTTCACGTTATCGATCTGGTGAAACGGTCGGGTGTACGTCGATTCGCCATTAACGTCGATCCGGGAAACGCAGCCGGCGGAAGGTGATCGCACCGTGGTCTCCGCAGCGCACGGCGCGGAGGGCGCCCACAGTGTTCGCGCATCGCTGATCTCGCTGTTCATAGCGTTGACGATCCATTCGGTTGCCGCGATAGCCATTCTGCGGGTGGAGCCAAACTGGAATCGTGCCTGGGAAGTTCCGGTCGAGATCGACGTCGCCGAGTCACCACCACCTGAAACAAGTCCCGCGCCGGAACCACCACCCGAACCGGTCCAACCCAAGATTACTCCGCGACAGGTGGCAACGCGTGAGCGGCCGCGGCCCGAACCACCCTCCAGTACTCTCCCTCCGCCGAACCAAGAACCACGGCCGACCACTCCCAGCAACGCTCCGCCGGTCTTCGGCGTCACCATGAGCTCGGTCGTATCGGGCGAGGCCGCCATGGCGGTCCCCGTTGGCAACACGACGATGACAAAACCCCAAACTCGTACAACCTCGACCCCGCCCGCTCCGTACGCGCCCGAGGGAACGAAACCGTTCGTGCCAGTGCATGAGATCTACGTGGCCACGCCTCCGCGCGTCCTTTACGAGGTCACCGGCGAGGACGTCTACCCAACTGACGCGAAGGCTCTGGGAATCGAGGGCCGCGTGAGACTGAGCGTGGGGATCGACCAGGTAGGGAAAGTCGTCGAGGTTCGAACCCTCCCACCGCGAGCGGGCCACGGTTTCGATGAAGCCGCGGCAGCCGCCATGAAAAGGTTCCTTTTCTCCCCTGCCCGAACCAGCGACGGTCGAGCCGTCCCCTATCGGTGGACACACACATACACGTTCACGGTAAAAAACTGACGATGTCCGAATTCCGTCCCGCCCTCCCGCCGCGCGTTTCTGATCGCGCCCCTCACGAAACTCGACCGCCTTGGAATGGACTTGTACGAGCGCCAGGGGCTATCCTGGCAGTTCGGATGAGACACTTCCGCCGTCTGTCAGTCATATTCTGGGCAGCACTTAGTTCCATCCTGGTCGCATCGTCGAGTCCGGTCTCGGCTCAAATTGTGCCGACCATGGTGCCGCCGCGGACGTTCGAGGCGGACTTGTTTCAATCCGCCATCGGCCCGAGAAACTTTCTGTCCCTCGACGCACCCGAGGTTCCCGGCCACAAGCAGCTTTCCTTCGGCCTGATGTTCGACTATCAGCGCAACGCGTACGACGTCTACACGACTGACGGGGCGGGCAAGCTGCTGCAGACCAGCCATCTGATCGGCAGTCAGTACAGGTCGGAATTGCAGGCGGCAATGGGACTATTGGATCGCTTCCAGATCGGCATGTCCCTGCCGATCACGTTTTGGTTGGACGGCGACGACGTCTCGTCCGCGACGGGCTTGGCCACCGGAAGCCGGTATTCCACCGCAGGTCTTGGTGACCTTCGGATAGAAGGCAAGGGGCAACTGAAGACTGTCGGCGAGGACGACCAGTTCGTACTGGCCGGCCTGGTGGGTATGACAGCCCCAACGGGAAAATCCGACTCGTATCTGGGAAACCGTGGCCCCGCTACGGCGCGCGCAAAAGTGCTGGCATCGCTGCAACTCGGGCGCTTCCGCGTCGGGGGACAATTCGGCTTTCTGGTTCGCGAGACGACGACTACGTTGGGCGTACCCGTGGGCAGCCAGATGCTTTACGGAGGCGCTGGTTCGGTCCAACTTCTGAAGGGGTTCGAGGCTCTAGTGGAAGTCGCGGGGCGCAGTGGTCTGGCGGATTTCGCGGAGCGCTGGTGGGACGAAAATCCCTTTGAGGTGGATTTTGCCCTACGGGCGTATCCGATCGGGATGGTGGGTATCACGGCCGGGGGCGGAATGGGCCTGGGCAAGGGCATCGGAGCACCCAGGGGTCGATTGTTCCTTGGCGCGGTTTTCACGCCCGACTTCCGCGACGCGGACCACGACGGCGTCTACGACACCGAGGATCGTTGCCCTGATCAAGCCGAGGATCGGGACGGATTCCGGGACAAGGACGGATGCCCGGAACCGGACAACGACTCCGACGGTTCCCCCGACATTTCCGACCGATGCCCCAATGACGCCGAGGATCTTGACCAGTTCGAAGACGCCGACGGTTGCCCCGAACTGGACAATGACAAGGACGGCATCCCAGATCTGAATGACCCCTGCCCCAACGCCGCTGAAGATCGCCTTGGAAAACGTCCGAAGGACGGATGCCCATCAACCGCTGAGGACACTGATGGCGACGGAGTGAACGACGCGGTGGACAAATGTCCTGACGAACCCGAGGATCGCGACATCTTCGAGGACGAGGACGGTTGCCCCGATCCTGACAACGACGGTGACGGAATCCCCGATAGCTTCGATACCTGTCCCAGCGAGGCCGAGGACGCTGACAGCTTCGAGGACGAGGATGGTTGTCCCGAACCGGACAACGACAAGGACGGGTTCCTGGATGCCTCCGACAAATGCCCTGACAAGGCCGAGACTCTCAATGGAACCCAGGACGACGATGGCTGTCCCGATGCCGGCGCCGAGATTGTCAAACTTGGCGACGACGCGATCGAGGTCATCGAACGGTTGCATTTCGTCACCAGACGCGGAAAGAGTGAGCTAAAGGAGAGTGCCGCCAACGCAATCGGTCTGGTGGCCCTGGTGTTGAAGGGTCATCCGGAGATAAAGAAGTTGCGGATCGAAGTTCGCGCCGATGGCGTTTCCAAGCAAGAAACCCAGTGGCGCGCCGACCTGATTCGCGATGTTCTGGTCCTCAAAGGCATCGACACCAAGCGCCTGGTTGCGGCCGGCGCCGGAACTGGCGGAACCAGCGTTTCCTTCACAATCGCCGAGAAGGCCGTTCCCAAGCCCGCCCTTGCGCCCGCCCCGGAAACCAAACCATCCGGCACGCCAGAGGGCGCCGGAACGCCGTTCTGAAATGAGGATTCGCGGTTGGGGAGCGACCGACGTCGGGCGCAAACGCGACCACAATGAGGACAGTCTGCTGTGCAGCGACGCATTGTCCCTGTATGCCGTCGCCGATGGGATGGGCGGGCACCTGGGCGGGGAACGCGCGAGTCGGATGGCCGTTGAGATCCTTGAACGCATCCTGACCAACGAGGATTCTGCTTCCGGGCCAAGCCCACGTGCCACGGCGTCGCGATCGATGGGTAGCGTCCTTAAGGACGCGGTCATAGGGGCCGATCGGGCCATCTACGAGAACGCGCTGGCGAATCCCGCCGTAACCGGGATGGGGACAACCCTTACCGCATTGTTGTTTCGTGAACGACGGGTCCACCTCGGGCACGTCGGAGATTCACGCGCATATCTGTATCGCGACGGTAAGACACGCCAGCTGACCGACGATCATTCCTGGATCCAGGACCAGGTACGCGCAGGTCTGCTTTCGATCGATGAAGCCAAAGAATCGCGTTTCCGGAACATCATCACCCGATCCGTCGGGTTCGAACCTTCAGTGCAACCGGATATGCAGGATCTGATCGTGCAGGCGGGAGACTGCTATTTGCTGTGCTCGGACGGATTGTCGAACTACCTGTCATTGGAAGAGATCGGTCAGGTGCTGACGACGCAGTTCTACCGCGACGCCCCGCGCGCCCTAGTCGCGATGGCCAATGATCGGGGCGGCGACGACAACATCACCTGCATCTGCGTCTACGCCGGAAACGACTGAATCAGGCCCCGGCCTTCTCGGCATGTTCCTTGCCATCAAAGCGCAAGGTCTTCTGCTTGGCGTCGAACACGGTCGTCAGGTTTACCGGCCGGCGCCAAAGGCGATGTAGCGCGGCCAGACTCGCACGGGCGTGATCGGCCTGCAGGTCGACCCCCTCGTGTCGGTGGCGCAACAACAACTCGCCCCGGTTCTCGTGGTTTCCATCCTCCACCAGGATGAACGGCTCTCCGAAGTTCGTCAGCTGGTAAAGAATCTTGTGCTTGACCTGATGAAACTCCCGCGAGTCGATCTCGTAGTTCCCAGTTCGCTCATTCATCGCAAACGAAAAAAATTTCTTTTCTTGGCAAAATTCCTCGGTGAAGAACTCATCGACGAACGTTACGTCATTGTATAGACGTCGCACCTCGAAAATTTTCTTGCGGCCGAGTCCAAGCCGGCGATCCCACGCGCGCCGCTCGTCGAGGCTTTGACACTCGTCCCAGTCCCGACCAAAACGCCCCTTGTCCCAACGCTCCTCGATGTGCCGAAACAGCTCAATCCCAACTTTGTACGGATTCCACTGACCCGGTGCCGTGGCCAGTACGCCCGCATTGTGATCGGCGTAGTCGATGATCTCGGATGCCTTCAGCGCCTTCTGGGTCATGATCTTTCCGTGCCAATATGACGCCCAGCCTTCGTTCATGATCTTGGTCTGGCGCTGTGGCGCAAAGTAGTACGCCTCGTCTCGGATGATCTCCAGCACGTCCAATTCCCATGGTTCCAGCGGCGCGTTCTGCAACAAGAACATCAATACGTCCCGTTCCGGCTGGGAAGGATTCCGCCGGGGTTTGTCGCGCTCACGCTCGATCTTGCGACGCTGTGACTCGATGTATTCGGGCGGGTTGATGAAGCGGTCCATGTAGGATTTCGCGCGTAGGCGGGGAATCTCGGGCGTTTCCTGCGGCTCGGCATCGACAGATTTATCCACCTGCTTCCGGACGATAAACGGCGACATCGGGTCGATAAGGTTCTCCAGGCACAAACACGAATCGATGAAGCTCTCGACCTTCTCGACTCCCAACCGTTCCATGTGGCGGCGCACGCGCGTCGCGTGATTCGCCATACCGTCGATCATGCGGCGGTCGGTCTTCGAGAAGAAGTAGTTGTTCTTGAAGAAATCGACGTGCCCCAACACGTGCGCGATAACCATCTTCTGGTCGACCAGGGAATTCCCTTCCAGAAGATAGGCGTAGGCGGGATTGTTGTTGATGACCATCTCGTAGATCTTCGAGAGCCCATAGATGTGGCTCTTCGTGAGATGCTCGAACTCCATCCCAAATCGCCAGTGCGGATAGCGCACCGGAAAACCGCCGTAGGACGCGACTTCCTGCATGCGCTTGTAGTCGAGAATCTCGAATTCCACGTCCCAAAAATCGAGTCCGAAGGCGCGCGCGAAGCCCTCGATTTCCTTCTGAATGTCGTGCAGGTAAGGGGGAAGCTGCGCCACGTGGTGTCTACTTTCCCTTGCCTAGAAAGTCTCGAATCGAGTCCATGATCGCGTCCTTGCCCTTGATTTCGGAGACGACCACGCGACCGTCCTCGTCGAAGTGTTCGTTCAAATCCTTGATGAACTGTCCCGATCCGTAGGGACTCTCGACCTGGCCATAACAGAACTGGTTGACGTGGGGCAGGACCTGCGAGCGTAGGATTTCGATGCACTGAACCGTGTCGTCGACCGACCAGTTGTCGCCATCGGAAAAATGAAACGGATAGATGTTCCACTCCGAGGGTGGAAACTGATCGGCGATCATCTTGGCGCATAGCTTGTACGCGCTGGAGATCATCGTCCCACCTGATTCGCGGGTGCGGAAGAAGGTATCGCGGTCCACTTCCTTGGCCACCGCGTCGTGGATGATGTACCGCGATTCCAGTCCCTTGTACTGGGATCGTAGCCAAGTATCGATCCAGAACGATTCGATGCGTACGATCTCCTTCTGTTCGTCGCCCATGGATCCCGAGACGTCCATGATGAAGATCATCACGGCGCTGGATTGCGGCAAGGGCGTCGTGCGCCATGACCGGTAACGACGGTCCTCGCGAACCGGCACGATCATCGGTCGCTCCGGATTGTAGGTCCCGGTCATCATCTGGCGGCGCAAAGCTTGCCGAAACGTCCGTTTGAAGTGACGAAGCGACTCGGGCCCAGTTCGCCGAATCCCGACGTAGCGATCCTTCTGGCTGATGATGCGCTGTTTGCCTTTCGGCTCGACGCGCGGCAGTTGCAGTTCCTCGCCCATGATCTGGGCCAGCTCATCCAAAGATAGCTCGACCTCAATGGCATGTTCGCCGGGCCTATCGCCGGCCTTCCCAGTGCCGTCCGCGTTGGGATCCCCCTTGCCAAGGCTATCCCCCACCTCCCCGTCGCCCTGACCCACACCACCATTACTCTTGCTGCCGAAACGGAACCGCGGCGGATTGATCTGGGGCAACGGAATCGACACCAGATCCTTGCCCTTGCGCCCGATCAGTTCGCCCTGCGAAACGTATTTACGCAGATCCTGCTTGATTTTGCCGCGCACGATGTCGCGAAATCGGCCGTGGTCGGGATCTATCCGCAGCGCCATGTCAGATCACCAGGTCCATGAACCGTTGTGAGTCGGGATCGTAGATCCCCAGCCGCCTGCCCTGCCGACGCGCCGCAACGCCCTGATCCAGCATTCCCAGGGCCCGCGACAGGACCGCCATGGGATCCTGGGTGCCGATCTCGGCCATCAGCCTCACCAACAGCTCGGCTGCCGTGCCGTTCATCTGAACCGTCACCGAAGGAACGCGAGGATCCATGAGCACCGCTCTCGTTGTGGTTTGCGGAAACGCCGGCCACCTAGTCCTTGACGTCTCCCCGCGCGAATATGCTGGCCACGAAATTCAATACGTCCGTTGAGCAGATCTCGCAGTAACCGTAGTTCCGGATCATGCGGTTCTTGACGACGTCGATCTTCTCCTGGGTGTCGCGGTCGACCACGGCCGACACCAGACTGGTCAGTTTGATCGAGTCCTTTTGATCTTCGAACAGCTTCAACTCCAGCGCCTTTTGCAGGCGTTCGTTTGTCCGAAAGTCGAACTGCCGGCCTTCGACCGCCAG
>JANOJB010000261.1:0-23633 GCA_031407985.1 Pseudomonadota bacterium | reverse complement strand
GCCGATTGTAGGTGGCGCGGATACCTGCGTTTCCGCCGTGACTCACCTCACTTGGAAGCGGTCCCGCGCTTGCAAATACGTTTGGTCACCATGACAAACACCAACGGTTTCGCGACCAAGGTCAACCCCCAGGGACGTTTTGCTGCAGAAGCGCCTCACACCGGCGGGGCGGAATTGTCGGAGGCCGAAATGTTGGCCCGCGCCAAGGCCGGCGACCGCGAGGCGCTGGAGGAACTGCTGGCGGCGGCGCGCCCGCGCCTGTGTGCGGTGGCGTTGAAGATGCTGCGAAACACCGACGACGCCGAAGATGTCGTGCAGGAGGCGATGCTTAAAGTGTGGCGGTATGTGGGCAGGTTCGAGGGCCGCGCCGCGCTGTCGACGTGGTTGCACCGCATCCTGGTCAACACGGCCGTCGACCATCTGCGCGCGCGCAAGAACGGACCGGTCGCCGCACGAAGCACCGATGGCGACGTCGACGACGATCACCGCTCGCCCGAAGGCGTCGACGACGAAACCCCCGAGGAACTTCTGGGGCGCCAGCAGGTGGGCGTCGCCGTTCGCGGCGCGATGGCGCACCTGTCGCCCGTGCACCGGGACGTGCTGGCGCTGCGCGAGCTGGAAGGTGAGTCGTACCAGGACATCGCCGTGGCCGTGCGTTGCCCCATCGGCACGGTGATGTCGAGGTTGCACCACGCGCGCCACCGTTTGGCCGAAACTCTGTCGGCCGGTTACGCGGATTTGCTCCCGCAGGCGGCGTAGCGGCGTAGCGGGGGAACCGACTTGGTCAGCTTGGCGTGGGTGACACCACGGACCGTACGCTTCCCGCGCGGGTAACGTTCCCAGTTGCTCGGCCATGTGAGCCCCGCGGAGATTTTCGCTGGCTGCGGTCCCTGCCGGACTTACACTACTTGCGTGATGTTCTGGAGAGCTGATCGCATGGCCGCTGCCGTCACCGTTGCCACCCTGGTTTGCGGGTGTTCGTCGACGATGAAAGGGGGCCGCAACGGAACCGGCGGCATGGTCACCGGTCTGCCGCCCGGGAGCGGTGGTGCCGTGGGATCCGGCGCGGGAGGCTCGGCGCCAGCGCTGGGTACGTCCGTGACGGTGCGGCTGGTGCCGCGCGCCGGGATCTCGGGGATGAATCGGGTCAACTTCGCGGTGCCGCTTGCGCCCGGCCAGCTTGCCGACGCCGCGCATGTGCGGGTTCTTGTCGGCGCCGCCGAGCAGCCCGCCTTGCGGCGTGCCTTGGCTCGCCACCCCGACGGCAGCGTGCGCAGCGTGCAACTGCAGATCGATGTCGCGGTCGCTGGCGAGAGCGAGGTGACGATCGAACTCGGCACCGCGCCCGCATCGGGTGGCGATCTGGCCGCGATGCCCGTTGCCTCGACGCTGGATCCCGAAGACGGTACCGCCGGTCCGCGCGTCTGGGCGCTGCTGCCGGCACGCTGGCTGGCGGGCAGCGGCGTCGCCGGTCCCCAGGTGGCCGAAGCGGACACCGCCGGCACGGCGCTCGATGCCTGGCGCGGTATCTGCGACTACGACCGCTTCAACGTCGCCGCCTTCCTGGCCATGCAGACCGACGTCGCCGTTTGGTTATTCGATCGCGGGACCACCGCCTACCGCGGCTACGTTCGCCGCGGCAACGCCGCCACCCTGGAGACCGCCTACCGGGAGACCGCGCTCTACCGGGCGCGCATCACCGGTACCGGAGCCGCCACCCGAATCGGCGTGGCGCCGGATGACCTCAAGTACCACTACACGCAGCAGCTCGCGATCCACTATCTCCTCACCGGCGACGATCGCTTCCGCGAGGCCGCCGAGGAGGTGGGCCGGCGCGCGGCCTCGCTGTGGACCAGCCCGGGCTATGCGGGGGGTGCCGACTTCTGGACCGAGCGGCACGCGGGGTTCGGCCTACTCGCTTATGTTTGGGCGGCCATCGTTTCGGACAACGCGGCCCCCGAGTTCCTGGCGTTGGCCGACGCGGCGGTCACGGCGTACCTGGCACTTCAGGAGACTTATCCGGCCGGCTACGCCGATCGCGATGCGCGCTGCTTCGCGCACAGCGCCGAGGCGCACGGCGAGGGGTACGGATACTTCGGCTGCAGCCCCTGGATGTCCGCCATCCTTGCCGATGGGCTGGACGCCTACGCCACCTTGCGTGGCGGCGCGCAGGCACAGGCGGCACGTGCTTCCCTGGTCAAGATGGCGCGCATCGTCGCGCGCGACGGCCGCGATCCGACCGGCAAGCCGTTCTACTGGATGGGCGTGGGAACCACTCAAGACGAGGTCGACGACTACCACGAACACTGGGGCGAATCGGCCTACGTGGTGGCGCTCGGCTGGCACCACGGAGGCCGCAGCGAGCCCGCCCTCGAGACCGCGGCGCGGGCGCTGGTGGCCGGCCTGGCCGAACACGGCACGGCGCCCCACATACGCAGCTTCAACTGGCAGTGCCGCTCGGCGGTCGCGACGCCGTATTACTTGCGCTGACGCGAGCTCCAAGCCGGGGCGGGGACCGAACACGGGCAGGTGGGATCGGGAATGACCTGGAACCCTTCGCGCGTGGCCGCCCGGCGTCGTGGCGACAGCGCGACGCGATCGCATAGACCTGCCCGGGACTTTAAGTTTGTCGCCGGTTCCGCCGATGAGCAGAGTCCACCCGTAGGTCCTCTATCTGTTCCCGATCGCAGGTGATCGCCGGCAGATGCTGCTGGATGGAGGCTTGATGGAACTACGATCCGTCTCGACAAAACGAATCCTTTTCGTGATTCTGGCGGTCGGCTGTCCGATCCACTTCGGCTGCACCGGCGCCGTGGTGCCGCCCGGCACGACACCCGGTGGCGGCGGACAGGGTGACGACCACGTGGTACCCGGCTCCCCGTTCACGATGGGCGCAAGTGGGATCCATCGCCTCTCTCGCATCGAATACGACAACACGCTGCGTGACCTGCTTGGTGACGGATCGCGCTCTGGCTTCGCCAAATTGCCCGAGGATGTCGCCGATCCGTTCGACAACGACTACCTCACGCAGCTCGCTTCAGGCGCGCTCATTTCGTCCGCCGAGACACTGGCCGCCGATGCCGCGGTGCGGGCGCTGTCCGATCCGACCCGGCGCGCAGCGTTGGTCGGGTGCACGCCGGCCGGTCCCAATGACGTGGCCTGCTTGGAACGCTTCGTCACCACCTTCGGCCGTCGCGCTTTCCGCCGGCCACTCACGGACGCCGAAAAAAACGGCTATCTGAGTTTGCAGTCGTATGGCGTGGAGGACAACAACTTCTATACGACGGTCGATCTGGTGATCCGCGCGATTCTGCAGGACCCGAGCTTCCTGTATCGCGTCGAGGTTGGTCAGCCGGTCGCCGGCGTGCCGGGCATTTTCCGCCTCAACGATCACGAGATCGGAGCGCGGCTTTCCTACTTCCTGTGGGCGACGACCCCGAACGACGAGCTGCTCGACTTGGCCCGCGACGGCAAGTTGGGCGACGCGGACGCGCGCCGTAGGGCTGCCGCCACGCTGTTGGCGAACGCCCAAGGGCGGCAGCGCGTGGCTTCGTTTCACGCGTTCTGGCTCGGGTACAACCAGTTGCCGTTCCCCGCCGACCTTGCAGGCGCATTGCGGTTGGAATCCGATGCTCTGGTCGAAAAGATCATCTTCAGCGGCAAGCAGGACTACTTCCAGTTGTTCCGCGCAGACGAGACCTACCTGACGGACATTCTGGCCACCCACTACGGCCTCCCGTTGCCGGGGTCGGCGACCGGAACCTGGGTACCGTACGGTGCCAATCCGCGCCGGGGGATCCTTTCGCATGGCACCGTGCTGTCCGCGGGGGCCAAATTCGATGACACCAGCCCGACGCTGCGGGGCGTGTTCGTACGCAACCGCTTGTTGTGTCAGGACGTGCCGCCTCCGCCACCGACGGTCGCGGTCGACGAACCGCCGGCGGGGAATGCGAACAGCCGCTGCAAGTTCGATCGCTATGCCGTTCACCGCAGCGGCGGGTGCGCCAGTTGTCACAACCTGACGGATTCCATCGGGTTCGGCCTCGAGAACTACGATCGCGCCGGCAAGTTTCGCACCACCGATAAGGACGCGCCCGAATGCACCATCACCGGCGACGGCGACGTTGCGGGCGTGGGCAAGTTCAACGGTCCGGCCGCCCTTGGCGAGATGTTGATCAAGAGTGGCAACCTCGAACGCTGCATCGTCACCCAGGCCTACCGCCTGGCGATGGGGCGCCGCGAGGTCGTCGCTGACAACGGGATCATCGATTCGCTAACAACTGGCTTCATAAACAAGAACCGGGCGTTCGACGAGCTGCTCCTGGACGTCGTGTCAAGCGCGGCTTTCGTTCACCGCCGGGTGGAGGAGTAGCGAGATGTCACGCCGGCTGAGCCGACGATCGATGTTGCGTGGGATGGGTGGCGCCGCCATCGCCCTGCCAACGCTGGATGTGATGCTCGACAGACACGGGGCGGCGTTCGCTCAGGGAGCGCCGCTGCCCAAGCGTTACCTGGTGTGCTTCGGTGGCCAATCGTTGGGCGGCGACGGTGATCCGCTGCACAACGACTACGTCCCCAACACCATAGGGCGCAGCTATGATCTGAAGTCCGCGTTGGCCCCGTTGGCACCGGTCAAGGATGACGTGACCGTGGTTTCGGGGATGCAGATCCCCACAGCGAACGGTGGCGCCGTGCCGGCTGGTGGACGTCGTGATGACTTCCATGTCTCGTCGCTTAGCCCGCTGCTGTCGGGCGTTCGTTCGCCGACAAACACGGCGTCGGCCGGGCCGACCTCCGATCAGATCGTCGCCAATGCCATTGCGGGTACCACCGCCTTCAAATCGCTGGTGTACCGGATTCAGGTCGAATGGTACCTGGGCGTATCGGCGCCGTTCGGGCGCGACATGATTTCGTACAAGGCCGACGCCGCGGGCAAGATCATTCCCATCCCACCCGTCGTCAGTCCAAAGGCGGCCTTCGACGCCCTGTTCACGAATTTCGTGCCGCCAACAAACGCCGCCGAAAGGGCGCGCCAGGATTTCTTGCTTCGTTCGCGCAAGAGCGTTCTAGATCTGGTGCGCGTCAACATCCAAAACCTCATCAGCAGTCCTCAGCTGGGTGTGCCGGATCGGCAACGCCTCACGCGTCACTTCGATGAAATCCGCGACCTCGAGCGCCAAATTGGGGCGATCCCCCCGCCCGCGACGGCGACCTGTCAGAAACCGATGGATCCGGGCGCTGATCCCGCGATCGGCGGCGCTCAGGGCGTCGATACAGCGGGCGCCAACACTTACGGAACCAACCTCGGCTACAGCAACGAAGAACAACGTGCGCGCGTCTTCTGCGACCTCATCCACATGGCCTTCACGTGCGACCTAACGCGGGTCGCGTCTCTGATGTTCACCATGTTCCAGTCGCACATGAACATGTACGCGCTCACTGGGCACAAATGCGATCTGCACGAGATCGGTCACAACGGCGATCCGGTCAGCCGCGGAACGCTCGGCGTCAGCAAAGGCATTGCCTGGCACATGAAGCACTTCGCCTATCTGGTGGGCAAGCTCCGCGACACGACCGAAGGAAGCGGATCGCTGATCGACAACACCGCCATCGTTTTCCTGCATGAAGGCGGACACGGCCTGGACACGGCGACGGGCAAGACCAACAGTTCGCATTCGACGGAAAACATGGCGTGTCTGATTGCGGGTCGGGCCGGAGGACTGAAACCGGGCAAGCATCTGGTCGCCGCCGGAAAACATCCCGCCAATGTTCTCATCACGGCGATGAACGCGGTCGGCGTCACGGGAAATCTGGGCGAGGTAGCAGGCGCGTTGCCCGAGCTCTATCAGTAGACCCGCGGTCTCGAACGCCGTTTCGCTGGCGAACGCGCGGATGTGCAGCGGGTTGGGAATGAAAGTGGCTATGCGCGACGGTGCCGCCATTGTGATCGCAAGACCCACGAAGCGCAAAGTCGGCAACACTCTTGCCTGTTACGTTTGCGCCTGTTACTTGGGCGGAACGCACGCGGCCCAAACTGCACGCTGCGGAACCATAGCCACGCGTGCGCCTACCGATCTGCGCGACTTTAGCCGTTCTGGTGTCTGGCGCGATGGATGCAATCACCAAGAGCATGGCGTATCTCGGGGCACGACGCGCTGTCTGGTCGCTGATCGTCGGCGCGGCGGCCAGTGGCTTTGTCAATTCGCCGCGGACGAGGGCCGCGGCCGATGATGTCGTCGCGAGGCCCGCATTCCCGGTCGTGCTTCCATCGCAACCCCACCCGCGACTGAAGGTATCGGTGAATGGTTTCTCCGTCGACAACATCGACACCACACAGATCCCCCTCACGGGCGCGCACCTTGATGCCTATCCCCTGTCAGAACGTTGGATTCGTGGAGGGTTCGCGGTCGAAGGTGGCTCAGGACGGGCAACGGCGGTCGGTAACAACGTCAACATCAACTATGGTCTGCTGGGACTGACGGCGGGGACCCAGTATCCGGGCCGGGTTACGCCCTTCGTCGAAGGGCACGTATCCGGCGGGGTCTTGACGGGCCGCCTCGACGGGACGTTCAACGTCGGCAACACACGCGTGAACGGGGGATCGGGAACCACCTGGATGTACAGCCGCGGCATCAACATCGGCACCGAGGTCTACGTCGTCGGCCGCGCGTACGTTTCAGCGTCGGTGGGATGGATACGCGCGACGTGGGCGGCGCCCGATCTGGTGGCGCAGGTGCAGAACCCGGAAGCCAGCCTCCGTCAGGTCAACATCACGTCCGACAGTCTCGTCTGGCGCCTCGGGCTTGGCATCTAGGGAATGCGGCTACTGTCTGAACGGCTCCTGTACCCAACCAAATCGAAAACCGAAATTCCGATGCATCAGGTGGTGGCGGACTCCTCGTGAAGTTGGTTGCCGCATGTCCACTGTCCGTTGACACGGGAACCGCCCCGTTGTGCTGGTGGGGCGGGGCCCTGGTAGATTGTCGCCCGTGATCGACCCCGGGCGCGACCGACGGCGTTTCCCCGCGGCGGGCGCATGGGCGTGGATCACCGGGCGGCGGTGGCGGCTGGCGCTGGCGGGCGGTCTGCTTGTGCTGGCGTTCGTCTACCCGTTCGCCGGCGGGGCGATCGCGGCGCGGGTGGCGATCGGGAAAATCCAGGCGCGCTTGGGCACCCCCGTCCGCATCGGCGGAGCGCGTGCCGGATTGGCGGGGATCTCGTTCCGCGACATCGAGATGGGCGCCCCGGGCGGTCCCGCGCTGGCTCGCGTGGGGCGCGTGCGCGTGCCGTTCGCTGCGGTCTTGTTCAAGCGCGGGGTCATCGACGTGGACGGGCTGATCTTGGACGTGCGCCGTGGCGGTACGGACGACAACATCACGGCTGCCATCACCGCGTTTCGCCAGCGCGGTGCCGTGGCGGCATCCAGCGGCGAGAAACCCGCGTTGAAGCTACCGGGCCTGGCGCTGCGCGACGGGCGCTTCACGTTGCACGACGCGGATTCGGGACTGAAGGTCGAGGTGCAGCGCCTGGGATTCCTGTTCCTGCCGGGCCAGAAGCTGGACGTGCAGGTCGACAAGATCGACGGCGTGTTGGCCCTGGGCAGCTCGGGCAAGGGGCCGCGCTTCGGCGCCGAGAAGATCACGGTGGCGGGGCCGCTGGATGGCGCGCGCCCGCGTGGCTATCCGACGCTGGTTGTCACCGGTGGATTCGCGACGCCGCTACCCAACCTGACGCTGACCGGAATCCACGGCAAAATTCATCCGGCCGAGGGCCCCAAACATCCGGATCCCGCCAAGGTCAAACAGCTGGTCGTCGATCTGGACGGCAGCTACGGCGGATCGAAGGAAACCCTGTGGACCGCGCGCGGTGGCCTGGATCCCGGCGCGCACGAAGGGCAGTTGTCGCTGCGCGCGGAACGATTTTCGTTGGGAGAGATCGCCGACGTGCTTCCAAAAACGATCTTGGCGCCCGCCAACACCAACGTGGATGCCGCGTTCGACGTCAGCTGGGCCGAAGGCGCGGTCAGGTTCAACGGTGATCTGAAGGTCGCAGGGCTCAGCGTGGAACACGCCGGCCTGGCATCGGAACCCGTGACGGGGATGGAACTGGCGCTGATCCTTCGCGGCACGGCGTTCCCGGCCACGCGCCGGGTTGCGATCGATCGTCTGGAAGGCCGCATCGGCGAGCTGCTGGGCAAGGTCAACGGTTTTGTCGAACTGGCGCCCGGAACGTTCACGTTCGCCGACGGCAACAAGCTGGGGTTTTTGCCGCGCCTGGAGCTGACGCTGCAGGTCCCGCCGCTGCCGTGCGCGAAGGCGTTGGCCAGTTTGCCCCCGACGCTGGCGCCCCAGATGCAGGGTTTCGTGATGCAGGGGACGTTCGGCGCCGAGATCTCGACCCGCATCGACTACGCCAACCTGGAAGCGATGGAACTGAAGGGCAAGGTCGGCATCGACGGTTGCCGTGTTCTGAAGGTGCCGCCCGGAATCACGGCGCTGATCTCGGGTCATTCGTTCGGGCAGGTGGTCGAGGTGCCGAAAAGCGCGAGCGCGAAGGGCGCGGCAGGCGAGATGGAGGACATGGAGTTCATCATCGGGCCCGAGAATCCGGACTTCGTTCCGTACGAGGAAATCTCGCCGCACCTGATCGCGTCCATCATGACCACGGAGGACAACGGATTTTTCAAACACCGCGGCTGGGTGACGTCGGAATTTCGCCAGGCGTTAAAGCGCAATCTGCAACGCGGGGGATTTCGCGGCGGGGCGTCGTCGATCACCATGCAGATGGTCAAGAACGTGCTGCTCAGTCACGAAAAGACCTTGTCGCGCAAGCTTCAGGAGCTGTTTTTGGTCTGGTACCTGGAACACGAGATCCCGAAGGAACGGATCCTGGAGCTGTACTTCAACGCCATCGAATTCGGCCCGCGCATCTATGGGATCGGGCCGGCCGCGCATCACTATTTCGGCAAGAACGCTTCGGACCTGACGCCGCTGGAGGGCGCGTTCTTTTCGTCGATACTGCCCAGCCCGAAACGCCGGTACATCCAGTACTGTCACGGATCGTTGTCGGCGCAGTGGGAGCGGTACGTGCACCGCATCCTGGCCAAGATGCACGAACGCGGCCGTATCGACGATGAAACCTACGCGATCGCGGCGCCGCAGAAGATCGTCTTCGATCGTCACATGGCCGGTTTTTCCGAACGGCAATGTTTGGATTGGGTCAAGAGAATGACGGCGCGCCCCGAACCCGAGGCGCCGCCTGAAGTCGACACGCTGGACGGCGATGGCGACGCGGACACGGGACCTATTCCCGTCGGTAAGTTGAAGCGTCTGTTCTCGAAGGACGCGACACGTTCGAAGACGGCACGGCCGTAGCGCATGTCATTCGACATGGATGAACTGCACGCGACCGATCCGGCCGTTGTTTGTCAGGCGTTGGCACCGTTCTTGGTCGACGGTCGGCGCGAACGCATCGACGAGATCATTGATGCGCGCCTTGGTGGCCTGACCTTGGTGATCGAAAATCTTCACGATCCGCACAACGGAGCGGCCGTGCTTCGCAGTGCCGAAGCGTTCGGCATCCAGACGGTTCACGTGGTCGAGGCGGCGGAAAAATTCCGGTTCTCGTCGGTCGTCACGCAAGGCTGCGAAAAATGGCTAGACATTGAACGTCATCCGACGTTCGCGGCCGCGCGGGCACGGCTGCATGCGGCGGGGTTCGTGCTGTACGCGGCGGTGCCGGACGCGCCGTTGTCGCTGGAGCAGCTGGACTTCGCGCGGCCGGCCGCGGTGGTGGTCGGAAACGAACACGCGGGACTCAGCGACGCGGCGATCGCGGGGGCGGACGCCTGTTTTTCGATTCCGATGGCGGGGATGACGCGCAGTTTGAATTTGTCGGTGGCGGCCGCGTTGATCGCGTCGTACGCGGCGGGCCAACGGCGGCGGGTCTTGGTGGCCGGAGGACCTGCGACGGGGGGCGCTGTTCGCGTCGGGGATCTCAATGACGCGGAACGACTGCGGCTGCGAGCCCGCTTCTACGTCGCGTCGGTCCGGGGGGCCGAGCAGATTGTGCAACGGCATCTGGCTGAAAATGGCCGGCCCAGCGGCCAATAACCGCCAGAGGGGTGACTACGCACACGCCCCGATAAGTATGTCTTGACATGACAACCCGCCCTGATGTACGCCAGCAGATGTAGAGAAACATTCGTTACTAACGTTTCGCTACCTTGTCCTGCTGTTCCGCAACATCCGCTTCCAAAACTTGGCGTCCGTGGGGAGGAATTCCAATGACTAGACTGAACTTGTCCCGCCTGGTGTTATTCGTGGCTCTGACAATGGGCTACGCCGGCTGCGGCAGCGACAGCCCCACCGCCCTGAAAGACGGGGGTGCTGACGTCAACGTTGGAAGCGGCGGCAGGGTGGGAAGCGGCGGTGGGGTCGGAACCGGCGGGGGAGTGGGAACCGGCGGCGGGATTGGTACCGGCGGCGGGATTGGCACTGGCGGGGCAGATCCGATCGGCGGGTCGGGCGGCGGAACGGCGGGAGCCGGCGGAAACACGGGAACAGGCGGAACGGCGGGAGCCGGTGGCACTGCGGGAGCGGGTGGTCGCGGCGGCACTGCGGGAGCAGGTGGTCGCGGCGGCACGGCTGGCACGGCGGGAGCGGGTGGTCGCGGCGGCACGGCTGGGACGGCCGGGGCCGGCGGTAGCGGGGGCGTCGGAGGTGTCGGTGGAACCGCGGGGATGGGCACCGGAGGCGCGATCGCATGCACGGCGGCCACCGTAGCGGTATGTCCGGTCCCGACCAGCGGAAACGGCGTCGCCGCCTGTACGGGCGGCGCATGCACCATCAACTGCAACACCGGATATCACCGGTGCGGAAATGCCTGTTTGCTGAACACCAGCCTTTCGTCGTGTGGGACGACGGCCACAACGGCAGCGTGTACGCCTTGCACCGTTCCCGCGAACGGGACCGCGACGTGCGATGGAACTCCGTTGGCCTGCGGAGTGAACTGCACGACCGGGTATCACGAGTGCGGTACCGGCGCGAACACGACGTGCGTGATCAACGGCAGCACCGCCATCACTTCATGCGGCAATAGCTGTACGGTTTGCACGGCGCCGGCCAACGGCACGGTCACATGCAGCGCCGCGGGCGCGTGCGTCCGCGCATGCAACGCGGGCTATCACCTGTGCGGCACGGGCGCGACGGCGACGTGTGTCGGCAACAGCAGCCTGGCTTCGGGATGTACTCCGGCCGGCTGTACCGCGTGCGCGGTGCCGGCCAACGGTACGGCGATCTGCAACGGCGCCGTGTGCGGCGCCACCTGCGCCACCGGGTTCCACGGGTGTCCGACTGCGGCACCAACATCGTGCGTGGCAAACGGCAGCGTAGCCGCCGGGTGTACGGCTGCTGGCTGTACGGCCTGCACCGACCCCACCAATGGAAACCCGGTCTGCAACGGGGCGGTATGCGGTGTCACCTGCAGCACGGGTTTTCACGCGTGCGGCTCCACGTGCGTGGCCAACAACAGCACCAGCGAGGCGTCATGTGGCAACACCTGCACCGCGTGCCCCGCTCCGCCTACCAACGGCACCATCTCCTGCAACGGAACCGCGTGCATTCCTGATTGTCCCGCGACCCGCCACCTGTGCGGCAACGCGTGCGTCCTGAACAACGACAATGCGACCTGCGGCACCGACGACAACCTTGACTGCAGCCCGTGCCCGGTCAACACGACCTGCAACGCGGGGATCTGCGAAACGGCTTGCGGATCCAACCTCCACATCTGCGGGGGAGTCTGCGTTGCCCAAAGCGTCACCCAGTGCGGCGCTACCTGCACTCCCTGCCAGGGACAGGTAGCGGGCTCCAATTCGCACCCGGTCTGTTCGGCGGCTGGTGTTTGCAGCATCGCCTGCGACGTTGGCTTCCACAACTGCGGGACGGCGGCGGTTCCGGTCTGCCGCAGCAACAATGATGTTGCGAGCTGTGGTACGGGTGGCCCGGCTAGCTCGAGCTGCACCGGCCCATGCGTGGCTATTTCGGCCGGTACCGGGACAGTAGGATGCAATGGCGCCAACTGCACCTATATCTGCGCACAGACTCAACACCTGTGCGGCGGTACAACGACGGCGAACCCGCCCACCTGCCTCATGAACAATGCCGTCACCAGCTGCGGTTCGTCATGCGCCGCCTGCGCCAACACGCTTCCTCCGGGGGCGGATACAACCGCGGGTGTCGCCGGGCGTCTGTGCCAGGAGACTTCAGCGGGCGTCTTTGCCTGCGGGTTCAACTGCCAGGCCGGTTCCCACAAGTGCGGCGTCGGGCCCACGGCGACCTGCGCGCTGGACAACGATCCCGCGAACTGCGGCGCCGCGTGCGTCGCCTGCACAGCCGGGCAGGTCTGCACGGCCGGCGCGTGCATGACGCCCCCTCCGTAGTACGACGGATTGGAAAACGGTTCGGGGTCCCGGTCAGCCAAGTGCTGGCCGGGGGCGCAATCGAAACATCGGGCGCTTCCCCCTGATTGTTCCCATTCCCATCCTACCCAACAGGATTTCGAACACAGGGGTCGGCGGACGTTCTCCTGCCGCGCAGTTTCGCGCGGGCGAGGCGGTAGCGCGGTCTACATCAACACTCTTCCGGAGCCGCCACCGTCCAGATCCGTTTCAAGGGCAGCTCGCGCTCGGCTTTTAGTGGGAGCGCCGTGGGTGCTGCGCGCTTGATTGACGCCGCGCCAAGCGGAGGCATCCGCCGACGCTACTTGCCGCCCTGAAGCGCCGCCCGGTATTCGCGGATCGCCTTGCTGGCCGTCGGTCGATCCAGAAACGACGCCAGCTCCACAAGATCGATTCCCACCAACACCTCGCTGCCGGCGACATCTTCGTATCCGGACCCGCGCAGCACGTGCACCGTCAACTTCCCCTTGCGCCAAAACCACAGCTCGCGCACGCCGAGCTCCCGGTAGATCTCCTTCTTGTCCAGCCCCCCCGACGTCCAGATGACCTCGATGGCCAGATCGGGGCGCTGGGGATCGGGTACCTCGCCGAAGACGTAGCACTCGTCCGGCTCGACGCCGCGATCGACTTCCTTGCTCTCCAAGGTCCAAGATCCAAACGCGCTGAATTCAACCCCGCGTTCCAGACACCAAACTTCGACCAATGGGCCGATCAATGACTTGAGAGATTCGTGCTGTCGTGATGGGGTCATCAGTTGCAGGTCCCCCTTCAGATAGGCAAGTCTTGGGACTGATCGCTCACCACGAAGTTCCAAGATGCGCTGATAGTCCGACCAGGACGCATTGCGCAGGACGACGATGTGATCGTCGACGGGGACATCGTCGTGCGTGGAAATCCGTGCCGCCAACATCAATCGGAGTATAAGGCCCCGCTTACGAGGGTCCAACCGGGTAGTCCCGCAATGGGGCCAGCCCACGCCGCCGCACGCCATCCTCATGAGGCTCTGCGAAGGCACGCCGCTGGGAGGCTGCTCGACACACCAGCACCCCGGTCGCATACTGCCTGGGTGCGGACGTCGAGAAATACGAGCCGACAACCGGAACCGAAGACCCTGGGACAGATCCGTCGGGCGTTGCGCGAGCGCCGCGCCAATCAGCGTGCGGCGGCCTCGGGTCTGCCGATGCCGTTCGCAAGTCCTTGGGACGAATTTGACCAGACGAAGGTTCCGCGGGACGCGACGCCCGAGCAAATCCACGCCAGGTACATCGAGTTTCGAAAACTGTGTCCACCACCCACCCGAAAAAGACACTATCTCTAGGCGACTTCGCCGACTTTCTTGCGGCGCTGGCGACAGAGGGGGTGGAAGTGATCGTAATCGGCGGGTGCGCCGTGGGAGCCTATGCGGCTAAATCGGAGAGACCGTGTTTTCCGGGGATCTGGATGTGCTCGTTTCGCGATCCGCATTCGAAGGAGCACTGGACGCGGCGACGAAAGCGGGGGCCGTCATTCATAAACGTCCGCAACCGCGATCAGTTCCTGTTGCGGTGCTGGTCTGGCGGGGCAAAGAGGTGAATCTGTTGATGGCGGGTGCGGCACTGGCCCCAGCCGAGGTGGAGGCACAACTGGCGCGCGAATTCCATCTTCCGGGACCCAGTGGCACACCCGTTCTGATCGTGGACCCGTTCCAGCTTCTGCGCGATAAACTCGCCTGCGGCCGGCCGAAGGATCGCCCACATATCAAGATCCTGCACCGCTTTCTGGAGGAGGAAGCTGTGTACGCTTTCGAGACCGAGAGTGAACCACGGTGGCGTCTGGCCGCGGCACGGCGCCTCCTTGATGTCCTGGGCCAGACGGCTCTGCCAGTGCCGCTTGCGCGGCGGATGATCCCCCTTGCCAAAACTGGCGCCGACCTGCGTTTTCTTGCTCACCGCGCGCCAAGCACTCTGAGCGCGGGCGTCGTCACGCGGGCACAAGAACTTGGTCTGACCAGAGAACTTCCCGCGATCTACGGTGCTGGGAGCCAACGGCCCGTTCGGCGCAAAGCCACCACCACGCGCTGCCGTCGCCGACAGCGACGACGATAGGCGCGGGAGCGGTCAAGAGAGCGCTCTGCCAGCCCGCCTATCGTGGCGCGGACACGACAACGCATGGTTTCGCCGTTACGGCTGACACGTATATGTCGTGGCCAGCCGGCACGTCAGGCCCGTGGTGCAGACGCCGGTCGTTCCGCTGCCGATTCCCATGCTGGTGGTCCCGCAACAGGGCTGGCCCATGCCGCCACATGCCATGCACGTGGCCGTGGCCGACTGCGCTGAACAGTAGGTATTGGACGCCGTGCACACGTAGTACGACGCGTTCGACAGACAGCACGGCTGGCCCGCGCCGCCGCACGTTCCGCAGCTTCCGGGTGTCGCCGAACCGCACGTGCTGGCGGTCGACGTCGCGCAAGCCGTCGCAGACGCCGAACACAACGACACGTAGGCGCCGGCTGTCGACAGGTACTGGTAAACGCAGCAACCGCCGCCTGTACAAACGTTTCCCGCGCAGCAAGGACCGCCGGCCGCCCCGCACGCTCGGCACGCGCGCACCGTCGACGTGGTCGTAGCAGAGCACACCGTTCCCGCATCCGTGCACGCGGTGCCGGTGCCGCAGCAAGCCTGGCTGGACTTGCCGCACAAGCATTGGCCGGCCGAGCACGTTCCCGGGTAACCCGTCGTCATCGTGCAGGCCGCCGCGTCGGCCACGCAGCGCCCGGCGGTGCCCGAACCCGAACAGCAACCGCCGCCCATGCACGTGCTGCCCGCGCAACAAGGATTGCCAGCGACGCCGCAGGGACGGCAGGTGTTGGTCGACGAATCGCAAACAACGCCGGTCCCTGTGCACTGCGACCCGGGGCAGCAGGGATTGCCGGCGACGCCGCAGCTGACGCATTGGTTGGGTGTCGTCGACGAACAGATGGTGTTCGCGTCCGAGCAGGTTCCGATCAGGCTGGTGGGACTGGTGGGGCAGCACGCCTGGCTGGCCTTGCCGCAGACGCAAGACTTCGCGGCGCATGTGCCGTAACTGGCGGCCGTCGTGGCGCAGGTCTGACCCTCGCCCACGCACAGACCGGCCAGACAGCAGCCGTTGCCTTCGCAGGTGTTGCCCGCGCAGCAGACCTCGCCCGTTCCCCCGCAAACCCTGCAGGTGTTGGTTTGGCAGATGGTGCCCGAACCGCATGACGGCGTCGTCGGGCAACAACCTTCGCCCGGTCCTCCACAGGGCAGGCAGGTTCCAGGTGGCGTGACGACCGTTGTCGAACAGCGGGTCATCGTTCCCGAGCAGACGTTGCCGCAGCAGCTTTGTCCCGCGGCGCCGCACAGCGAACAAAGACCCTGCGAACAGGTTCCGCCGGTGGCCCCGCACTGCGAACCGGGTGCCGCGCAGACGCCGGCGTTGCAGCAGGCGCCGCCCCGGCAGCTGTTGGTGTTCGGGCAGCAGGCTTGTCCCACGTCCCCGCACGGGGCGCAGATGCCGGTTCCCGTGTTGCAGAACGTGTTGGGCGCGCCACAGGTCAGATCCGCGCAGCAGTTGGCTCCGGCCTCGGTTCCGCAGGCCGTACATGATCCGCCGGTACAGCGGGTGCCTGATCCCGTGCAGACACTTCCGCCGCAACAAGGCTGACCGAGGCCGCCGCAGGTTCCACACGCTCCGGCCTGGCAGACGCCGCTGGAAACCGATGGTGGGCAGTCCGATCCGGCGGTCACGCACCTGCCCAGGACGCAGCAGCCGTTGCTGTTGCAGCGGTTGCCCTCGCAGCACGGATCGCCGCCTTTTCCGCAAATGGCGCCGTCGGGAAGAATTTGTCCCGCGTCGACAGGAGACGTGCCGCCCGTTGAAACCGGAGCATCCACGCCCCCGTCTCGGCCGCCGCTGCCGCCGCTGCCGATGGTGCCGCCAGTGCCGACGCTGCCACCTGTGCCCACGCCACCACCCGTGCCCACGCGGCCACCGGTGCCGCCGCTGCCGATCACGCCGCCGCTGCCGTTGTCTCCACCGCTGCCGTTTTCGCCGCCGCCGTTTTCGCCTCCGCTACGCGCTGCCCGGCCCCCGGTGCCCGCGTCGCCTTTCAGACCGCCGCCGCCGCAGCCGACGCTGGCAAGCGTGACGACCAACAAAATCGACAATCCGGTCAAACGCTGCCTGGTCTGGGTCGTCTCGGCTGTCATCACTGTCCTCCTCCATCCGGGTACCAACTTGGGGAACGGTCAACCTAGGTTCGGTGCGTTCGGCGCCGCGGGCCACAACCGGTGGGCACAGCGATTTCGGCGTGATCCTCGCAGACTGCTTTCGCGCTGTCTATAAGTTGGGTTGTCGGACTACCGAATTGTCGTGGCCTTTCTTCTCAGAAATCTGAGAACAGGGGGAGCGCAGATCAGGAATGACAACCGGAGGCACCGGCGAAAGCAGAGTGATATTCGCGTATTTTGATCGGGGCACATGGGTTGCTTACGGCATCGGGCATGCGCGCAACGAACAATCCAACGCCCACGCCAACGCCCACGCCAACGCCCACGCCAACGCCCACGCCAACGCCCACGCCGCTAACGCGAACGTCAACGCGAACGCCGAGCCCCACCGCGACCCCAAAGCTGCTTCGCCTTTCGCTGCCCCTGTGCCTGATGTTGGCAGTACCGGTGATCCAGCTCCCATCAAACCAGGCGCGGGCGTGTGGGGGCTTCTTCTGCAACCGGCCCGACAATCCGTTCGATCCGCCGCCGGTCGTCCAGACCGCGGAGAACGTGTTGTTCGCGGTGAATCCCAGCCCCGGCCCCGGAGCCAAACGTCTGGAGGCGCACATCCAGATCTTCTATTCGGGTCCGGCGGCCGCGTTTTCCTGGATCTTGCCCGTCGACGCCGAGCCCACCTTGGATGTGGGCAGCGACGCTGTGTTCACGACGCTTGAGAACCTGACGAAGCCACGTTTTCAGGTCACGTACCACGACGAAGGAATCTGCAAACCGCTGCCGGTCGGGCAGCGCGCCGAAGACGCGAACTGCGCCACCTGCGCCCAGCCCGGTTCCGTCGCCACACCGACGGCAACGCCCGGCGCGGTCGATGTGTCTTTCCGGGGCGCGGTCGGCCCGTTCGATGCGGCCGTGATTCATTCGACGGATCCCGAGGCGCTGAAGGAATGGTTGCGCGTGAACAGCTACTTCATCTCGGATCAGGCTGGCGGTCTCATCGACGTGTACGTTCAAGAGAACAAATACTTCGTCGCGCTGAAGCTGCTGAACGGTCTCGACGTGCAATCGATTCGTCCCATCATCCTGCGGTTCGATGCTCCGTCGCCGTGTGTGCCGTTGCGCCTGACCGCCATCGCGGCCATCGCAGATCTGCGGGTCAACCTGTGGGTGCTGGGCGCGCAACGCACAGTGCCGCTGAACTTCCTGGAGCTGGCGGTGAACCAGTCCAAGATCGACTGGTTCGCGGGTGGCAACAACTACGACAAGCTGCTGAAGGAAGCGGCGAACGAGGCGGGCGGCAACGCCTTCGCGGCCGAATACGCGGGGACCGCGCGCCTGCTGGATCGTCAGCTCTGGTTCGACGGCAAGTTCAATTTGCCCAAACTGCGCGCCGCACAGACACCGCCCTCGTTCATGAACGAGCTGGCGGCACAGGGGGTTCCGCGCGACGCCAAGCTGCTGGCGCTGCTGCAAAAATTCATCCCCGAGCCGGCTAGTCTGGTGGCGCTGGGTGTACCCGAGCGCGTCTTCTACAATCAGATCGCGATGTACTGGCAGACCATCGCGCCCCAATTCGCTCCGTTCGATCCAAACGCGTTCACGGACGATCTGAATCTGACCGTCGTGGCGCCTCTGGCGTCAGCGCAGGCGCTGTTCGACGCGCATTCGTACCTCACGCGGCTGGTGACGTTCATTTCCCCCGAGGAAATGACCAAGGATCCGATCTTCGGCTTCAACCACGATCTGGGTGACGTGCCGGTGGCGCGCGTGGCGGATGCCGTCTACGAATGCGGCGCCATGCAGTACAGCCGCTGCGACGCGCCGATTCGCGTGCGGCTGCCCGATGGGCGCACGCTGCGATACAAACCGATTTCCTCAGCCGCGTGTTACGGGCGCCCCGGATACGAACGTGGCGAATTGGACGCGCTGCCTTCGTTGGAGGCCGCCTGGTTGCGCGCCGAGAGCGGCGCCGGGCATGCGATCACCGACAACGGGACGACCATCGACACGATGGTGGACCGCCACAACGCCGCTCAGCAGACCGGTTGTGCGTGCGCGTCGGCAGCTGACGGCGCTGGTCGTGGGAAGGGCGCCGCGGGGGTTGCGTTCTTGTTGGGGGCTTGCCTGCACGCGGCGCTTCGCCGCCGGCGGTATCGAAGATCCAACGACGGGTAGCACGGGCAGACTCCGGGGGCGTCGAAGCTGTGCCTTGGCGATGGAACGGGAGACCGGACGCCCGCGCTCAGGGCCCGGTCACCGTGAACGTGAACTCCTGGGACTTGGCGTCCACCGTCATCGGCAACGTGCCCGAGAAATTGGCTGTGGTGCTTCCCGCGACTTCGATCGAGAACGGCGCGGCCGCCGCGCCATCGAAGTTTTCGACCCACACGCGATAGACCCCGACTGGCGGAGCCGAAGCGAAGACGATGTTTTCGACGTGCGTGGTCCCAAGACACCCGTCGGCGCACTGGTCGACGTCCAGGATGGCGCCGGCCGCGTCGGGTAGCCCATAGTAAATTTCCACGCCCCCGGGCGTCACAAGGTGCAGATCGAAGTCCGACATGGCCGCCCAGTTCAACGACACGCGCAGCGAGCCGGAGCCGACGCAGAAGGAATTGAAGCAGATCGAACCCGGCACACACGCGTCCGTCGGTGAACAGGTTTCGCCGATCTTCTTCTTGCCGGCCACGGGCGTGTAACAGGTTCCCTCGCGACAGAACTGGTTCGCCGCGCAGCCGGGGCCGGACTGTTTCATCAGCTCCTTGGTGCTGGTGTTCATGAAGGCGGTTCCGCTGTCGCACGCCAGGGTTTCCTCCATCGCGGGTTGGTAGTGGGGGAACGTGCGGGGATCCACCTCGGCCGCGCGGCAGGCGCCCTCGATGCAGGTCTGGTCCGTGGGACAGTCGGCTGCCGACATGCAGGCTGCCGTCAGTGCCATGCGCATGAAAAGGGTCTGTTCCTCGATCAGGCGCATGGTGGACGTACGGCGCAGCAAGGTTGTGCCCCCGCCGGTGGCCGTTACGTCGATCCGGATTCGGGTCTGGTTTCCGTCGGGGGAGTAGATTCCAAAAGAGCCGGGAAGCTGGAATTGCTGACTGAGTGCCCCCGAGATGGGCCAGAAAAGATCAATGAAGGGAAGCTGCTGAGGGTGATCGAGATCGAAAATCTCGAGGTGCACCTCGTCCAACGGTGTTGGTGCGTTGAGGTCGGTGGCAATTCCCAGCATCACCTGCGTGCGCCGTTTGTCGCAGCCGGCGATGGCCAGAAATCCCAGGCAGACCAGGGTCAGTATCGCTGGCGGACCTCCGCGGCTTGCGAGGCGACACTGCGGTGCGACTACGCGCGTCGTCCGTGTGTTCTGATGACTGAACATGGCTTCCTCTCGTGGATGGGGCGTCATCGTGTCGGCTGAGCGCCGGGACTTAGCGTCCCTGACAGCGGCTGCTCCGTGTCGGCGGTCAGGACGGCGATGAGGACGCCCGCGGCGACAGCGCCGCCGACCCCGGCCCAAAACCACCACTTCTTGTATACAGGCTCCCGGGCGGCATCGTCGGGAAGCGCGATCAGCGCCAGCGGCTGCAGCGCCACCTGGAAGGGGCGATCCTGGCCGGCGACGACGATCAGATCGCCCTGATAGGCCAGGTGTCCATCCGCGGTCGCCTGGATCTGATGACCTCCCGCGGGAAGTTCGACGATCATCGGGGCCGCTCCCCAATTTTGACCGTCGATCACGATCACGGTGTTCGCGACGTTGGCGCTGACCGTGATGCGGCCGGTGGTCGGAATCGCCACCAAAGTGAACGCGATGTCCTGGGCGGCGCCGGCGGTGACGGTGACCGCCATGGCCTGGTCGAAGAATCCCGGGGCACCGGCCACGACGGTGTGAGGTCCCGCCGCCAACTTCAACGCCGTGGGCGCACCGGGGGGAACGGCCATCTGCTGCCCGTCAACCGCGACGTTTGCCGCGACCGGCAGGACGGTGATCCGGATGTCGCCCAGCAGCGCCTTCATCTCGGCGACCAGTTGATTCACCTCGCGCCGTCGTGCCTGGGTGACCTTGGGATCGCGCGCGGTCTGGGTCAGGAACAGTTCCAGCGTTTGGATCGCCTCCAGGTAGTTGAACATCGCCTTCTGCGTTAAGCCGATGTTGTAAAGCAGCGTCGCCGACGGGGACAGCTGGCGCGCCGCCTGGAATTCCGTCAGGGCGGTCTGGTAGTTCTTGTCGAGGTAAAGCGCGACTCCCTGTTCGAAGTGGCGCTTGGCCTCGACCGCGGGATTGACTGTCGGTGCCGTCGCTGCCTTCGTGGGAGCCTGTACGGCGGGTGTTGCCATGGGATCCGGTGTCGCGGCGGGAGCCGACGGTGTCGCGGCCGGGGCGGGTGGCGGCGGTGCCGGTGCCGGTGCCGGTGCCGGTGCCGGTGCCGGTGCCGGTGTCGGTGTCGGTTGGGTTGGACCGAAGGCGTCGGCAGTGGACGCAATCGACATCGCGGTAGCAAGCGCAAGGCTGGCGAAACGCCGGCGGGTCCGCGTCGTTGCGACGACCCTGCCGGACATACGCGAGTGGACTCTGCTCATGGGAACTCCCTTTCGATCTCTAATTTTCTTCCTCTGTATACAGCGGGTCCGCCCCCAGTTCCCGCTTCGCCGTGCTGTCGCGTGGTCAATCTGCCCGGTCGTCGTACGGTGCGAACGGCGGCTGGGGCCGCGGCGGATTGTGCGGTCGGGTCCATTGCCCCGATTGGCTTCGCGGCATTGCTGCGTTCCCGCGCTGGACCCGTCGGGCGAGGTTGCCCGCCGGCGCCCGCATCGCGGCTGGTGATCTGGTCGGCCCCTGCGACGCGCACAGGGACTGCGGACGTGGCCGGTGGTGCCTGCACCGCGGATGCCGGTGCCGCGACGGCCGTCGGGTCGACGGTCGTTGCCCGCGCACGCGGATTGACCCCCGTGCGTTGCTGTGACGCGGGGACAGTCGTTTCAGCTGGCCGGTAGTTTCCGGCGCCGCGCACGAACCACCAAGCGACCGAGCCCACCACGCCCAGTACCAGCGCCGCGGCGATCAACGTCATGGGTGGACGTCTCTGCGGAGGTCCCGGCGCGACCTCAAGCGGCGACAGCGTGGTCGCGAAACCCCTTCGCGGTCCCGACATTCCAGGTGGAGGCGGTGGAGACCCCGCCGGGGCAACGGCGGTCGCGCCGGCGAAAGCGTCGATCGAAATGGGGCGAACCGCGCGCGCGCCAGTGCTGCCGCCGGCCGTCTTGTTGGATACGGACGGTGACGCCGCTGAGCCCGTCACGACGCCATTCGCGGCACCGACGCCTGCTTCCAGGCCTGTTTCCAGTCCTATTTCGATCGCGGCGATGAATTCGCCTACCCATCCGAAACGATCCGCCGGATCCTTGGCCAGCGCCTTCAAGATGGCGGCGTTCACCGGCCCGCTGATCGACGGCCGCAACAGGGAAGGCGCCTGCGGTGCCTCGGACATGTGTTTGTAGATCAACTCGCCCAGCCCCTCGGCGCGGAAGGGCAATTGCCCCGTGAACATTTGATAGGCGATCACGCCCAGCGCGTAGATGTCGCTGCGGTGGTCGATGTCGCGCGCGCCCCGGCACTGTTCGGGCGACATATACGCCGGCGTGCCCAGCAACATGCCGCTGCGGGTTTTGAAGTCGCTCGGGCCGTCCTGTTGCAGCAGCTTGGCGATGCCGAAGTCCAGCACCTTGATGAATTCGGCGCGGGCTCCCTTCTGCTGCAAGAAGATATTGTCGGGCTTCAGATCGCGGTGAATGACCCCCAGCTCGTGCGCGGCGGCCAGCGCTTCCCCGATGCCGCGTAGAAGCGCGAGCGCGCGTTGATCTTCGAGGACCGGTTCCCGCGCCAGCAGGGCGGCCAGGCTCTCGCCCTCCAGCCATTCCATCACGATGTAGGGACGACCATCCGGGGTGTGGCCGAAGTCCAGGACATCGATGATGTGCTCGTTGCGGATCTCGGTGGCGGCTTTCGCCTCGTTGAAAAAACGCGAGACCAGCTCGGGCGCGCGGTGGGAGTCGCCGTGCAGAACCTTGACCGCGACCTGACGCCCCAAGGTCTGGTGGGAAGCCCTGTACACCACCCCCATGCCGCCCTCGCCGATCTTTTCGGCGATCACATAGTTTCCCACCGAAACCCCGATCATCTGGCCCCAGCATATAGGAACGGCGCCCGCCGGGGGTCAAGCTGCGGACCCGGGCAATCGCCTGACCAGCCGGCTTTTGGTCACACGGCTCAGGTCGATCGCGTGAACAGCCACCTTTGCGTCGCCTGGCTTAGGTCGATCGCGTGAACAGCTGGCTGTGGGTCGCCTGGTACACGGCGTCGCGGATGGTTTCGCGTACCGCCCGGGGATCTGGGATACCGACCAACGCCAGGCTGGTCTTCTGCCCCGAGGCGCCGCCTGGCTCGGACGAAATGATGTCGATTCGCCCCAAACCCAGCAGGCGTTCCATGATGCCCTGCCGGAACAGGATGTCGTCGACGGTCCGCATGTCGACCTCGACCAGGGTCTTGGCGACGACGCCGGTCTCGATCGTCAGCCGCTGGTTGGACACGCGGTAACGGTGGTAGCGCAGGGAGACCGCCTGCCATCCGAGCCGCCCCAGGCGCAGGCCAACCACGGTCACCACGAACATGATGGCCGCCAGGCGAAATCCGGGCGCGTATTCGCTAACCATGCTCGCGGATTGATGTGACCACCCGGCCAGGAATCCCAGCATCGGCTGGTAGGCGATCACGGTGCCAGCGATCACCACCGCCGCGAAGACCGCGGCCCGAATCGCGTCAACCAGAAGCAATTTCATGGAAGGCGTCCCCCGCCACAGAACCCGTTCGCCCGCGGGGCCGGGAAGTGCGGATGGCAGCCCAGGCGTGGAAATCGCGGATGGCAAGCCAGGGGCGGAAGCGGCTGCGGCGGAAG
>JANOJB010000245.1:0-24899 GCA_031407985.1 Pseudomonadota bacterium | reverse complement strand
GTGGCGTAGGCGTTCATCATCCCGAGGCCCAAATCTTGAACGAAGGCGAAGACGCGTTCGGGATCCTGTTCCCACTCGGATACGGGTGGTGGCGACGGTTCACCGGCGGTCAGTTCGGCGCCGGCGCCCAAATAGTCGAAGAAGATGCCCCCCACACCGCGCGGTTCGTTCCGGTGCGGGAGAAAAAAATACCGGTCGCACCAACGCTTGAAGCGCGGAAACAGCGAATGGTGGTGGCGATCGCAGATCCCCCGCAGCGCCCGGTGAAACTCGATGGCGTCCTCGGGTACGACGTAGTACGGGGTCAGATCGGTGCCACCGCCAAACCACGTCATGGCGCCGCGCTGAATGAAGCGCACGTTCGCATGCACCGTGGGAACGCGCGGATTGCGTGGGTGCAGCACCAGGGAGACCCCCGTGGCGCGAAACGTCGCCCCTTCACCGGGAAGTGCCTTGGCCATTTCGGGCCTCAGGTGACCGAACACATCGGAAAAATTCACGCCGGCTTTCTCGAACAATCCACCGTCAGCCAACACCCGCGAACGCCCACCACCACCGGCAGGACGATCCCAGACATCTTCACTGAAGGGCCGCCCGTCCAGACCTTCCAGCCCCTTGACGATCTTGTCCTGCAGGTCCCGAAAGAAGGCGACCGCGCGGCCCTCCAGATTGGCGCTGGCGGCAGCCGTCATCGAGCCCGCTTTACCATTCTCGGTTTCAGCTCGGCAACTTTGTCGGTGACGCCGCGGAATGTGGGATCGCGTTTCGCGACCTTTTCGTAAAAATACAACGCCTCGCCGACGTCACCCAGCCGCTCAAACGCGCCGCCCAGCAAGAAATACAGCTCCAACGTTTCATCGCGCGTGATCTGTTCGCAATTCAGCGCGCGTTTGTATCTGATCACGGCCTCGGTAAACGTGCCTTTGGCCTCGTAGCACTCGCCCATCGTTGTCAGGGCGAACACCTCGCGCCCCGGGTCCTGACACAGTTGCTTCAGTTCGCCGATGGCGGCGTCGAAAAGCCCCATCCCTTTGTAGGCAACCGCCAGATCGGCGTGGGTTGAGAAATCTGGCACATCTCCTCCTTCAACGACCGCACGAGGCGCCGGCGTGGCGTCCGCGGATGGACCGCGAATCATTGTAGCCCCGACGACCGCTCCGCGCGAAGCTACCGGCGCGACCGCCGCTTCCAGGAACAGGGCTCCCAGACGCGCGTCGGATGCCTGAAGATCGCGCAACTTGGCCGCCACCCGTGGATCACGCGGAAACTGCACTTCCAGATCCTCAAGCAACCCGCGCGCCTCGTCGAACATCGACTGCTCGATGAAGAAGCTGACCTGCTCCATCTCCCCAGACAACTCGTCTTCGTCCATCGCCGCGATCGTCATCACCGGATGTTCCATTCCACCGGCGATCGTCTCGGCGGCCTCGGAGAACGCGTCCCCGGATTCGGCGACATCGCCGCCGGCGGCCAGTACCCCGCGCGGGTGCCCGGCACCTGGCGGTACGCGCTCCGGTGCCCGCGGCAAGGGCAAGGGGGTGAGCTGGTTCAATCCTGGGTCGGCGTCTTCGTCGACGTCTCCCGTGTCGAGATCGGAAACAATCAAGACGTCGCCGGTATCAACGGCCTCGTCGAAATCGGTTGCAGGGGCACCGGAGGTTTTCGACGGCGTGGACCGGGCTGCCGGCGAGACTGGCACCGGAGTGATCAAGTCGATGCCGTCGTCGATGTCTTCGTCGATGTCTTCGTCCATATCTTCGCCTATATCTTCGTCGAAGCCTTGGTCGGTATCCCCGATGTCCAGTTCCGAGGCCAGCAAGACGTCGCCCGTGTTGGCCGACTGCTCGAAGTCAGTCGCCCCGACCGTGGAGGGCTTCCTTGGCGCGGACGGGATCGCGGGCGCGACGAACTTGATCGCGGGCGGTGTGAGCAATTCGACGCCAGAATCGTCCACGTCGAGCGCAATTCCAGGCAACGGAGCCGTGGCGGGGCCCGACAGCTCGTCGAAAAGTGCCCGCGCTTTGTGCGCATGGGGATTCAGCAGCAGGGCCTTTTCCGCCCATTTCTTGGCCTCCTTGGGCGACTTGGGCGCAAGCTGCCTCGCGAGAATCTCGATGTGTGAAGCAGCATCTTCCTTGCGTCCAAGGCGCTGCAGCACCGCTATCAATCGTTCGCGGGCGTCCCGCTGTTCGGGTTCCAGCTCGAATACACGGCCCAGATGATCGACCGCGCGCTCAAGCAGGCCGTACTTCACGAAGACATCGGCCTCGGCCAAGATGCGACTGACGTCCGGATTCTGTCCGGGAGCCTCTGCCGGGCTCCCGACGTGCGCACCGCTGTCCGCCGCACCGATGGCAGCGACCACCCGGCCCGATGCTCCGGCCCCCGCCATGCGAACCACGCCGCTCAGGTCGAAGCTGCCCCCACCCGCGGAGGACCTGTCCGGAACTCCCGCGGGGGGCGGGGTAGCGTCACCTTGGATGGCGGAGGTTCCCCGAAGCTGGCTGCGCGCCGCCGCCGCCCTCAGTTCGACGTCCGTCGGATCCAGCGTCAGTCCACGTAGGATCGCCGCGTCGCGCTCGCTGGTGCGACCGAGATCACCACACAAGCGCGCCAGCTCCTTCAGAACCGAAACCGCCTTCGGAACCTGGCCCAACTGCTCCAACGCCTTGGCCAACAGCGACAGGGTTCGCGGATCGCGCGGATCGCCATTCAGGCATGCCTGAAGCTTGGGCAACGCCAACCGGGGACTTCCCTTCGCGATGTATGCCTCCGCCAGTTCGCGCGCCTTGCTGAAGTTCTGAGGTTGATGAAATAACAGCCGCTCCAACACCCGCAGCGATTCATCTGTCCGGCCCTGCGCCTTCAGCTGGTCGGCGGCCCTGCCGAATTCGCGAACCGCCTCCTCCGTCAGTCCGGCCCCGGACGCGCTCTCGGCAAGTCTGACGCGAAGGACGACGTTGTCGGGTTGAATCTCGATCGCCTGTCGCAACGCTGCTACGGCATCCTGCGGTTTGTCGGTGCGCTGTAACGCGTTGGCGGCCAGCTCCATCTGCTGGACGGCGTCCGACATCAGACCCAGTTGCTTGAACAACGCACCCAGCTTCATGTGCGCGGGCACGGTCCCCGGGGAAAGCTTCAGAACATTCTTGTAGACGGCGACGGCCTTCTGCGAGAACCCCTGTTCGGCGTACAGGTCACCCGTGCGCAGATAGATTTCGGTGGCTTCGGCGTTGGCCCCGCGCTTCGCGTGAAGCTCGGCCATCTTTAGCCACGTGCGCGTGTCTTTCGGATCCTCCTGGACGACCTTGGTGAACTCGCCCAGCGCCTTGTCCAGCTGTCCGCGCTCGATGAACTTCTGCGCGGCCGCCAGATATTTGTCTTTCTTCCCGACCAAGGCACACCTGTTTGGAAGCTTACCGGCGGCTTGGGCCGTGTAAAGCCTGCCTGGGCCGTCAGCTTGGCGTTTGCGACATGCGCTCGATCAGATGGGTGTCCATTCGACCGGCCACGAAGTCCGCGTTGGCCATCAGCCGCCTGTGAAAGTCCAGGTTGGTCTTACACCCTTCGATGACGAATTCGGCCAGCGCCCGCCGCAGCCGGGCCAGCGCAGCCGGGCGGTTCTCGGCGTGAACAATCAGCTTGGCCAGCAGGGAGTCGTAGTGTGAAGGCACGACATACTGCTGGTAGATGTGCGAGTCCACCCGGACCCCCAACCCGCCCGGGAAGTTCAATGCGGTAATGCGCCCGGGCGACGGCGCGAACGTCACGGGATCCTCGGCGTTGATGCGCAGTTCGATGGCATGCCCCCGGGGTCGCAGATCGGCGGGCAGCCGCAACGGCTCCCCGTTGGCTAGACGAATTTGCTCGCGCACCAGGTCGACGCCGAAGACCTCCTCGGTCACGGTGTGCTCGACCTGGATCCGGGTATTCATCTCCATAAAATAGAATTTCCGATCTTCGTCCAGCAGAAATTCCAGCGTCCCGACGGTCGTGTATCCGATGGCCTGGGTGGCCTTTCTCGCGATGCGCAACAACTCGCTGCGCCGGGCGTCGTCCAGCGCCACCGACGGCGCCTCCTCGACCAACTTCTGGTGGCGGCGCTGAATCGAACACTCCCGTTCGCCAAGCGCAATCGCGCGTTCGCCGTCACCCAGCACCTGCACCTCGACGTGCCGCGGACGCCCGATGTACCGCTCGAGGTAGACGTTCGGGTTGCCGAATCCTGCCTGGGCCTCGGACCGCGCGGCCGCCAGTTGCGCACCCAACCGTCCGCGATCCTGCACGATCTTCATGCCACGCCCCCCGCCTCCGGCGGAAGCTTTGATGATCACGGGCAGGCCAATTCGCTCCACCGCCTCCTCGGCCTCGGCGTCGGTTTCAATGACCCCGGTGCCTGGCAAGATCGGAACACCAGCCTTGGCCATGGTGGCGCGCGCCGACACCTTGTCACCCATCAACCGCATGACGTCGGGTCGCGGACCAATCCACGTCAGCCCACACTTGCCGACGACTTCCGCGAAGTGGGCGTTCTCCGAGAGGAAGCCGTAGCCGGGATGAACGGCATCCGCGCCCGACACCTCGGCGGCGCTGATCAGCACGGGAATGTTCAGGTAACTGTCACGTGCCGGGGGCGGCCCGATACATACCTTCTCGTCGGCAAAACGAACGTGCAGCGCATCCGCGTCGGCGGTGGAGTGCACGGCGACCGTGCGGATCCCCATCTCGCGACACGCCCGTATTACACGAAGCGCGATCTCGCCCCGGTTGGCTATCAGAACCTTCTTGAACAACGGTTTCGGCCTCTCGTTCTGGCGTTCAAAGTGGCGTCAACCGAATCAGGCCCTGCCCATACTCCACGTGCTCCCCGTTCTTGGCCAAGATCTCGGCGACTTTCCCATCGGCCTCGGCCTCGATTTCATTCATCAACTTCATGGCCTCGACGATGCACACCACCTGCCCTTTTTTCACCCGCTGACCGACCTCAACGAACACGGCCGTATCGGGGGACGGTGCACGATAAAATGTCCCAACGAACGGCGACGTCACGATCGTGCCGGGTTCGGCCGCTCCCTCGACGGGGGCGGGTGGCGCCAACGCAATCGCGGGAGCGGACGACCGTATCGGCGTACCGATGTCGGTGCCCACACCAGGGGCGCCTCGGGCGATCCGGATATGACCGGAGGGGTCGGCCTCGACCTCGCTAAGGCCGAATTCATCGGCGATCAACGCCAGGTGCCGAATCGCTTCGAAGTCCAGTCCCGCCCCCGTGGAGGCGCCAGGGCCGATCTTGCCCACTGTTCCCGCCTTTCCTGCAGGCGCTTTGTTGTTTGCTTTGGGCTTCCTCATGCGGATCGGAGTCCTTTCTACTGGTCGATGGTCGTCGTCGCGCTGGCCGGGGCGGGGCTCACAGCTGCGCGTGGATCTGGGGCGTCAACAGGCGCAGAAGAAACCGGGCCTTGCCCAGGTTGGCGTCGGGCGGCACACCGAACACCAAGAAGTAATCGTCCGACACCAACTGAATCAGCAAAGCGACTTTGTCGGTCTTGACCTGCATCTCGTGCAGGGCGCCGATATGGGCGCCGTGGGCCGTGCGACGTATCTGCGCGATGACGTGCGCCAACTCCATGCTGACGGTCTGAACGTCCAAGGCACCGGGACGTACGTACGAATCCACCGCCATACCATCGAATCCCATCAGGATGCCGGCGGCGCCTCCCGGCGATTCCAGACGGTCCAGCATCTTTTGAATGGTCTCGCGGAACATGGATTGGAACCTTCGGCTTGTACCCGGTCACCCCCCCGGGGTCAAGCAACCGGGCGGCCTTCGCGCTAGGCGTCCGGCGCGGGGCAAATCAGGGCGCCCCCGACGTCCGTGCAGCACAGAACGGGACCGGTATCCTGGGCGATATTGCAGGGATTTCCGGGATGAGGGTTCGGTTTGGCGGCATCCGTGCAGGTCGGGGTCAGGGGATACATCCACTGCAAGCAACCCGCGCAGACCTGAACCTGAAATCGAAACGGATCCGACAGCAACTCGCTGCCGCTGCGATCCGCCACGGCGGTCAGTTCCAGGGTGAAATAGACCGGCTGGGACGCATCGCCTGAAATCGCTCCTTCAGCAATCAGTTCATTCATCCGCTGCGCGTGGCAGGTCTGGAAGCCTTGGGTGACCAGCGCCCGTCCCTGAGCGGGGTCTAGAACGGCGGCAGCCGGCGAATCGAACGTCCCGGGGCAACCGGCCGCCCATCCGGGATTGACGCCCGCCGGTGCCTGGATGGCGACCCGCACGGCCGAAAGTACGATCGAGTTTCGCTCGATGCCGCCGGCTGTCTTGATCGACGGTAATCGGCTTTGAACCAAGGGATAGACAAAGTAGCGATACGGGCGGTCGAGATCGACGTCGAACAAACCCGACTGCAGGGATAGCGTACTGGAATCAGACGAAACCGTGCAGGCGTTGGACGTCGAATCGACTGTAGGGACCTGATTCTGCAGGATGATCAGCGTCCCCGACGGCTCGGCACATCCCAGCAGGGTCGCACCGGTGGCGACCGCGGTAGCGAAGGCGATCGCTCGGCCCCGGGAAAACCGGGTGGCGGGAAACAGCAACATCGGCAGGCATTGATCATAGACCCCGCACCGCGACGACCGCAAAAAACCGCGGTGGGGGCTACACTGCCGCCATGCTGCTGGTCGCCGCACGGGTGCCACCGCCATCGCCTGATGGATTCCCGGAGGGGACGCGGGAGGTGGCACTGGTGACGGGGCTGGCCCTTGGGGACGTCCGCTCCCGCCTGATGGGTCCCTTGCCCCGGGTGTTGCTGGCCGAGGCGGATCCCGACCGGGCCCGGAACGTCGCAGCGGCACTGGAAAAACTGGGGGTGATCGTTCTGGTCTGCGATCCACGCGCGGCACCCGGCGACGACGACCGGTTGCTGGCGCGATCACTGGACTTCGGACCGGGCGTCCTGATTGCGATCGATACCGCCGGCGAACGAGAGGAGGTGCCCGCGTCGTCACTGTTCCTGGTGCAAAGAGGCGTCCGCGTCACGACCCAGACGGAAGTCACGAAGAAATCCGAACGGCGCGTGGATCTGACGCGCGCCGTGTTGACCGGCGGCCTTCTGTTGACCAAGAAGGTCCAGACCGAGTCCAGGAGGACGACAACAACACGCGACAGATTCCTGTTGCTGCACCGAACCGACGGTGGACGTGACGTCATGATCTACGAACGCCGTGTCGACTACCGATTCCTGGGAGCGGACTTTACGCCGTCCAGCACGGCCAATTTCGACCGACTGATCGCGCGGCTCGCGGCCTTCGCTCCGCGCGTCCCCCACGACGATCGCGCCACTCACCCCGGTGTCGCATCGAGCCTGCCCACGACGCCAGGGCAATCCGTCGACCTGGCGTTGTGGCTGGTATTGCTGGCCCACGTGCGCGGCGCGCCTGCACAGATCAGTTGATGGGTGCAACTAGAACTTGGGACCCGCGCATCCAGCCACCACCGCCGGCACGCTGTTCTTGTCATCGGGGAAGTAGGTATACGGTGGCATCCATTGACTGGGACTCTGAATGTTGTCGCTGCCGCAGCTGGCGATGCATAGGTTGTCCAACGACCGCGCGAATCCCTGAATCGGATCCGCATAGACCGTGGTTATGGGCACGCCGACTGTGTCGAAGGCATTGCGTTCGACCAGAACGTTGGCACTCATCTGCGAGATGATCGCGTTGTTGTCGACGTTTTCATAAAGGTTGTTGAAGACGTGCAGGGATCCAAACCTGACGCGGGGGGTGTTGCTGGACACATTCGTGAACCGATTGTGATGGTAAGTGACCAGGAGGTGGCCGACATCCTCGGCCATGGCAGTGGTGGAATTCGAGTGGCCGACGATGCTCGGACGGTGGTGGTCATGGAAGAGATTCCAAGACACCGTCACGTATTCCGAGGCGTGTGTGATATCCACCAGCCCGTCGTAGGTCTCGGATGATTCAGGCAGAATCCTGTCGCTGGAAAGGTCGCAGTGATCGATCCAGACGTGGTGCGAACTGTCGATGCCGATGGCATCGGTCTTCAGGGCCTTCGTTATCTTGAGCCTCCGGACAATCACGTTGTTGACGCCCGTAATGTAGAAACCGCTGCCCGTGATTTCCGCGTCCGCACTGACGCCCTCGATGGTTTTGTTCGAGTGGACACGAATCTGTTCCGTTAGCGAGATCTTGGTTCCGATCTGGATCACCAGCGGCACGTCCATGAGCGCATACATCGCCAGCGCCTCGGGCGTCGCGGCCGAGACAACCGTGCCCCCTTGCCCTCCCCGCGTTCCCCCCGTCTGGGCCGCAAAACCAACCAATGCCGTCGGACAACTGATCGGCGCAAGGTCCACCGGCGGCACGTCCACTGGCGGTACGTCCACCGGCTGCACGTCCACCGGCTGAACGTCCATCCGCGCCTCGTCGACCACCGGCATGTCGATTGGCTGCGTGTTGTCCACGGATACATCAACCCTGATCGACGCGTCGTAGGCGACGATGGAGATCAACCGGGTATCGCCGCACGATGGCGTCGCCACTATCGCCGCCAGTGCGACGATGACGCTGACCGCGATCACGGTGACCTTGGCAATCATCAGCGACACTCCCGAACCCGGTCCCACGTTGACTTGGTGTCCGCCGCCCGTCCCGGCGGCTCGACAGCCCAGCCGCACTGCTCTGGTTTCACAAGGTCATTCTACCCGGATCTGGCCCAACAACAGGCTCAGCCCCGTGCAGCCCAAGGACACCCAAGGACGGTCAGCGAAGCGACACTTCCAGGGCAACCCCGGGGCGCGCGCGCCAGGGTGAGTACACCTCGGAGGTACTGCCGGCCACGTCCAGATCGTAGTGAACGACCGTTGGCAAGACGTCAGCCAGCAGACTGGCGCCTAACAACATGTGATGCCCCACGGCCCAGCGCATGCCGACCGCGGCCGTAAACACCAGGCTCTGCGACCAACGCACGGGCGTCAGCATCGCCGACGCGTCCACCGTCCCGGGCTGGGGTGAAACGCGGACCAAATCGGTACCGATCCCGAGCCGCAGACTCAAGTGGTGAAGCGCGACCGGTAACCTGACCTCAAGTCCCCCGCGCGCGGCGATGGTCTCGAAACGAATGCTCACCCGCGAACCCAACTCGCGCTCGGGCAGTTGATACTGGCCGCTGATCCAGGCGCCGATCCCCGGCCGATCGCCGACCGCCCCCCAGGACAGGGACAATCCCGGTCCCTGGGCGAAAGACGGTCCCGAACCAAGCGCGTGCACGCCGTAGAACACGCCGCCCCCCCACAAGGATGGCGACCGCTCGGGCGGAGACTTTCGTTCAATCACCGGAGGCGCCGGCTCCAAGACCTCCACGCTCACCGGTGGGGGTGGTGGCGCAGGTGGGGTGGACGGCACGACCAGTGCCTGCGTCACCGGCTGCACCGACGGCAGCGGTTGCGCAGGCGGCGCAGGCGTCGCCGTCGAGAGGCGCGGGGCTGACGGAGCTGACGGAGCTGAAGGAGGCGACGAAGCGCGCTGTTGCGGGGGTGATGCCGGGGGCGGCGCGGCCAAGGAACGCGGGCGGGATTTTTCGCGATTCGCCAGCAGCGCCTGTGTCTGGGCGCGCGTCATACCCGCCCGTTCATCCTCCAACAAGGCAGTGATCGACAACTCAATCACCTGCGACAACGACTCGCGATCGATCTCGTCGAAATTTCCCGACAGTTCCAGATCTCTGACCAAGAACTGCCGACCGGATCGCGCGGCGAAGTACAGCCGCGTGCGTTTCGGATCCAGAGCGTCGATCCAGCATCGCAGGCTGGCTCCGCGCTGATCACGATCCCCCTCCAGGATCTCCATCGGATCGAATCGCGCCACCCTGACCCAGCGCGGGTTGGCCGCACGCAGTTGGCGCGGCTCGACCACCGTGCGAATCCGAAGCAAGTCAGCGGCCGTGCCCACCACGGCGATCTCTAGCGCAACCTCCCCCGCGGGCGAGGGCGCCGATTTTGGTTTGGACTGACCGTAAGCCGAGGTCCACGACAACACGCCCGGAAGGACCGCAAGCCCCCATGCAAAGGCCCGCAACCGCCCGAAACGAAATCGGGTCACTTCAACTCTGCGAGCCGGCGGCGGGCGGTGGGACCGTAGGTGCTATCCGGGAAGTCGGCGAGCAGGCGGTCCCACGTCTGCCGCTCTTCCTTACGGTCACCAAGCGATGACAGAGCTCGGCCCCGTCCGTAGAGAGCCTCGGGAATCAACACACCGCCCCGCGACGATCCCAGGTAGCTGTCGAACTGTGCCAGCGCCGCCTGCGGGAGTCGCCTGTCCAGGAGAAGGCCGCCGAGGGGAACCGCCGACACCACCGCCTCCGGCGATCGCGAGAACTGCTGCTGAAGTTTTCGATAAAGGTCGATTGCCCGTTCGGCGTCGCCGGCACGGCGCACGTCGCTGGCCTCGCGCAAGAGCCGCGCAGGACCCACTGGGGCCGGATCGACGGACGCCCGCCTGACCGCCACGGGGTCCACCGTCAGAGCCGGAACCGACTGAACCACGGGGACATGGCGCCACCACCAAGCCGTGGCGCTGGCACTCCCTCCCACAAGAATCAGCAACAGACCTCCCAGCATGAGCGCGCGCAGCCGCGGCCTGCTCTTCGACAATCGCGTGTATGACCGGCTCCGCTGGTGGCTCCACCGGCGCGCCGCCATGGACATGCGCTCGATCCGAACACCATCGCGCAGATCAACGCCGCTGACGTCTTCCAGATCCACGAACACCTGCCTCGCCAACCGGCACGACCCACACTCGGACAGGTGGGCACGCAGAGCCAAGCAGTCGGAGCCCGACAACTGGCCCTTTCGTTCCCGTGCCAGCAGATCTCCCCGACACTCGTCGGTCCTTCCTCCCGTCAAACCTCTCACGCTTTCACCTCGAGCATTTCGGCCAATTGAGCGTCACCTTGCAGCTTTCGTCGCAGGGCTCGCTTTCCCAACCGCAGTCGGCTCCACACTGTGTTGGGTGAAACGGTAATCGCGGACGCGATCTCCTCGACCGTGTATCCAAGAACAAAATGCAACGCCAACGATTCGGCGATGACATCGGGAAGTTCATCGAGCATATGGTGAACCAGGTCGCGACGGCGCGCCGCCAGCGTGGTGGCCAACGGAGAACGAAGCTCCTCGTCGGCCATGTCCTCGATCGGCTGACCATCCGGCTCCGCCCATCTGTTGCGTGCACGCATGCGCCTGCGGGCGGCCAACGCCGTCAGCAAGGAAACCCGGCTTGCGAAATGGACCACGGTGCACTCACCTCGGAAGGTGGCAAGTGCCCGTAGGAAAGCAATCACCGCGTCTTGTGCCACGTCGTCCACATCCGAATGATCCCGGCCCAACACCTTGCGGACGACGCGCAGCATCGGCGCCCCGACGTGCAGAATCAGGGTTGCGGCGGCATCGGGATCGCCCGCAGCGGCGGCTGTCGCCAGGGGAAGAAGCTCGTCGGGGCGAGACGCCACCGTTGGTTCGGAAGAAACTTCCAGGTCACCGGCCAGCTGTTTTCCGAACCGCGACACAGTCATCTAAGATGACTAAACCCGACATACCGGTCAAGGTGCGCTGCGCAATATAGGAAATCAGGGGCGATGTGATTGGTTCCGAACCACATATTCAACCAAGCGTCTGGGGTAAGCCTTGCGAAATTTGATCCGCGGAGCGGTATCTGCCGGAATCGTGACAAGCATATTGGGCTTTCCCACGGTTGGATGCGGACGTCGGGGCGAATTGCTTGGCACGATTGGCACTTCCGACGGGGCGGCGACCGACGGAACCGGGCCTCAGGCACCTCGATTCTCGACACCGCGAATCGTCGCCGCGGTGTCGGATCCGTTCGCCAGGGACGCCGATCCGACGGTGACCGGGGACCTTCTGGAATTGTTCTTTATGTCGGACCGCATAGGCGTCAGTCCCATGGCCAACGCCGATATTTGGGTGTCAAAACGCGCCACCGCCTCGGATCCCTGGGCCGCCCCGACGGTGGTCGCGGAACTGAACTCCACTCTGGAAGACTACGGCCCCGCCGTCTCGCTGAATGGCCTTCGAATCTGGTTCACCAGCACCCGGGGATTCACGCTGGGAAAGATCTGGCGATCATCGCGTGCCACACGTTCGTCCGCCTGGAGCGTACCCGTGGTCGTACCTGAAACCGACGTCGCCGGGTTCAAGGATTTTTCTCCTGGCATCGATGCCTCGGAAACCTGGATCATGTTTTCGTCCGACCGTCCGGGCTCTTCCGCGTTCGATTTGTATTCCGCCCGAAGTGCGGGCGTCAACGCGCCGTGGGGACCAGCCACCCGGGTTCCTGGCGTGAACGGCTTCTTCGACGAGTGGGATCCTTTCGTGGCACAGGGCGGGCTGGTCATCTTCTTCACGTCCACCCGCCAAGGAGCGGGCGACATTTTCTGGTCGACACGTCAGTCCACGACGGAGCCCTTCGCGCCCCCCGTGGCGCTGACCGATATCAATTCGGGGGCGTATGATTCGGATTCGACGCTGTCGCCCGACCTGACCTACATGCTGTTCGATTCCACGCGAACGGGCTTCTCGGACATCTACGAGACCAACTCCGTTCAGTAGCAACTTCGGTAGAGACCTAACCCGCGTCTTCCTCCATGTGGTAGCCGACCTCGCCGTGATCGGTGAGGTCGAGCCCCTCGTCCTCTTCCTCCTGGTTCGGGCGAAGACCGATGGCCGCCTTGACCAGCATTGCCAGCACCGCGGTTCCACCGACCGACCAGACGATCGTCAGGCCCATCGCCTTTAGCTGCTCGACCCAGAGGCCGTGGGCCACCAACGAGGCCAAGTTGGTGCTGAGGTTCGCGTTGGCGTCGGCATTAGCGAAAAATCCGGTCAACAACGCACCCATCGTGCCGCCAACACCGTGAATCCCGAACGTATCCAAGGCGTCGTCGTACTTCAGCCAGCCTTTCAATTTCGTGCAGGCAACGAACGGAACGATACCCGCGAAGACGCCAATCACCACGGCGCCGGTCGAGCTGACGAAACCCGCCCCGGGGGTGATCACGACCAGACCGGCCACCGCCCCCGAGCAGAAACCCAACACCGTCGGCTTGCTGCGGGTCAGCCATTCCAGCGCGGGCCAAATGGTTGCGGCGACCGCGGTCGCCAGCGTGGTCGCGGTGAAGGCATTGGCCGCTATCCCGTCGGCCGCGACGGCGCTGCCGGCGTTGAATCCGTACCAACCAACCCACAACATCCCGGTCCCGACCATGGTCAACGTCAAGCTGTGCGGCAGAAAGGCCCGATGGCCGAAGCCCGACCGCTTGCCCAGGATCAGGCACAACACCAACGCCGACCATCCCGACGTCATGTGAACGACGGTTCCACCCGCGAAGTCGATCGCCTTGATCGCGGCGTCCTTGTTCCAGACGCCGTTCATCAGACCGTCAATCCCCCAAACCATGTGGGCGATCGGGAAATAGACCACGAACATCCAGGCCACGATGAAGGCCATGATCGCGGCGTATTTCATGCGTTCGGCGATGGCACCGACAATCAACGCCGGCGTGATGATCGCAAACATCAGCTGATACATCGCGAAAACGTTCTGGGACACCCAGTACGCGTAGTCGGTATTGGGTGCCGCGCCCACCCCGGCCAGGGCGGCGAATTTCATGCTACCGAGAAACGGCGTTCCGGCCGAAAACACCAGACTGTAACCACACGCCCACCAAAGGATGGTGACCACCCCCGCGCATCCCAGACACTGGGCCAACACGGACAGAACGTTCTTACGCCGCACCAGGCCCCCGTAAAACAGGGCCAACCCGGGAAGCGTCATGAACAGCACCAGCGCCGTCGACATCATCATCCAAGCGTTGTGACCGGGACCGGACGACGACAGCGTTTTACCCTTGGGCTCGGAGTTGGTGACATACGCCTGCAGATCGGAGATCTGCGCCGCAACGTCCGGCGCCGCGCCTCCTGGAATTCCCGCGGTCGCTGATCCCGATGCCGGGGCGCCCGTGGGGGCTACGACTGGCACGGACGGTTCGTCCGCGAGAGCTGGCAGCGCCCCCACCGCGACAACAGCGATCGCAAACGCCGCCAGCAACGCGCCACCTAGCAGCCTCATCCGTACCATCGTTCGTTTCCTTCCGTATGGCCCCCGGTGCGTGCATCCAGCCATTCGAGGGATGTTCTGTTCGGCGAATCTAGTGGAGCCATGTTAACCCGACGTTTCCAGCAGATTAATTTCACGAAACTAATCCGTCGATTCATCCCCGAACGCAAACGCCCCGAGGCAGAACGCATCTGCAACCTCGGGGCGCGCGAATCATTCATCTATGCAGGTCGGCAGGTCGGCACGTCGACGGCTAAACAGCGTCTTCCCCCTTTTCGCCGGTTCGAATTCTGATGACCTCGTCCAGCGGCGACACGAAAATTTTGCCGTCGCCGATCTTTCCGGTTTTCGCGGTCAAGATGATGGCCGACACAACGTCGGCAACCATTGCGTCCTTGACCACGACCTCGACCTGCACCTTGGGTACGAAGTCCACCACGTAGGCCGAGCCGCGATACACCTCGGTCTTTCCACCGGTACGACCGAATCCCTTGACCTCGTACACGGTCATGCCCGTGACACCGATTTCACGCAGGCGATCACGTACTTCGTCCAGCTTGTGTGGCTTGATGATGGCTTGGATCTTTTTCATGTCCGGCTCTCCACTGGTTTCCCGACCGCCACGGCACCCACGCTCTCGAAGTCGACCAGTTCCCCGTGCCCGCCTCCCTCGTCCATGTGATACCCCGCCTCGCCGTGATCGGCATCGTCAAGTCCCTGCTCCTCGGCCTCAGCCGTCGGTCGCAATCCCAGAATCGCCTTCAAGGCCAGAGCGATCACTGTGGTGGCCCCCACGGACAGCGTCAGGGTCAACCCAATCGCCTTCAACTGCTCGATCCACAGTGTCTTGCCGACGATCCCAGCCAGGTTCGTGCTGAGGTTCGCGTTGACTTCGGGCGTCGCGAAGAAGCCCGTGACCAACGCCCCCATGGTACCGCCCACGCCGTGCACGCCGAAGGTATCTAGAGCGTCGTCGTATTTGAAGAACGCTTTCATCTTCGTGCAAGCCAAGAAGGGCACCACGCCCGCCAGAACGCCAATCAATACGGCGCTGGACGGGGTGACGAAACCCGCCCCCGGGGTAATGACGACCAACCCCGCAACCGCGCCCGAGCAGAACCCGAGGACCGTAGGCTTTCCACGCGTGACCCATTCCAGAAGCGGCCATACCGCCGCGGCAATCGCGGTTGCCAGCGTAGTGGTCGTGAAGGCATTGGCGGCAACCCCGTCGGCGGCGACTGCGCTGCCGGCATTGAATCCGTACCAGCCGACCCACAACATCCCGGTGCCGATCATGGTCAACGTCAGGCTGTGCGGCACGAAGGCCCGCTTGCCCCACCCGGTCCGCTTGCCGAGGATCAGGCACAACACCAGCGCCGACCAACCCGAGGACATGTGAACAACGGTGCCGCCCGCAAAGTCGATGGCCTTGATGGTGGCCTTGGGGTTCCAGACACCGTTCATCATGCCGTCGATGCCCCACACCATGTGCGCCAGCGGGAAGTAGACAACCAGCATCCAGACGGCGATGAACGCCATGATGGCCGAATACTTCATGCGCTCGGCGATGGCGCCGACGATCAGGGCCGGCGTGATGATCGCGAACATCATCTGGTACATCGAGAACACGTTCTGTGAAACCCAATACGCGTAGTCCGTGTTGGGCGCGGATGTCACCCCGCTGAGGAAGGCGAACTTCAAGCCCCCGAGCACGGGTGTCCCGCTGGCGAACGTCAGGCTGTATCCGAAGGCCCACCACAAGATCGTGACCAAGCCCGCGCAACCAAAACACTGCGCCATCACCGACAGGATGTTCTTCCTGCGCACCAAGCCACCGTAGAACAGCGCCAAGCCCGGCAAGGTCATGAACAACACCAGTGCGGTCGACGTCATCATCCAACTGTTGTGGCCGGGGCCCGACGACGCCAGTGCCTTGGGCTGTGAGTTGGTGATGTACGCCTCCAGGTCGGCCACGCGCGTCGCGAGGTCGGGAGGTGCGGGTGCCGCGGGGGTCGCGCCAGGTGCCGGTTCGTCGGCTGAGGCCGGCAACGATGCTCCTGCGACGATGCCGATGGTAATCGCCGCCAATAGAAGCCCACTGATGATCTTCGTTCGCGCCATGTTTCGCCCTTTCAGTGAAGATTCACTTTCGACAAGTGCGAAATACACTACGCCCCAAAGATTAAGGGCAGGTTTCCAGTTCATTAATTCGCCGAAACTTGAACCGGCGACCGAGCAGCGCGTAATCGGGAAATCCGGTGCAATTCGAAATGGATGCAGTGTGAGGTATGGCGCGGCGCACCCTGTCCGTGATTTCATCTCGCACATGACTCACCTCCGCCACAGCCTTTCTGTTTGCCTTTCTGGCCTCCTTCCCAGCGTCGTTTCTCGTGTGGTTCCCGTGATTGCGTTCGCTGCATCCTGCGCCACGTCGCAGGCGCCCGTGGGTCAACCGGCGGCTGCGCCTTTGTCGGCCGCCAGCGCGAATGCGCCTCAATTGTTCCCCGGCGCTGGAACGCCGGCGCCGTTACCCAATGACGTGTCCTTCGTTTCTCTGGAGGGTCCCTACTGGGTCGCGGACGGCGGCTATCTGTTGTTCTCCGATGTCGTCGAAGCCAACGCGCCCGGGGCGCACATTTACAAATACGATCCCCGTGCGCGCGGATTTTCGGTCGTTCCCTATCTCGCGTCCCCCACGTCAGGCCCGACCAGCACGAACGGTCTGGCCGTCGACGCGTCGGGATTACTGCTGGCGTGCGAACGGTACAACGGTCGCCTTATTCGCCTGGCCTCCGACGGCAAATCTGGCTCCAGTTCACCGGCCACTGGAAAGCTGACCGTCCTTGCCGATCGTTGGCCGGCGGGCGCCGCGGGGCAGTCGTTCAATGCTCCCAACGATCTGGTGGTTCGCCGTGATGGCAACATCTACTTCACCGACAGCGACTGGGGAACGCGCCCGGGAACCCCGCACCCCCCGATGGGCGTCTACCGCCTGTCACCAAAAGGGGAACTGGACCGTGTGCTGGACCTGCAGAAACCGAACGGCATCGCGCTGTCGCCCGATGGCGGAACGCTGTACGTCGGCAGCGACGTTCAAGGGAAGGTCTGGAAGCTGCCGGTGGATGCAGGCGGCGCCTTGGGCACGCAGACGCTTCTGATTGACGGAGCGCGGGTGCCGGGTGGGTTCAAGGTGCCCGACGGTATTTGCATCGACGACACGGGAAACCTGTACGTGACCAACAACGCGGACGATGTGAAGGCGATCGTCGTGTTCGACAACGCCGGGCGCCTCCTGGGACGTATTCCCTTTCCTGTCGCGCCTTCGAATTGCACATTCGGTGGCTCGGATCGCAAGACGATGTATGTCACCACGTTGCACGCCGTGTACGAGGTGCAAATGTCCACGCCCGGGCTTCCCTGATCCGCCGGATCTATGGCTCACCGGCGACGATGTCGTTCGACAAGCCGTCCGCTCCGTGCAGGTCCAGAAAAAATATCCGTTGGTCGCAGGGCCTTGGCGCGGCAGGGACCGCCTTACTCTGGGAACGAGTTCGTTGAATCAGCCGTACGGGCGGCCTTATTCGCTGAGATACGGGATTCCCGTTCCCCCCGGCCCGCTGTTGATCGTGAAGTTCGTCGCGTTGAGCGCGACGTTGTTTCCCACGATGGAGCCATTGATCACGTGGTTCTGGCCGTTCATCAGGACGACCCCATTGGGGGCGAAAATCGACCCCGTGAAGGTCAGATTCTGATTGCCCAACTGAACGGCGTTGTTCGCGGCGGAGGATGAGTAGACAAGGATGTTGTTACTGAACGCGGTGTAGTTCAGAACGTTCCCGTTGACCTGGATGGGCCCGGACGCGACGAACGTGACGTTGCCGCTGGCGCTGTTGCCGCCGATCAGCATCCCCGCTCCCGCGCCGTTGGCGCAATAGACGCCTGGCTTCATCACGCCGCCGCCGCTCCAGGCGTCGCCGCTTTGCCAGTTTCCGGCCTGTGTGACGTCGAAGGTCGCGTTGAGGGGTCCGGTGAAGGTGCACGGAAAACTGGCCGCCGTGTATGAAAATGGATAGGGCTGCGACGATGTCCCCGTCGGTCCCGAGGCTATCTGCATGGGACCGTTCATCTGTGGCAGGCCGCAAGCGCTTCCATACTCCACTGCTGAATACTGATCGGTGGCGTCGCCCCCCATCATCAGCGAGCCGTTGCTGTGAATGGTCCCGGTAATGATGTTCCCCGTACCGTTGATGTACATGTCGACGCCGCTGACCTGGCCCGCGCAGGCGGTCTGTCCGGCGAAAACCGCAGCCGCCGCCGGATCGATCTTGCCAACGGCGCGGCCCCGCACCACTCCGGCGTTGATCTTCAGGGCCTTGCCCAGGAACGTCGGGACGTTGGTCTGCACGATGACCTCGATCCGGCGCGCGTCGCTTGAGTATGGCGAGTTGACGGTCACGGTGACGCCATTGACGGCATTGGTGTAGCCGTTTTCCGTCGCGTTCGCCCGCGCCTGGCTGATCGCGGTGGCCGAAGTGGGCAGCGAAAACGCACCCGCCAGCGCGGCGGCGTCGGCCACGCCTTGCATCGAACGTCGCCGCGTCGCCAGATATCCGCCGTCTACAACCAGGGCCGCCATGCCGATCAGCGCCACGAACGCCAACGCGGCGACCACCGCGATCGTACCGCTGTCCGCCTCACGGTATGGCCGCGGGCGTTGCGCATGGCGAGGTCGCAGTGAGATCATCGCTCTTCGATCATCGACGGAACGGCCGCGCATCTTGACTGCCGCCAAGGCTGGCCGGCGTCACCAAACGGGGGAGCACGGGATGCGCCTTCTGGTCGCGCCTGATATCACGTTGTTGACATCCCGCGCGATCCTTCCGACCATGGCCGGGTGCCGAGGATTGCCGGACGAATCTCATGGGTCGCGACGATGCTGGTCGCGACCGGCGCGTTCGCGCAGCAGCCACCTGCAGCCTCGACCGACGGATCGGTCAGGGCAAATACGCCGGCAGGTGTGGGAAAGATCGGCATTGGCACCGTCGGTCCATCGAACCTGCCCGCGGATCTGAGGATCAAGCTCGAAGACGCGGCGGCCGCGGGACTGACGGCGTCCGGTGCCCAGGTCGTGTCAGCGGCCGAATTGGCCCGCGCCCGCGCGACCGCGGCCCTGGGGACCTGCTCCGATCCGGTTTGCGAGCGGCGGCTGGCTCAGATCGCGGACATCCGGTACTGGTTGCGCGGCACTTGTCAGCTGGATACCAGCACCTACCGCCTGCATCTCGAGCTGGTCGACACGCAGTCCGGTGCAGCGGTGGCCGCGCGCGACGACACCTGCGACATCTGCACCGAAGCGGACGCCGCGGATCTGGCCAACGTCGCGGCGTCGTCGCTCAAAGCCACGTTGACCCGATCCCCGACGTCACTGGCCCCACCGGCTCTGGCGCCGTCCCCGCCCCCTGGCGGCGCGGTGGATGTCAAAATCGACGACAAGACGGCAGGCCTGAACGGAAACCAGCGATCGACGTGGCGCCGGGTGTTGCCGTGGGTTGCATTGACTGGCGCGACCGCGGCGTTGGCCGGTGGGGTGTATGCCTTCACGCGTGACGACGGCGAAGGCACTTGTTTTTCGGGCGGCGGTGTCCAGTGCGAAAAGCTGTACGAACAGCCGGCCTGGCGCTTGGGCGTCCCCTTGATCGGAATCGGCGCCGCGCTGGCGACAACGGGCGTCATCCTGCTGAGAACGCCGCCCGCCGCCGCGCCGGGTGATCGCGCATCATCGACGGGAATCTGGCGATCGGCTGCGGCGCCCACCCGAATCGTCATCTCGCCGCGCGGCGTGGCGATCGCGGGACGTTTCTAGGCGCCCGGCACGCCGCACGCTCAGGAAGTCCAGCCCTCCTGCCGATGTTAGGGGGGCAATGCGTCTTGCAGGGATCCACGTTTCACGACGCGCCCGCGTGCCTGATCCCCGTCGGCGCGAACGCGGCGCGGCCGCGCTGGAATTGGCGTTGCTGCTCCCGTTGCTGGTCCTGCTGTTGCTGGGGATGTTCGACTACGGAAAATATTTCTATGTGAAAGTGACGGCGACCGACGCCGTGCGAGAAGGCGTCCGCAAGTTGTCGCAAACGCCCGTGGTGAACTGCGCCCAGGCGACACAGGTCAACGCCGCCATCGCGAACGCGCAGGGCGCCACCGGGCCCGCCAAGGTGTACATGAACCAGATCTACCTGGCGACGCAAACGACAGTCACGGCGACGTGCAAGACCACCCCCGTGAATCCGACCTGGCAACTGGAACTGCAGATCGACTACCAGCCGACCATCGGCTACATGACATCGCGCAACCTGATGCCCAAGGGCACCGGCACCACCGCCCGCGTGAAGGCCAAGCTGGCTATGCGCGGAAGGTAGGTCATCGCCCCGGGGCCCGCTCAGGGCCGGGGGCAAGTTTCGTCGGTCAGATCCGGGAGCCAACCCGTCGTCCGTCGGTCATTCCACCTTGGTCAGGGTCGTCGCCGTCATGTTGATCGTCGCCGACGGGAACACGAATCGCAGAATTCGGCTGTACGTGTACGTGGTCCAGACGTGAATTTCGTCTCCGGGTTGGCGCGCTGTGAACGCCGTCGATCCGGTTACGTTGTTGACCGCCACGTTGACGTTGCCCGCGACGATGGTGATGAAAGGCGCGGACTGCACCACGGCGGTTTGCACCTGCGCCACGGTCGCTGTCCCGCGCATCGACGCCACGCGCCCGCCCCGTTCGATGGCATACGACACCATCCAGCGCGCCATCATTAACCGGCCGCCGTCGATGATTCCGAACACCAGCGCCAGGAACAGCGGCAGTATCAGCGCGAACTCGACGGTGATGGACCCGCGCGCGCGGCGTTCCCCATGCGCGTGCTGCCGCGCCGCGTGAGCAGCGTGTGAGATCATCGCCGATCGATCATCGACAGGACGGGCGCGGACCTTGACCGTGCCGTAACGGTCGAAGTCGGATACCCTTTGCGCGCCGGCCGGGGTGGCGAAATGGTAAACGCGGCGGACTTAAAATCCGATCGCGTCTGATCGCACCTGATCACTCCAGGTGGTCAAATGTTGAAAATTTCTAGGTTTTTGGCCAGCATGACGGAAGGGCCGATCACTCGAAACGGTACCAAACTCCGTACTTAAGCTACCGATAAGCTACCGGAGACGTCTGGCGACAATCCGCGCAACACGACCGGTGCACGGCTCCACACGTTGCCGGCCTGGACGCCGACACCGATTCGGCAACTTCACGATCTCGTCGCTCATCGCCTTTTGCCTTTCCGCAAGAGGCCTCAGTTTCAGGCCCGTCCCCGCCTCCCCGCCGTCGTCGGGACGGGCTACGGTCAGCGCGAGGTGTTCAGTAGGACGGTGACAGTTCCCACGCTACCGCCGGTGTAATTGGCGACCACGATGTCCGTCCGGTTGTCGTCGTTCAGATCACCGAGCGCAATCGATCGAGGCCCCAAGCCGGCGGGAAAGCTCACTGGATCGCCGAACGTACCGTTCCCCTTGTTGACCAGTACGGTCACGGTGCCCATCAACCCGACTCCGTTGTCCACGACGAGCTCGGGCAGGCAATCGCCGTTCAAATCTCCGAGCGCGATCGCATTCGGCGAATAGTTCAGGTTCGCGCCCGGATCGTAGCTGACCGGAGCAGCGAAGGCTCCGTTCCCGGCGTTGATTAGCACGACAACCGAGCCTTTTCCGCCCTCCGGGGCGGGAAGGGCCGCTGCGATGTCAGGCCTGCCGTCGCCATTGAGATCACCGACCGCCACCATATCCGCACGCGTGCTGGTCGGGTACGACGCCGGCGCCATGAAGGTTCCATCGCCATTGCCGAGCAGGACACTCACAGCGCTTCCAGCGAGGGGCCCGAAGCCAATGTTCGCGGCCACAAGGTCGACTTTGCCGTCGGCATTCAGATCGGCGACCGAAATGAAGAACGGTCTGACGCCCGCGGGATATCGGATTCCGGGGGCGAAGGTTCCGTCTCCCCGTCCAAGGAAGACATTTGCGCCGCTGTCGTTGTTGTTGGTGTCACCGGAGTCGGCGACGACCAGATCGATCTTGCCGTCGCGGTTGACATCGCTCGGCGCAACGGACGTTCCACAAATGCCGGTCTCGTAGCTGACATAAGCGCCGAACGTTCCATTTCGATTGTTCAGGAGGACCGACATCGACCGAGAACAGCCATCGGCGACAGCGATGTCTGCCCACCCGTCGATATTCAGATCGGCAACGCTGATGTGACTGACCCCGGCGTGACTAACGTAGTTTGTTCCGCTGTCGAACATGCCGTTGCCGTTGTTTAGGTACGCCGTCACCCACCCGTTGCCACTTTGAGCGACGGCTAGATCGGGCCGGCCGTCGGAGTTCAAGTCGCCGATCGCGACCGCCCCTGGCCCCGCAGCGGGGTTGGGGCTCCTGTAATTGGTCACCGAGAACGAGAGTGTCGCCGGCGCTCGCCCGCCGATCGCACCCATACCGCAAGCCGGGAAACCGGTGCCACCACCGATCCCGCCGCCTCCGCTCCCATTGCCCGCGGCGCCGCCCCGTCCACTCGCGCCTGTTACACCGCCACCACCGCCGCCTGATGTCCCGCCAGTACCGCCCCTGCCCCCCGTACCGGTCCCCGAACCGCCGCGTCCGCCCGAACCCGCCACCGTGCCGCCACCACCCGCCGCACCAGGAGCACCGCTCGCACCGCCCCCTGCACCACCGCCTCGCCCCGCACTGGCTATCCCTCCGCCACCACCGACGCCTGCGGTCTCGCCACCCCTCCCGCCACCTCTACCGCCCATCCCGCCCAAACCTCCGCCAAGACCACCTGCCCCCGTACCAGCCGAGCCGGTCGAATCGCCACCGGTGCCGCCCGGTCCCATCCCCGCCATCCCACCGGCTGTCCCCAGAACGGCGCCGGCGCCGGTCGTACCTGCCGCGCCTGCTGACATCATTCCCCCCGATCCGCCGCCGCCGCCACCCGACCCCGCACGTCCGGTCGCACCGCCGGGAGAGCCGCAGCCACCCATCGCGATGGCCGTAGCGATACAAACCCAAGCAGCAGCGGGAACACGCGCGCGACTCATCTTCACGATCTTACTCTGATCGAACCCTGGCGGATCGGTTCTGCCTATCCGCACCGGCCCACGGCGCACACCCCGCTACAGCAGTCCGCGGCCCGCGAGCAACTCGCGTTCGTGGCGAAGCAGCAACGGCTGGTTCCGAACTGGGTGACGCACATGTGCGGCTGGGACGTCGGGCAATCACTGACGTCGTTGCAGGAGCAATACCCACCCGGCAAGGGAGGACTGTCCATGGTCGGATAGATTCGACATCGGGAACCGGTCGCTCCTCCCAGCAAACTGCTCGTGCAATTTCCGCAACTCGCGCCTTCGTGACCGCATGCCGTTTGTTCCGTCCCGAGCTGACACATCCCATCCTTACAGCAGCCTCCGTGGCAGGGCTGTGAGCTCGAGCAACGTTTGGTGCACCTGAGTGCCTGGGAATCGCACGCGAAGTATTCCGCACAATCGAAGAGGTAGTTGGTGGGGCTGCACGGCGGAGCGTCGGGATCCGCGTCCACCGCAGCGGGAACATCCGCGCCGGAGTCAACGACCGCGCCGCCCGTTCCGCCCGTACCGGAACCACCGCCGCTCCCAGCAGGCGTCCCACCCGTCCCGTTCGCGCCGGTGGTACCGCCAGCCCCGGCAGCTCCCTGCCCGCCGGTGGTCCCCGCGCTGCCGGTTCCGGCGGCGCCGCCGCCGCAAGCCGAGGCGATCGCGACCAGAAAGCACAACGTCAGGCTTCGTAAAACCGCAGGTGATCCCATGTACCTCCTCAGCTCCCTTCCTGCCGATGCCCGCGTCCATGCCGACAAGGCTTCCTGTGTGGTCACGCTCACAGCCCTCCTGGTCGTCGAGCTCACTCCCCGTTCGACCGTCGCAAAGTAACTCTCGGCGACACCTGGGGCAAGGGCTTCATTCGGTTTCTCTTCCCCTTAGGTGCGGTCATTTTCGACCATTTAGCCACAGCTCCAGGTGATCTTCGCGGGTCACCAATGCTTTTTTCATGGCCTGCCAGTTCTTGCGCGACCGAGCCTGCCGGGCGACCGGTGCGGGAGTGATCACCGAGTTCCCGATCGCGACCGCCGACAGCCGACAGCCATCCCGGCAACATCACGGTCGGCGGGAACGGCCGCCGGTCCCGACGGGAACATCTGGTTCACCGGCAACATCGGCTCGGCCTACACCGGGCGGTTCACACCCGTCCTTTGCGATAGACTGAGCCACGGCTGCGAACGCTTATTCAACAAAGCCGGGGTGGCGAAATGGTAAACGCGGCGGACTTAAAATCCGCTGCCGCGAAAGCGGCTTGTGGGTTCGAGCCCCACCCTCGGCACTGGGAATCGTTGAGGATTTGTGGCACCCCCGCAGTCCCTGTGGAGCGGACCAACGGAGATATCGTCAAGAGTTGTGGATCGAAATCTGATCAAGCAGCGATCTTTCCGGCCTTCTTGATCTCCTCGGGCCTGATCTCCTCCTTGTTTCGTTCCCTCTGTTTGCCGTCGGTGAAGCGAACGCCGGCGCGCACGAGAGGTATGAGCGCGTGAGCATCGAGGCGACGCCAGGTTGCCTCGGCAGCTTTGAGCAGTTTGTAGGTCATGGTCAATCCCGCGGCGCGTGAACCGGCACCCCTGGTAACGCG